>DATGLT010000445.1:0-68747 GCA_035294005.1 Verrucomicrobiia bacterium
TGGAAGGCGAAGACCGTCGTCGCCTCGAGAGGCAACGGGTTATGAACGTCCCCTGTGACCGTAGGAAAGGGATGCTTTTGCAGCAGCGCCAGAAAGTCCCCGGTCATTGGCCAGTCCGTTGTCGATAACGTCTGGCCTGATCGGGATCCACTTTGCGCATGCGCTTCAAAAGCTCCTCGGTGCTGGGTTTTTCGACTTTCGGCGCGCTGGGCCCTTCTCCTCCCCCCGGCGAGGAGGGCGGCAAATGCGGTTTTTGTATGCGATCAGGCATAAGAATAGTTATGTCCATTGACGAATTTTGCAAATTCCAACCGTGTCAAATCGTCTACGGTCTTGGCCGCGTTGATGATATCGAGGCCTTGTTTAATCTGCCGCGGGTCAAACAGGTTCAGCAAATCCAGTTTTAAGGTCCCCTGGGTGCTGCGCAACAGGATGTGATCCCATTGTGCCGCCTGGACCGCCGAGCCGAATTTCTCGATGCAACGGCCGCGAACGGCCGCGCGCGTCGTCGAAGGCGGACACAAACTGTGCGCCTTTATCTCCGCCAAAGGGTAGGGCAGTTTAAAAGCGCCCTGGTCCATCAGACCGTAAAACAGGCCCTGCTGTGGATCGAGGAGGTGATACGACAAATCAAGGCTTTGAAGCCACGGATCCTCTTCGGTGAGGCCTTCAGCCTGCCGGAATTGGTCGATCAGTTTGAACTTGGCAGACCAATCCAGCCGGTCCGCTGTGCTGAGAGGATCGCGTTCGAGGTCGGCCAGGGCGGTTTCCCACGCATTCAAAAGGTGGAACCATTCTTCGCCGACATTGGTGCAGAAGTCCCGCACGAGTTGGAGGTATTGCCTTTGGATCTCCAGCGCGGTGGTTTCTTTGCCGCCGCTGACCAGGCACCGCCATTTCCAACTGCGATCGCGTGAAATGCTCTTAAGCGCTCCCAGTGGATCGACCAGTTCCGGCACGCGGCTCAGCGGGGCGCCGTTGAGCAATGCCTGCAGGACCAGCGCGGTGGTCCCAATCTTCAGGTAAGTCGAATACAGCGACAGGTTCGAATCGCCCAGGATCACGTGGAACCGGCGATAGAACTGCCGGTCGGCGTGCGGTTCATCCCTCGTGTTGATGATGGGCCGCCGCTGCATTGTATCAATGCTCTGCAGTTCGAAGAAGAAGTCGCTCCTCTGCGAGATTTGAAACCCCGGTTTGAGATACTTATCCTCCTCTTCCCACCCGAACTTTCCCGCGCCGCAAAGGATTTGGCGCGTGACCAGGAACGACATGATGCCGTTGCTGAGCGATTCCCACGGCAACCGCCGCGGAAGGAGGTAATTCTCGTGGCAGCCGTAACTGTGACCGCAGAAGTCAGTGTTGTTTTTGTAAAGCAGAACCGGGTTATTGGACCCCTGGTTGAGATTGCGGGCGCAATCCATCAGCAGTTGGTCGCCGGAATAATCCTGCTGGAGATGCTCGAGCAGGGTCGTGCACTCGGGCGAGCTATACTCGGGATGCGAATGGTCGTTGTACAGACGCGCGCCGTTTCGCAGAACCAAATCACTGTGAACGGCATCGGTTGAGAGGCGGCGCTGCGCGTCCTGAACGAAGTAATTGGCTTCGTCATGGTCCTGCATCAGTTCTTTGACGCGAAAACCGCGAGCGTCACAATGGGGGTCTTCGCATCGGTAATCCCAGCGGCGGCGGACGCCGGGCGCGGTTGCGGCGCCGACCAGGGCAATCGCTTCGGCTACGACGTCAAGACCCTCGGCGCGTTCCCGGGTGATTCCAATCTCGGTTTCGGTGCCGAACTGAATATCCAGTGTTTCCTGCATGGCCTAAGGGGGTTAAGTGGCAGCCGAAGCTCAGACCGCGGCCGAAAAGGCGCCACGTTCGCCAGGGCGATAGGGCGACAAACGCACCACATTGGAAGGATCGAAGTCGGTCAACTTCAACCAATCCTCGGTAATGTCACTTGGCGGGAACAGTTCGTTCTCGCGATATTCCTTAATCAGCGCGTCGATCAGGTCCTGGCGTGTTATGGGGGCCTCTCCCCGAATGCTGATGGATCGTTTGATAGCCGATTCCTTGGCCCTCTCGACAATTGCCGCGATGATGGCTCCGCTTGCCAGGTCGCCGCGATACAGGTAATCGTGACGGCCGCTCCGGAACGTGATGTCGAGGAACCGATTCTCATCGGCATTCGCGTAGTGTGCTTCCACAATCGCGTCGATTAGGGCTTCCCGCGGTTCTTCGAGAGGCAGGTCGTCGACGAGGTAAATGCCGTAAATCTCCCGCGCGGCGCCCTTGTCCGGCCGTCGCACGCGGATTTTACGATCGATACGTCCGGGCCGAAGGATCGCCGGGTCGATTAGATCGGCGCGGTTGGATGCCAAAATAACCACGACATTTTGCAGCGGCTCGAGTCCGTCCATTTCGCTGCAAAACATCGGTACCAGCGTCGACAAAATGTTTGTGCCGGCCCTGATGGCGTGCCGGGTTCCCAGGATCGACTCCGCCTCGTCAATGAACAAGAATGCCAGGTGGCCTTCGGCGGCCTTTTCACGGCATTGCACAAACAGGTCCCGGACCTGTCGTTCGGATTCTCCAAGCCACATGTTTAGAATCTCGGGCCCCTTGACGCTGAGGAAATATTCAGGGCGATCTTCTCCGGTCTCCTGGAGTATTTGTTTGCGCAAGTTATGGGCGGTTGCCTTCCCCAGCAGCGTCTTGCCGCATCCCGGAGGGCCGTACAAGAGGAACCCCTTGGGCACCGGGTGGTGAAAACGCCGAAAGAGCGCCGCGTGCAGGAAAGGCAATTCGATGGAATCCCGTATTCCCTGCACCGCCTCCTGCTGGCCTCCGATTGCGCTCCACGGAATCGGCTCGACTTGGGTCAGCGTTCGATCCAACCGCTTGCTGGCGCCGATAATCTCCACGGCGACCCGCTGCTGGCTGTCCAGGCGGATGTCCAGGCCAACCTTGAGTTTGTCCTTCAACAACAAGGACGAGCGGACGACCACCGCGTCGGAGATCCCCGACTCGTTACCCACACGCAGACGGCCGTCAGCCATCACCTCGCTAATCCGGACGACGGGCCCATTCTTTTCAAACCCAAACACATCCGTCACCGCAAAAGCTTCGTTCAGCAATACCCGTGTCCCGGTTTCCAGGGACGCTTCCGGCACGTTCGGGTCGAGATTGCACACATACTCGGTCCCGTTGACGCACACCAGGACACGGCCATTGGCCAAAGACTGCAACAGCGTCCCCAGGCGCAACGCCGGAGCCCGCAGTTTTTCCACTGCTTCATTCAATTTTTCCAACGCGGTTCGCGCCTGGTCCTGGAGTTCTTCCATTTCGGCAATGCGCGTCCGCAGCAAGGGCATGGAGGGAGCCGTCCCTTGCGTAGCCAATTCGAGTCGCACACGATCCAGCATCTGCAACGCTGAAACGTTTTCCGGAGATTCTGCCCAAGTGGGTTCCTGGGGTGATTGAGACTGAGGATCCGGCCCCGGACCGGAATGGTCTGGACGGCCTTTCTGTAAGTTACTCACATGCTCATTATAAGGCTCCTCCGCATTCGTGCAAATCGGGGTTTCTGCGGAGTCCCCGGCTCCGTGTTTTTGCTCGGAGGAGCGCCCTGCACCACAACCTGCTGGGAAGCGCGGGCCTTCAACAGAATCAACGCTACGAGTCCGTTGGAAATAGGGTGAGTATCTTTGGAGAATAGGCACAGAAAGCCGAGCTTGCGGGGAGCAGACCTCCCCTGCCTGAAGAACACAATTTTTAAATCTTGGCCGCGTTGCGCGGTCAACGCGCTGATGACTATTTACCGGCACCGTTCTGAACAGGCTCCAGCGTAACGTCAGTCAGTTTTTCCCGAGCCGGTTCGAGCCGGACGATCATGTGATAGATCCGGCCGGATTCCAGGGTGAACGTCATCCCGAGCGAGTCATAGCTGATGGACTCGGTCCCGCCTCGGAGTTTTTCGCTCGAAGTCGGCTCCCCGTACGCCTTGATCAAATCTTCACGAGTCGATTTGAGCCCGATACCCTCTTTGGTACGCCCATTGAACCTGTTGACCAGGGGTCCGTTGATGCCGGTCACATCTCCGCACATGACAACCTGGACGATGCCGTCCTTGTCAGGCATGACGGCGAAACCGAGTGGAGTGTATTCGATGGCGTTTGCCGTTCGCCGGTTTGGCTCGCCGAATTGTTGAATAACATCGCGAGCGCTCATTCCGGCGTGGATCCTGCCGACGGCGACCCGCGGCTCGATTAGGATTGGAGTGTCACTGGCAGCCGACTGTGGCTGGTCGGTTCGCGAACAGCCGCCGCCGAGAACAATCGCTGCGGCCACAACGAGCAACAATCCATGTTTGCTGCCACGTCTCACAAAGTGAGTATATCTGATTTTGCGATTAGATCAAGATTAGACCGAGGAAACTACCGGTTCGGCAGTCCTGGCAGGGGAGACCGCGGGCGTGTCCCGATGCCTCTGGCCGAGGAAATGAATCAGGCTCTCGAAAATCAGTCGTCCGTCCGCCGAGCCAAGGATAGGTTCGCTGGCGCGCTCCGGGTGAGGCATAAGCCCCGCCACGTTGCGGGCTTCATTGCAAATCCCCGCGATACTGGACACGGATCCGTTGGGATTGGCTTGCTCAGTGCAGTCGCTCTGGGCATTAGCATATTGCCAAAGGATCTGGTCATTGTCGCGCAAACGCGTCAATGTCGGTTCATCGGCAAAATAACAGCCTTCCCCATGGGCTATGGGAATGCGCATCAGCTTTCCGGTGGGGATTTTGCACGTGAAAGGCGACTGCTGGGTAACGGTCTTGAGATAGACCTGTTCGCAGCGGAATTGCAGGGAGCGGTTGCGAATCAAAGCTCCGGGCAGCAAGCCCGCTTCGCATAGAATTTGAAATCCATTGCAAATCCCGAGAACCAGTCCGCCGTTTTGAACGAAGCTTTGAACCGCTCCCATGACCGGGCTGAACCGGGCAATGGCGCCGGTGCGCAGATAATCGCCATAGCTGAACCCGCCGGGAATGATTACCGCATCGGCATCCGCCAGTGAGCTTTCCTTGTGCCACAGCAGCCGTGCAGAATGGCCCATGACGTTGCGCAAAACGTGGACGACGTCCTGGTCGCAGTTGGACCCGGGAAACTGCAAAACCGAGAAATTCATACGCGGTCAGCCTACGCTGTTCCTATTCGATTTCAAACCGGTAATCTTCAATAACCGGGTTGCTCAGGATTTTGTGGCAAGCCTCGTCAATTTGTTTGCGAGCCCCTTCGCGATCGGCTCCGGTAACTTCAATTTCGAGGTATTTGCCGACATGGACGGAACCCAGGCCTGAATACCCCATGTGCGCAAGGGCGCTTTGGACAGTCTTACCTTGAGGGTCAAGCACAGCCTTCTTCGGCGTAATGATGATCTTTGCTTTCATAAACAAGCGCTCCGGGGAACGTGAACACTGCCACCCGGCAAGTCCACGGAATCAGCCGCGGCGTCGCCATAAATTTCACGCAACTGTGAGACAACGCCACCCCGGACGCCAGTCAATTCCTACCGCGCTTCGCGCACCCGGATTGTGTACCGTTGCGCTTTATCATTAGCAGACGAGAAGCTCACGTCCTGTTGCGCGTTTTCGTCCAAAAACACGTTTTGAAACGGAGTATCCTCAACCGCGAAGCCTTGAGCGTCTTTGAAGACGCAATTGACCTGGATTTGGATGCGACGGTCTTCACGGTTCCTGAGATTGGCATGAACCTGGAGCCGGCCATCAGGCAATCGTGCTTCTTGAAGGCTGCCGCAGGTGACCGAATATTGGGCTCTCTGGTTGAGGAGCACGAATTTGGAATTGTCCTCGAGGTTATTGACGCTGCCGTTTTGAGCGACGTAAGCGCCAGTATCGTGTGTCGCACAGCCGGGCAGGAGGCCCAGCGCAAGGGCAACGATGCCTGAATTCAATAGGCGAATATTCATATGGTTTGTGGGGTTAAGGCTTGATCGCTGATGAAAATGACTTTGTCCTTTGCGTCCTGCGGGACTTCAACCGTGATGGTCTTCGTCAACGCAGGCACAACTTGCCCGCGGTTGTCTCGGAATTCGCAGGTTATGACGTGCCGACCAACCGGCAGAGTGAAAGTGGCCAGTCCAAGATAGCGCGGCAGGTTGTCCCAGGAGCGGACATCTGCTTCGGGAGTGGTGGCGGCCGAGAAGATTTTGCTGATCACACCGGCGGCGAGCAACCCGGCGCCCACTTCGTTGGCGGTGGCGTCATGCCCGTTGCCGGAAAGGATTGCTGCGCCGCCGCCGATAAGCGCGACATTGCCGGCGATGTCCGTGGCGTTCTTGAAGATCGCTTTGTTTCCGAGAATGTGGTCCATGACGCGGCCACCACGCGTGGTCGCCTGGTACCACACGTCATCATCTATGGACACGCGGTATTCGTTTCCATTAACCCGCAACTGCGCCGACCTAACAGGAGAGGGATCGACATGGAAGCGCAGTTCCTGGCGGTATTCGCCGGTGGCGTACTTAGTTGGTCCCGGACCGAACTCCAAAAAGGCGATCACATTGGCTTTGCAATCATACGCCTGTAAGCCGCCCGCTTTGCAGTTGAGTTGCGCGCGTTTAAGCGCATCGGTTCCATCTCCGCCGAGTTTCGCTGTGGCCAGTCCGTCCAGGTAGTCGGGCAAAACCCAATCTCCGGCGTACTCGTGATTTTCGGCGTCCCCGTCTTCGATTTCAGCACTGCGAAAGCACGCGCGCGCGTTGTCCCGCTCGCCATCCATCCAATAAAGAATGCCACGGTAAATGTAGGCCATGGACCGCTCGTATGGCTCGCCAATGAATGTCTTCTTTGCCTCGGAATGGAAATAGCCGCGCGCCTTTTTGGCGCCCGGATCTGGGCCGTACACTCCTTGCAAGGTCGTCAGGGCGTCATCCAGGTAACGCTTCGCCAAATCGAATTTGCCCTGCCGCATGGCGGCCGCGGCGGTGCGATATTCCCAAAGAACTTTATCCCGGGGCGGTCCGTGTTCAATCGCGGTCGGACCATCCACCATAATGTTGCCGGTTAAAACAACCGGATGCTCCGGCGGCCGCGTCGCGCACGAACTCACCAAAAGCGGGATGATTGCGGCAAAAATGCCACAGACAGCTTTCATCGGTTGAACTGGGCGTGCGGCTCTACCGGTACGCGGCGTCTTCCAGGCCCTGTTTCTTTATTTCCGCCGAATCTTCCCAAACGATGTCGCTGCTGCGCGCATCCGTGAGCCGGAAGGTGTAAAGAATGTAGTCACTGGTGCCGGCGCCGGTCCGGGTGGTCAGACCCGAGAGCTTGCCCGTCAGGAAAAAATCAGCGCCCTTGAACTCGACCACGTTCGGATCCGCGCTGGCAGTAACCTGGCCCGCAAGTTTCATTTGACGTTCATGTTCGAGGGTGGCCATGCGTTCGCGGTCCAGAAAAATGACCTTGCCGCGAGCTTTGGAGTTTAATTCCGCCCGGATGCGGGAAAGAAAAATGTCCTTGTTGATCGGGAACCGGGTCGCGTTTTCGACCGGGTCCAGAACTATGCGGGGGGCGCCCTGGGCATTCGCGATCTGAGGAACGGTCAGCATGCTTTTCCACATTTTATCGGTCACTGCCACAAGGTCCTGTGATTCGACACCTGTGCCGGCGACAAAGCCCTGTTCGTCGGGGCGCATTTGAGTGACCGCAACGCCGGATGGGTTGCGGACACCGGAGGAAGCACAACCACAGAGCATCCCGGCCGCCACCGAAACAGTGGCAGCGCCAAATATCGGCTTGAGTAAGGACTTCATAAAATCATTTGGTTTCTTGTAATTAGCTCGTTCTAACCGTTCGAATCCATTGGACGACTGAAGGGGTCGATTATTCGTTGCGCACGAACCCGGCTCGCCGCCGGGCGCCATTCGCAATCGACTGCAAAACGACGCGGCCCATCGCGTGGATTGGGCATTTCGCGTGCCAACAGATCCGCGCGCATTATATCGATAAAGCCGCGCCCAGGCGCAACGGAATTGTCGAACCTCTGGAAGATGTTGATTCTGCCGTATTAAAACAGTTCCATGTGCGTGAAATGATCGCCAAACGCGTCATCCCTTGCCTGGATGTCCATGCGGGACAGGTCACACGCGGTGTCCAGTTCGGAAAGGCTGAAGCCGGAGAATTGCGCAACGTGGGGGATCCCGTGGAATTGGCGCTGCGGTATAATGAACAGGGCGCCGATGAAATGGTATTTTTCGACATCACCGCGAGCGCGCACGGGCGCGCGACCATGGTGAGCGTCATCGAGCGCGCCGCCGAGCAATGTTTCATGCCTCTCACAGTGGGGGGCGGCCTTCGTTCCGTGGACGACATGTACACCATGCTCCGGGCCGGCGCGGACAAAATCAGCATCAACTCCTCGGCGCTGGCCAACCCGGCACTTATCCGAGCGGGTGCCGAAAAGTTCGGCAGCCAGTGCATTGTCGTGTCAATTGACGCAAAGAAAGTCGCCCCGGAACGATGGGAGGTTTTTTCTCATGGCGGGCGCAAGCCGACCGGGCTTGAAGCGGTGGCCTGGGCGCAGAAAGCCGTTTCGCTAGGCGCGGGTGAAATCGTGCTCAACAGCATAGACGCCGATGGGACCAAGGGCGGGTTCGACCTGGCAATCACCCGGAGGGTCAGCGAGGCAGTAGGTGTGCCCGTCGTTGCCAGCGGGGGCGCCGGCAAACTCGAGCATATGGCCGAAGTGCTTCTGGAAGGAAAAGCTGATGCCGTTTTGGCGGCGAGCATCTTTCATTTCGGCGAATACTCGGTTGGCGATGTCAAAAATTACCTGGCTTCCAGAGGGATTCCCGTGAGGTTGACTCAGGAAATTGGAAATTGAGTTCAACGCGTCGGAGGCGTTTTGGGACGGCACTGGGGCCTTAGCGCGCCTCCATTGCCAATGATAAGTTCGCAACAATCCTTGTCCGTAACCCGCGGTTGATGCCGATCTTTTCAGGTTTTTCCTAGTCGGCTGCTCGAAATTTGTTAGATTGCCCCAAGCACTGCAGGCGGCTATGACATTTTTCGAACAGCTGAAATTTGACGGTAACGGGCTGATCCCCGCGATCATCCAGGATGTGCAGACCAAGCGCGTCCTGATGATGGCCTGGATGAACCGCGCCTCCCTGGAAACCACGCTCAAGACAGGCAAAACGCACTTTTGGAGCCGGTCGCGCCAGAAGTTCTGGATGAAAGGCGAGACCAGCGGTCACACACAGACGGTCAAAGATGTGGCGTTTGATTGTGACGGTGACACCCTGCTGATCCAGGTTGAACAAACCGGGGCGGCCTGCCATGAAGGTTATCGATCCTGCTTTTACCGGTCCGTCGAGTCTCAAGGCCAATCGTTTAAACTGACGGAGGAGCGACTTCAGAATCCCGAGGCGATTTACGGCAAGAAGTGATGGATGATTTCGTTGCATTCGGGAGCCGGACGTACGGAGAGGTTTTTCTGTTGCTGCTGGTGGCGCGGGGAATGGATTTCCTGAGCACCTGGATAGCGACTCCGAACATGGTTTTGGAGGGCAATCCCCTGGCAAAAAAGCTGGGGTGGCGCTGGGGCATCCCGATCAACTTCCTGATGTGTTTCGGGTTCGCCTTTTGGCCCTTGCCGGCCATTGTGATTAGCACGACCAGCGTGTTGGTTGCCGCCAGAAATTTTCAATCGGCATGGCTGATGCGCTCGCTGGGCGAGCAGAACTACCGTGAATGGCACGTCGAACGGGTTCAGGAAACAAACATTACGCTGTACCTGTTTTGTCTTTTCGGTCAAACACTCCTGACGGGCGGAGTGGGAGCCGGGGTCATCCTGGCCACAAACAGCCATCAGAAAGACGAGCCCGTCGCCCTTGCGATAGGACTTGGCATTATTGCATATGCCCTGGCGGTTACTTTTTTCACGCTGCTGGGGATAATACGGCTGCGCCGGGCGGATAAACGCGAGGATGCGCGCAAGTTCATTGGGCAGCCGATACCGAGGTGATGTAGCCGCGGGGAAAAGGGTCGCGTAATCACAACCTCCACTCAGATGGATATCTACTACCCCAAGCTCCAGGATTTTCTGGAATTGGCCGACAAAGGGAACCTGGTGCCGGTCACTCGCCGGCTGTTGGCGGATATCGAGACGCCGCTCTCGGCCTACCGGAAGATTCGAGGACCCGCCGATTCATTCCTCTTCGAATCCGTTGAGGGCGGCGAACACCTGGGGCGCTATTCGTTTGTGGGATGCAACCCGCGCTCGGTCATTCGCCAGACGGCGGACCGCGTGGAAGTCCTGGAGAACGGGCGCGTGGTAGAGACGGCGATCGTAAGCCGGGCCGGCGAGTCGGATCGTGCCACCGTCAGGGACGGCCTCGAAGTCGTCGAACGAGTGATGAAGAAATACCGGCCGGTGCCGTTGCCTGGATTGCCGCGATTTACCGGCGGCGCAGTCGGGTTTATCGGATACGAGTTTATTCATGATGTTGAACCGATCGTCCCCAGGCCTCCAACCGACGAACTCGGGACGCCGGTGATGTATTTTCTCATCGCAGACCAGTTGATGATTTTTGATCGCGTGTCGCAAACTCTGACGGTGCTGGTAAACGCCGTTCTAGATGACGCGGCCAATCCGGAAGAGGCCTACGAAAACGCTGTGGCCGAGATAGAACGGCTCGTTGCCTTGCTCGAACAGCCAACTGAACACACACCCGTCAGTATCCCCTCAGAACCGCCCGCCATTTCATTTGACTCGAACGTTCCGAAGGAAAAATTCCTGGCAAACGTTGAGAAAGCCAAGGAATACATCGTTGCCGGCGACATCATCCAGGTGGTTGGGTCGCAAAGATTCTCAAAACCGGTTTCAGCCACTCCCGTGGATATTTACCGCGCCGCCCGATCGATAAACCCCTCGCCGTACATGTTCCTGCTGGAATTGGCGGGCTTTTCACTCGTGGGCGCCTCGCCTGAGATCCACGTGCGGTGCGAAGACAACGAAGTTGAGATCCGCCCCATTGCCGGCACGCGGCGGCGTGGCGCAACAGGACAGGAAGACCAGGCTCTCGAAAAGGAGTTGCTGGCCGATCCCAAAGAACGCGCGGAGCACGTCATGCTGGTGGACCTGGCGCGAAACGACCTGGGCAGGGTCTGCGATTTCGGATCCGTTGAAGTTAAGGACCTGATGGTCATTGAACGCTACAGCCACGTGATGCACATCGTTTCACAGGTGCGCGGGCGCCTGTCGCAAGGCCGAACGCCTTACGATTTAATGCGCGCGACATTCCCTGCCGGAACTCTCAGCGGGGCGCCGAAGATCCGCGCGATGCAAATCATCTCAGAACTGGAACAAACGGCGCGCGGCCCTTATGGGGGTTGCGTCGGGTATTTCTCTTTTAATGGCAACCTGGATTGTTGCATTACCATTCGCACCGCTTTATTGAAAGAGGGAAAGGCGTACGTTCAGGCCGGCGGTGGATGGGTCACAGACTCGACCCCGGAGGGAGAGTACCAGGAAACGGTGAACAAGGCGCAGGCCATGCTCAAGGCTGTGGCCATCGCCCAGGGGTTTTCACAAAACCATGCGTCTTCCTGAACCGGAGTTCCGGTTCGGACTGAGCCTTATTTGCCTCGAAAAAGGAAAAGCCCATGAACGGGAACGCTGGTGCCGCGCGTGAAAACCTGCCGATTTACGAGATCGAGAGCGCCGTTATCTCCAGTGTTCGAGAGCACGGCCGCGTTATCATCTCAGCTCCCACTGGTTCGGGAAAATCGACGCAAGTTCCCCAAATGCTCCTCCGGGACGGGTTGCTCGGGAACGGCCAGGTAGTCGTGCTCCAGCCGCGGCGGCTGGCCACCCGATTGCTCGCGGCTCGAGTCGCCTGGGAACGCAACGGCGAGCTTGGCCGCGAAGTCGGGTACCAGATTCGGTTCGAGAACGTCACCAGTGCCCAAACGCGCATTCGCTTTGTCACCGAAGGAGTGCTTTTGCGACAGATGGTTCAGGACCCCAGCCTGACTGGGATTTCCGCGTTGATCTTCGATGAATTTCACGAGAGGCACCTCTACGGTGACATCACCCTGGCGCGCGCGCTGGATTTGCAGGAATCGACCCGGCCGGACCTCAAAATTCTGGTGATGTCGGCCACCCTCGATGCCGGAAGATTGGAAGACTATTTGAAGCCGTGCCGGGTCCTTGAATCTCACGGAAGAACGTATCCAGTCGAAATCCGGTTCGCGGCCTCCCCCGGTTACATGGACAAACGACCGGTCTGGGTTCAGGCTGCCGAAGCGTTCAGCGACTTCGTTCAATCGGGTGGGACCGGCGACGTCCTGGTTTTCATGCCCGGAAGCTTTGAAATTTCCCAAACGATTCAAGCAATCCAGCACTGCGAGGAATCGAGAGGCTTCATTCTCCTGCCGCTTCATGGAGAGCTTCCGCCGGGCGAGCAGGACGCCGCCGTGGCGCGGTACGAAAAGCGAAAGGTTGTGGTCGCGACAAATGTCGCCGAGACATCGCTGACCATTGACGGGATTCGATGCGTGATCGACAGCGGCCTGGCCCGGATACCGCGATACGATCCCCAACGAGGCATCAACACGTTGCTGGTAGACAAAATCAGCCGGGCTTCTGCCGACCAACGGTCTGGCCGGGCCGGACGAACCGCGGCGGGGGTTTGCCTGCGGCTTTGGTCTCAAGAAGAGCACGGGTTCCGCCCTGCCCAGGAATTGCCGGAGGTCAAGCGGCTCGATCTTGCCGAGGTGGTGCTCACACTCAAGGCGGCCGGTATCGAGGACCTGCGAAAATTCCGCTGGCTCGATCCGCCTGAAGAACAGGCCCTGGCTCACGCGGAGGAATTGCTCACAGACCTTGGGGCGCTCAAAGGGACCTCCGGTTCGGCAGCCGCTGCGATTACCGAGACCGGCCGCAAAATGCTGGCCTTTCCGTTGCACCCGCGATACGCGCGGATGCTCTTGGCCGCCCAGCAATACCATTGCGTGCACCAGGCGTGCCTCGTTGCCGCTTTGACTCAGGGCCGCGACCTGCTGCTGCGCAACGTCGATCGCGACACAGCGCGTTACCGCGAGGATTTGCTCGGCGACAAGGCCCCCAGTGATTTTTGGATGCTCATGCGTGCCTATAATTACGCCGCGCGACACCAGTTCAGAATGGACGCCTGCCGCCGCCTCGGCGTGCACATGACGACCGCCCGGCAGGTCGGACCGTTATTTCAGCAATTCCTCGACATTGCAAAACGCGAAGGCCTGGACACCTCCTCGGCTTCGGTTCCCGACGAAGCGTTGCAAAAATGCATTCTCATCGGGTTCAGCGACCGGGTGGCACGGCGCGTCGACGGCGGGACGCTGCGATGCGACCTGGTGCATGGACGGCGGGGACTGCTCGCAAGGGAAAGCGCGGTGCAAAACAGCGGGCTCCTGGTCGTCGCAGAAATCCGTGAAGTTGAAGGAAAAGACAAGACCGTGAATACATTGCTAAGCCTGGCTACGGCGATTGAGGAGCCGTGGCTACGCGAACTGTTTCCGGAAGACATCTCTTCCGGCTTGAAAGTCTTTTACGATGAGACCAGCAAGCGCGTTTTTGCCCAGGAACAGCTCAAATTTCGGGACCTGGCTATTGGCGACCGAAGAGTCGAGCCGCCGCCCGCCGAGCCGGCAGCCCAACTCCTGAGCCATGAGGTTGTGGCCGGGCGCCTCGTCCTGAAAGAGTGGGATCACTCGGTCGACCAGTGGATCCTTCGGTTGAACTTGTTAAGCCAGTGGTGCCCGGAGTTCGAGCTGCCGGCTATAGGCGAGGCGGACCGACGTCACCTGATTGAACAACTTTGCCACGGAGCTTTCAGTTACAAGGATATTAAGGAAAAGCCGGTGAAGCCCTTGATTAAGAGCTGGCTCAGCGCGGCCCAATCCGAATGGTTGGACACCCACGCCCCGGAACGGCTGGCCCTCGGCAATGGACGAACGCCCAAGGTTAGCTACGAGTCGGGGGCGGCCCCGCACATTGCGGTGCGGATTCAGGAGATTTTCGATGTGACTTCCACGCCGAAAATCGCTTTGGGGCGCGTGACGGTGGTTGTCCATATCCTTGCTCCAAACATGCGCCCGGTCCAAATCACGCAAGACCTGGCCGGGTTTTGGCGCGATCACTATCCCCGCATCAAACAGGAGCTGCAACGCAGGTATCCCAAACACCAATGGAAGTAAGACCTAATTGATCACTTCCGTCCCGATGCCCGCATCGGTGAAAATCTCCAGCAAAACCGAGTGCGGAACGCGCCCGTCCACGAGTGAGACTTTTTCGACCCCGTCCCTGATTGCCGCTACAACGCTGTTCATTTTAGGAATCATCCCTTTGTCCACAACGCCCGACCTTCTGAGCCCTTCAATTTCGCTGACCTTTAATTGTGAGATAACGGTCCTGGGGTCGGACGGATCTCGGAGCAACCCGGGCACATCGCTCATAAACACCAACCGGCGGGCTTTCAATGCGATCGCAGCCTGGGCTGCCGCTACGTCTGCGTTGCAGTTGTAGAGTTTGCCGTCCTGGCCGAGGGCTGTCGGGCTGATGACAGGCGTAATGCCACGGGCGATGCAATCCAGGAGAGGCGCGGTGTTGACTTCGGTGACCTCGCCAACAAATCCAATATCGATGAGCTCGCCGCTCGGGCTGGTTACATGCGTCTTGCGGCATTTGAAAATCGACGGCCCGCTAAACCCTTTGGCAGCGCCGCCCAATGCGTTTATGGCCTCGACTATTTCCGGATTGATCTCACTTGAAAGCACCCGGTCGACGATCTGCACCGCCGCCTCGTCCGTCACGCGCTGCCCTTGCACGAATTGCGCTTTCAACCCTGCGCTTTCCATGGCCCGAGTAATGGCTTTCCCGCCGCCATGCACGACCACCGGGTTGATTTCCACTGCCTCCAGAAAGACGAGATCGCGGGCCACGCTTTGACGCACCGCGGGATCCGGCGAGTCCATAAAGCTGCCGCCGTACTTGATGACGAACGTCGCCCCGCTAAATTTTTGGATGTACGGAAGGGCCTCGAGCAGTGTATCGGCTTTAGCAATCAGATCCTGCATGGGGGCCAGAATATCGGCCGGAACTTTTCGACACAACTCTGCGCATCTGCCGCAACAGTGACGCCTGAATCGTCGTGACTTCGGGGTGTGCTTTGCTATGGCTTAAGGCGGCTGCCATACTATGCAAAAAAAGTTCCTTTCCCTCGGTTTGCTCATCCTTGTTTTTGGCCTGAACGCCGCCGAACCGCGTTTGGGCCGGTGGTCTGAAGAACGCGCTCGCCAATGGCAGGAAAAAACCCGGTGGCTCGCCGGGTGCGATTTCCTGCCGAGCACAGCCATTAACCAGTTGGAAATGTTCCAGGCTGAGAGCTTTGACCCGGCGACCATTGACCGCGAACTCGGGTGGGCGCAGTCACTGGGTTTTAACGCGGTTCGGGTCTACCTGCAGGACCAGTTGTGGCAGCAGGATTCGAAGGGTTTTACAACCAGGCTGGATGAGTTCCTCACTATCGCCCAGCGACATGGGATCAGGGCGGTGCTGGTGCTGTTCGATTCGTGCTGGGACCCATTCCCACGACTTGGCAAGCAAAGAGCGCCTCGGCCTCACATTCACAACAGCGGGTGGGTCCAGAGCCCCGGCGCCAGGGAGTTGCTCGATCCAGGTTCCGAACCCTCGTTGAAAGCTTATGTCCTGGGAGTGGTCGGGCGTTTTCGCAGCGACCCGCGAGTTGTCCTTTGGGACGTCTGGAACGAACCCGACAACATGAACCGGCCTGCTTACGTGGCCCTGGAGCCCACCAATAAAGTGGACCTGGTCCTGCCGTTGCTGAAAAAGGCCTTCGATTGGGCCCGCGAAGCCGACCCGTCGCAGCCTCTCACATCCGGGGTGTGGATGGGCACGTGGCCCGATCCCGACAAACTCAGCCCGACCGAGCAAGTTCAGTTATCCGAGTCGGACATCGTCAGCTTCCATAACTACAATGATTTGCCGAGCTTGAAGGAGGCGGTTACAAACCTGCGCAGGTATCATCGGCCGCTGGTCTGTACCGAGTACATGTCCAGGGGCAACGGCAGCTTTTTTGATCCAAACCTCGGCTACCTCAAATCTCAGCACGTCGGCGCACTTAACTGGGGTCTTGTCGAGGGAAAGAGCCAGACGATTTATCCCTGGGACTCGTGGACCAAGCAATATAACATTGAGCCCTCCCTCTGGTTTCACGATATTTTTCGACGTGACGGAACGCCTTACCGCCCGGAGGAGGTTGCCTACATCCGCGAAATCACACAGGCTGATTTCCTTTTTGACGGCACCGACCTGGCAGGGTGGCGAGAGCCTCACGGGGAATGGCGCGTAGCTGAATCCGTCGCTTCGGATCCCTCAAAGCCTGAGGCCTTCACGATCCGCGCGGGGGATGGGGTGCTCGTCAACGGCGATATGGGTCACACAGAGGACCTCATCAGCGAACAAGAGTTTGGGGACATGGACCTGCACGTGGAATTCTGCATACCCAAGCACTCGAATTCCGGCGTGTACTTGCAGGGCCGTTACGAAGTGCAGGTTTATGACAGTTTTGGAGTGGAAAAGGATGCGTATCCCGGAATCGAATGTGGAGGCATTTACCCGCGCTGGATTAATGAAGCTAACGTTGAAGGGCATTCGCCCCTGGTCAACGCGAGCAAACCGCCGGGCCAATGGCAATCGTTCGACATTGAGTTTCAAGCTCCACGATTCGATTCATCGGGAAAGAAGGTTGCAGACGCAAGGATCGTTCGCATTTTGCACAATGGCACGGTCATTCACAGAAATATTGACCTGAAGGGGCCGACACGAGGTGCTCTTTCAGACCAGGAACAGGAGCGCGGCCCGATTCGCCTCCAGGGGGATCACGGTCCGGTGGCTTACCGGAATCTGCGCGTCAAACCGCTGCACTTAAATTAACCGGCAACGCGCTGCGATTGTAACCGAATGAAATGTTTTAAGCACAACGCCGCGGAAGCCGTTGCCGTTTGCGCTTACTGCGGACGGGCTTTGTGCGTCGAGTGCGCGGGCAAACCTGCGACCTCGCGCGCGGCATGTTCAGAAGCCTGTGCCAATGCTTTGGAAAAAACGGAGCATGCTATCCATTCTATTTTGCAACAGAGCATGCGCAGCGCCCAGGCAAGCGCGTTTTATTGTTATCTCTGCGCCGGGCTTTCCGGCGCCGCCGCAGTTGTCGCGTGGTTCATGCTGCCGTCACCGTTCCTGATTCTTTTCACCGGCGGATGTGCCGTGGTTCTCATCATTTCCGGGCTTTGGTACGGCCGCGCAGCCCGGAAGGCGAGGTCTTAGTTTCAGGGAGCTCCTCCATCGTAATTCGATTTAGAATCCCCATGCCGGATCTCTCCGGGTAAAACTCGCGGCGGCGGCGCTTTCACAAAAGTTGTGGGACGCAAGTAAATCGGCTGTAGCTGGTCGCTGCTCACGCTTTCGTTCCTGCTGGCGCACAACTTCCCAAGCGTCGCGGCGCGTGGAAAAACCGTGCGACCCGACTCAAACCAATTGCGCAGTTCGGGCCCCACCAGAGTGTGGCCGGCTTTTTCACGCTCCAGAACCGTCGCTTTGGAGACGAGGCGGAGCGGGGCAGCTTCAGAGAGACGCGCCTCGGAAATCCGGTAATCAGCCATGTAAAACTCACCCCGCTGAGCATCAACCACGACACTGACAAGTCCGAGGATTCCGTGTGCGCGAGCCTCCTCGGCAATGCATTCGACGCTGCTGATTCCCGAAACCCGAACAATGCGCGCAAGGTCCCAACCTTGCGCCAGCGCTATGGCAATGCGAATTCCCGTGTAAGAACCCGGGCCAAGACCAACGGCAAGCGCCCGAACCTGTTCTCGTTCCACACACGCCTGCCGCAACACTCTCTCGACCATTTCAAACGGCCTCGTGGATTGGCCTCCTGTCTCGATCGCTTCATTTTCCACCAACCCGCCGTTCGCGGGCTGGAACAGGGCAACACTGCGCTGCGGCGACGAAAATTCAAAAGCCAATATCGTCATACGAAAAGCGCCTGTTCGTTCCTTCGAGAATCTCTATCTCCACCCACCGCAGTTTTCGACCTTCTTCAATCTGCTCTGGCCTTTTCAAAAACCATCGTTCAGCCCATTCGATTACCGCCAGGCCGTCGGGATAAAAGTATTGTTCCAGTCCCGCAGCTGCTATTTGGTCAGGTGTATCGAGGCGGTAAAGGTCGAGATGATACAGCGGCATGCGTCCTGCCTGGTAAACATTCACCAATGCAAACGTGGGTGAGACGACACGGCTGCCGATCCCAATTCCGGCGGCAATGCCTTTGACGAGCTGGGTTTTCCCGGCTCCCAGGTCTCCGCATAGCGCGATAACCAGGCCACGCTGCGCGTTTCGGGCCCATTGTTCTCCCAATGCAAATGTTTCAGCAGGGCTATGCGAAATGTTCGTAACCATGAAGGTTCAGCGGGCGCAGTCCATGCCGGTCCCGGATCTGAATTCCCGGACTCGAAGTTATTTTGCCGATGCAATGCAGTGGAATTTTCGGGAACCGAGCCTTCCACGAGTCCAGCAATGATACGGCATCCCGGCCGGCCAGGGCGAAGAGCAGTTCGAAATCTTCGCCGTCGGTCAGTGCGGCAATAAGTCCAGTCTTGGCAGTATTGGAAACTTTGGCGGCGCGGCGGGCCTCGCGGCTGATCGGGATCGCCGATGCCAACAACTCTGCTCCCAATCCCTGCCGGAGCAAGTGCTTCAGGTCACCAGCCAACCCGTCACTGAGGTCGATCATGGCGTGGATTTTGAAATGGTCGGCGAGCCAGCGTGCTTCTTCAAGGCGAGGCTCAAATTCGAGGTGTTTTGCGCCGATCGACCCGCCCAGATGCCCGCTCACAAACAGCGCGTCCCCTGCCTGGGCGCCCGATCTCGAGATGGCCTTGCCGCGACTCGCCCAGCCCAGCAGCGAAATGGAGATCAACAGTCGTTCGGGATTCGTCGTGGTCTCACCCCCTGCGATTGCCACATCATACTTCGACGCAGTCGCATTCAATCCTCGATAAATCCTGTCCACGTACTCGGGATCAAAAGGATCGGGCAAAGCCAGCGTGATGAGGGCCGCTGTTGGTGTCCCTGCCATTGCGGCAATATCACTTAGGCAACGCGCAATCGCTTTGTGACCGACTTTTTCGGGGGGAGCCGCCGAGTCAAAATGCACGCCTTGTACGACTGCGTCTGTCTTGAAAAGCAACAATCGATCAGGAATACCCAAATCGATCACGGCACAGTCGTCGCCGGCTCCGACCACCACCGACGGGTTGGTGTGAAGGGAGCGCGTCAGCCGCGAAATCAGCTCGAACTCCTTCATTGGATCTGGCGCAACAAGCTGGGCATCCAATACAACATGAGGAAGTTGATCCCGTTGAACATCGCATGGGCACAGATGGGAGCCAAAAGGTTGTCCGCGTACTCGTAGAGGACGGTCAGGGCGATTGCCAGGAGCAGCAGCGGGATAAAAGTGAGAAGGTTTTGGTGAATCGCGGCGAACAGGATCGCCGTCCCCCACAACGCGAGTCTCGGGAATCCCGCCCTTTTAATGGCGGTGTAAAGAATACCGCGGAAAAGCAATTCCTCGGCAACCGGCGCCAGGAAGATTGTCACGATGCCCAGTACAACCCGGTGGACCCAGGTCACAGCCATTTGCAGTGTCTGGACTGATTCCTGTTCGTGGGGTTCGAGTTGCAGATGCGGGATGTGAACCATGATATACGCCGAAACCCACTGCACGACCACGCCCAACGGAATAAACAAACAGGCCATAATGATGCCCAGGAAAACCGCTCGGCGGCAGTTATTCGCGAAGCCAAACGCTTCCCGGGAGGTGAGTTGTTGCTCGCGCAAAAAGTGTGGAATAAAGACCAGCGCGGCACCTTGGAAACTCAGGGAAGCAACAACCATTTGCCCAATCGACGGCCCCATCGTTAGGTGGGCGTTCTTTTGCGCCCAGATACCGAGAATGAACCCGCCGTAAAGACAGACCAAATACCCCCCGAGTTTTGTAACGACCGTTTCGGGAGTCCAGGGCCGGTACACAAAGACGATCGCAGTTCCCATGCACCCCAGCGCCGAAGCGGTAAGACGATAAAACCGGAGATCCTGTCGGCTGCCGAGCCCAGAATGGTTCAAAACTCCGACAACCAGCGAGCCGCAAAAAAAGCAAGCCACCAAACACAGGAAAAGTCTCAGGATAGCGCCAGGGTTCCACGCTCTGACCGATAACATCGCGGCAATTTACCGGAGCCACCCCGGAGTGACGAGGAAATCCAGTGCTTTGCTCTTTGCGAGCGTTAAGGCTATGGTGGCCTGTGAACACGGACTCCGTTTCCGCCGAACCACGCAAGCCCAACAGGCTGTCCAAAGAGAAGTCACCTTACCTGCTGCAACACCAGTTTAACCCGGTCGACTGGTATGCGTGGGGAGCCGAGGCGTTCGAGTCCGCGAAAAGGCTGGATCGACCCATTTTCCTCAGCATCGGCTATTCAACCTGCCACTGGTGCCACGTCATGGAGCGTGAGTCGTTCGAGAACGAAGCCGTAGCCAAATTCCTCAATGAGCACTTTGTCAGCATCAAAGTGGATCGCGAAGAACGCCCTGATGTGGACAAGATTTACATGAGTTTCGTTCAAGCCACCACCGGCCAGGGCGGGTGGCCTTTGAATGTGTTCCTGACCCCGGAGCTCAAACCATTTTTTGGAGGCACTTATTTCCCGCCCTCAAATAACCACGGCCGGCCGGGGTTTCTACAGTTGCTCCAGCAAATCGCCGAACTTTGGGCCAACCGACGGCAGGACATCAGCGGGTCTGCCGAGGAAATTCATTCCAAGCTCCAAAGGGCCGCGGCAACCGGGCTGCAACCCGAAGACCGTTTTCTTTCCCAGGAAGTTCTGCGCCACGCCGGGCTGGCTTTCAAAGATAGTTACGACTCCGTCCACGGTGGATTTGGAGGCGCCCCGAAGTTCCCGCAACCGAGTCAGCCGGAGTTCCTCCTCCGATACGCGAAGAGATTTCACGACCAGGAAGCTACGCAAATGGTTCTTCACACGTGTGACGCAATGGCGGCCGGAGGAATTCATGATCAGCTTGGCGGCGGGTTCGCGCGCTATTCTGTCGACGCGCAGTGGCTCGTCCCTCACTTCGAGAAAATGCTGTACGACAACGCACAACTGGCGCACCTGTTCCTGGACGCCTTCCTGGTCAGCGGCTCACACCACCATGCTTCCGTCGTCAGGGACGTTCTCGATTATGTGCTGCGCGACATGACCCATCCCCAGGGCGGCTTTTACTCCGCCGAAGACGCCGACAGCGAAGGGCACGAAGGAAAGTACTATTGCTGGACACGACAGGAACTCTCGAAGCTGCTCACGGCCGAGGAGTTTAATATCGGAACGAAATATTTCGGAATCACCGAACGCGGGAATTTCCTCGATCATAGCCACCCTCACCCATTGCCGGGACAAAATGTTTTAAGTATGGCGCATCCGAAGCTCCGGCCTCAGGACGAGGAACTGCTGGATTCGGCCAGGCGCAAGATGATTGCCGAGCGCGCCAAGCGGGTGCGCCCTCATTTGGATGACAAAATATTGGTTTCCTGGAACGGGTTGATGTTGGGAGCCATGGCTCGGGCCGCCGTTGTGCTGGGCGAAGCCCGCTACCGGAACGCCGCGGAGACAAACCTGGCTTTCCTCCAAACGCGGCTGTGGGAGGCCCAAAGCCGCACCCTGTACCACCGATGGCGCGATGGCCAGCGCGATTCCGTCCAGTTGCTCGACGGGTACGCCTTTTTACTGTCAGGCGTGCTTGACCTGTACGAAGCGACGGTCGAACCCAAACACCTGGAATTTGCGCTATCCCTCGCCGGTGCGATGCTCGAGAAATTTTACGATTCCCAGAACGGCGGCTTTTGGCAGGCAACCGCGGGCACCCCGGATCTCATATTGCGCATGAAAGAGGATTATGACGGCGCCGAGCCTTCCGGGAATTCGGTTGCATGCCTGGCGTTGTTGAAGCTGGGCAAAATCGCCGGAAAACCGGAATTTACGGCGGCGGCGGAGAAAACGCTGCGCCTCTTTTCCTCGCGGCTGGAACAATTCCCGCAGGCGGTGCCCTACATGCTCCAAGCCCTTGATTTTTCATTGGAAGAACCCAAACGCGCCGTGGTGGCGGGCGAACCAGGCAAAGACGACACCGCTTCACTGCTGCATGCCGTGCATTCAGTTTTCGAACCGAACAAGGTCGTGTTAGGCAACCTTGGGCACGTCGAGGCGTTCGCTCAAACGCTGCCGGCAAAGGACCATGCCTTGCTATACCTTTGCACGGGAAATGCCTGCCAGGCGCCCACCCGCGATTCCGCCGCCATAACAAGCCTCCTGCGCGGTGAAAACCGAGTCAAATGAGCTCGAGTCCACGAATTCAGATGTAGTACATCTTTTCTTTTTCGGAACTTTCCTCGAGCAGTCTTTGAAACGTGATGCCGGCCGCCGCCGATTCGAGACTTTCCTTGAGCCGATGCCAGGCTCGCCGCAATTCCGGCGGACACTCGGGATCGGACAACGCGGGGGTGTCAAACACAGTGCCGTTGACGGCGCGAAGCACATCCGCAAGTGTGATTTCCGCCGGAGGGCGGGCCAGGAGATAACCGCCTTCTTTTCCTCGGAGGCTGCGCGCGATGCCCTGGGACTTCAACTCAATGAGAATTTGAACCAGGTAGTTGCCGGGAATGCTCTGCTCGTCGGCCAGGTCTTCCACACGAACCGCCGTGCCCATTGCGAAATGGCGGGCCAGTCCAAGTACCGCGCGGGCCGCGTAATCAGTCTTTACCGAGAGCTTCACCAGCCAAACTTATGCAGCCATCTCACGATCTGCAATGGTGAAGGGTTCACGGTCAAAGGTTTCGATCGAGCCATTCAAGGGTGCGGTTCCACATGGCCTGGGTGTACACATGTCCAAGGCCGGGGTAGATGATGCTTTGGAACGCGGTTGGTTTGCCATAGAGCCGGTAAGCGGGCAACACGGCTGCTTCGATGTGACGGACGCCGTCAACCGGTGAACCGGCGTCCTGGTCGCCGGTTTGGAATAAGACAGGCCGCGGAGCAATGAGAGAGATAACAGCCTCGGTATCGAAATGGGAGAGAACTCCCGGGACGAAGTAATAAATGCCGTGAGCCTTGAGCTCCTGGTGCCGGATCAGATCCTGGTAACGGGTCATGCACGCCACGGCGACGCCCGTCTTGAGGCGATCGTCGAGCGCCATCAGCCACCAGGACCGGGTAGCGCCCATGCTGATGCCGGTAACTGCCAGCCGATTGGTATCCACCTCCGCTCGCGAGGCCAGGTAATCCAGGGCCATGAGGTCATCGCGCAGAATCATCCCCCACAAAGTGCGCCCTACCCAAAGATTGAATTTGCTGGCTGTGGATTCGCCGGCGGAGCCCTTTTCTTCAGGCCCGCCCGGGCCGGCTCCATTGCGTTCGCCAAAACAATACGCATCGATCCCGACCACCACGAAGCCGCTGCGGGCCAGGGCCGGTCCTGGAGCTTCCGGAGTGTGGCGCGCCTGGAAGAGCTCCTCTTTGCCGATATCGTATTCACCGCCATGCCAATGGCAAAACAAGATTCCAGGAGCTTTGCCCGAGAGCTTTGAAGGAAGTATAAGATAGCCCGGCACCGTTGCTCCCGCCCCGTTATCAAACATGAACTTTTCCACGCGGTATTCACCGTGGTCTTCACGCGAAACCACCGAGACACTGGGCACCGGCGGTCGGGGCGGCAGCTTGCCCAACAAGTTCCAGAGCGTGGCCCTGATTTTTTTGCGCTCGGCCTCCCATTGCTCTTGAGAGGCAGGCACCGTGAAAGCCGGCGCCAGCTGCGAACTTTGCAGCCAGCGTTCGGGAGCTGTTCCGTTTGTTTGGGCCATCAATGTATGCGTTCCCGACAGCACAAGTGTCGCCGTAACACAGTTGAGAGTTGAACTTTTCAGATAAAGAAACGCCCTTACTTCGGCAGCAACTCCAGCAATTCGGCTTCGTTGAGAATCCGAACCCCAAGTTTTTGGGCTTTCTCGAGCTTGGAACCGGCTTCCTCGCCGGCGACGACATAATCGGTTTTGTTGCTGACACTGCCGCTGACCTTTCCGCCGGCTGCTTCGATTTTGGCCGCAGCCTCTTCGCGCTTCAAATGAGGCAAAGTCCCCGTGAGCACGAACGTCTTACCCGTCATGGGGCCCTCGGCCGCTTTGGGCTGGTAAAGCTCTGAGGCGAAGTTGAGACCGGCTCTGCGCAGGCGCTCCAGAAGCTTTCGGTTTCGCGGATCTCCATGCCATTGCAAGATGCTATTGGCGATGACCTCTCCGACGTCTTCACAAGAAGTCAATTGGTCAACGCTGGCCGCGAACACCTCGTCGAGGGAGGCGAAACCACGTCCCAGCGCCTTGGCCACGCCCGCGCCGACGTGCAGGATGCCCAACCCGTAGAGAACCCGCCATGCGTCCCGTGCCCTGCTCGCCTCGACACCATCGAGGAAATTCTTCGCGGACTTCTCGCCCATGCGTTCCAGGCCCGACACTTCGTGCAGTTTGAGAGAATAAAGGTCGGCAACGTCGCGGACCAGCCCCTGGGAAACCAGCTGGCGGACCAGCACTTCGCCTCCGCCTTCAATGTCCATGGCGCCCCTGGAGCACCAGTGTTCAATGCGGCCGCGGACCTGCGCGGGACAATCGGGGTTGGTGCAACGCCATACCACGCTCTCGCCCCCCTCGGTGCCGCCTCCGCCTGTCCGCGAGACTTTGGAGCCGCACTCGGGGCAGGTGCTGGGAAACCGGAACGGGATTTCCTTCCCGGTGCGCTTTGTCAAAACCACATCCACGACTGCGGGAATGACTTCTCCAGCCTTTTCAATCGTGACTGTATCTCCAATGCGGATGTCCTTCAGTCGAAGGTAGTCCTCGTTATGCAAAGTCGCGCGGCTGATGGTGCTGCCTGCAAGAAACACCGGTTCCAACTCGGCAACCGGAGTCAGTGCGCCGGTTCGCCCTACCTGCACGGTTACCGACTTGAGCTTGGTTTCGGCCTGTTCGGCCGCGTACTTATAAGCGATGGCCCACCGCGGTGCTTTGGAGGTGAACCCAACGCGTTCGCGCTGCGCAAACGAATTCAGTTTGATCACAGCTCCGTCCGTTTCATAAGCAAAATTGCGCCGCATCTCGTCCAGCCCATTGACGGCTGAGGTTAACTCATCCGCTGTGGAGCAACGCCACGTCTTTTCTGGCGTGCGGAATCCAAGTGATTTGAGCCATGCCAGCATATCGCTCTGGGTTTGCGGCAAAGCCGAGACCCCTTCCACATGCCCCATTCCATAAAGCACAATGTCGAGAGGGCGTTTTGCAACGATCCGGGGATCCAGCTGTTTCAGGGAGCCAGCCGCGGCATTTCTAGGATTGGCGAACGTTTCTTCCCCGGCTGCTTTTCGCTGAGCGTTTAATCGCTCGAACCCTGCCTTGGTCAGGTAAACCTCGCCCCGGACCTCCAGAACGGAGGGGATCGTCGTGGATTTCGCCGCGCGAAGCCTGGCGGGGATGCTGCGAATCGTCCTGAGATTGACGGTGATATCGTCACCGACCGTTCCATCGCCTCGGGTTGCGCCACAGGTGAAACGCCCGTCTTCATACCGGAGGTTGATGGCCAGCCCGTCAATTTTAGGTTCCACCACCCAGTCCAGAGTTTCATTGGGCAAGAGCCGCTGAACACGCTGGACGAACTCGCGGAGTTCCTGTTGCGAATAGGTGTTGTCCAGGCTGGTCATGGGTTTGAGATGGCGGACAGGCTTGAATTCCTTCAGCGGCTGTCCCCCCACGCGCTGAGTCGGTGAATCTGGACTGACCAGTTGCGGAAAGGAGGTTTCCAGGTCGACCAATTCTCGATACAGCCTGTCGTATTCCTGGTCCGTGATGGTGGGCTGGGCCAGGACATAATAGGCGTGGTCGTGGTGACCGATTTCCTCAACCAGCTTGGAGTGGCGCGCCTGGGCGTCCTTGAGCGTCATGCCAAAACTTCCATAACCTGCAGTTTCCTGCGTTGGCGCAGCTGCGCTAAGTCCTGCCTCGTTTCGTCCCGATAAAAGCGTAGCGGGCGTGAGTCAGGCCATTGACCACCGCATTCAAGTAGTATTTGAACCCGCTGGATGTGTTCACGCGTTTGACCTCGAGCGGCAGGGATGCCTGGCGGAAAAATTCTTTGTAGTCGCGAAGCGAGTAGAATCGCTCGTTAACGCCCGTTTCGACTAATTTCGCCATCATCTTGGCGCGGGATTTGATTTTTACCAGGGGCCACACGGGCTCGCGAATGGCGACGAACTGACCGCCCGGCTTGAGCAACCGTTTCACTTCCCGTAGGACCTGAACGATGTTGGCCGAGTCGTGCAGGACTGCCGAGCAAACAACAAAATCGAAGTGGTTGTTGGGAAAATCCAACTTGTGAAAATCGCCGGGCATCCGCGTGATCTTTGCCGTGTGCGCCTTGCGCAGGCGAAAAATGCGCGGCGCCTGCTCTTTGAGCAGTCGCGGGGCGAAGTCAGTGGTGATGACCTCGACAACTTTGGGCAGCTTTGAGAGCTCGGCGCTGAGCCAGGCCCCCCCGGCCCCGATTTCCAGGATCCTGCCTCGAAATTCGAGGCGGCATTTCCTGGTCAGGAACGGAATGAACTTCGGCAAGTCCTCCTGGACAGAGCGCAGCCACTCAGCTTCGGCATCCGGCGGCCGATCCATGCTGGCGGCGGATTCCCGGATCGCCACCAGCCGCTGGTGCGCGTAGCGCGACAGGTACTCTTTCTTTTCGATGTATTTGGACTCGCTCATCGCCCGATCGCAACGGCCACAAAATAGGTCGGCGCGGCTGGCCGTGCAATCGGCTTTTTTCCGGTGCGGTCCCGTGCTGAAAACAGGCCGAGGCCGTTGTTCAGTGGCCGTTCCCGTTCTCCGGACCCGCCTTTGAACGCGTTCGTTGTTCGCTGAAGAATCTTTGCAACAGGGCCCTACATTCCGCCTCGCGCACCCCGCCCGTGATTTCGCACCTGTGATTCAAAGTCGGAAACTGCAGCAAGTTCAAAGCGCTGCCCGCAGCGCCCCCTTTAGGATCGCTGGCACCGAAGACCACTCTTGCAAGCCGCACGTGAACAATCGCCCCGGCGCACATGGGACAAGGCTCCTTGGAAACATACAACGTGCAGTCGGTCAATCGCCAGTCGCCCAAAGCCTCTTCCGCCTGGGTAACAGCCAGCATCTCGGCATGGGCGGTGGCATCTTTAAGCAATTCAACCTGGTTATATGCGCGGGCGATGATATGGCCTTCGCGCACGATCACCGCGCCTACGGGAACTTCCTCCGCGGCGTACGCCTTCGTCGCCTGGCGCAAAGCTTCCCCCATAAAGTAGTGGTCGCTTTGAAGGTCGATGATCGGCTCGTCCGGCATTGCGCTAAGGTGCGGGGAATCGCGGTTGAGCCGGCCAAGCCTCTTCCAGTGTCCAGTTGTAAGTCCCGTCGTCCTGATACCGGCAGTGCGCCGCGAAAAAGCCGCCGCGGTACTGCCAAAACCAGGGCCAGATGCGTTCACGGTCCGTCTCCGGCAATTCCAAGGTCATCAGTTCCTCGCGCCGGATAAACTCAAACCTGCCTTCGCGATGAGGCGCCGGGAGGGTATTGAGCTTTGGTTTGACCTCAAAAAGAAACATCAACCAATGGTGCCCCCGGTACCCGCGCTCGCTGACGATTCCGGCCAGGTGCAAATCCGAAACCGAAATAGTCACCTGCATCTCCTCCCGTGCCTCGCGGCAGGCACAAGCATACGGTGACTCTCCATCATCGGTCTGCAGTTTCCCCCCGCACGGGCTCCACAGCCCCAGGTTCGGTTCCTGTCCGCGTTTCATCAGCAAAATCTCGTCTCTGTCATTGAAACAATACAACAGCGTCGAGATCTTGTAGGGCATCGTCATTGATCGGGGCAGCGGGCCGCATTAGCGCTTCTCGACGCAGTAAAGGTTCTTGGCAGTCCGGATAAACAGTCCGCCGCCCGCGACGGCGATGGAAGCGCGCACGGGTGATTCGCCCATTGGGATAGTGGCCAAAACTTTGAACTCTTCACCTGCCGAAAGCACAACGGCTGTGCCGCTCTCGCTGATGCAATAAATCTTCCCATCGGCGCCCGTTGGGGAAGCTCGAAAGATTTCGTGAATGCCGAGGTTGCCCTGCCAGATCTTCTGTCCGGTTCGCGGCTGGAGGCACGTAAGGACCTGGCGGTCCCCATCGAGCACGAACAAGCGGTCACGGTAGACCAGGGGCGTACAGCAGTCCGAAGGAAAGTCGCTGAATTTCCAGAGCGTGTGCGTCGTCGTGACCAGGCCCTGGCCGCCGTCCTTGATGGCCAGCACCGGGTCACGCTTGGGTCCACAGGCGAACACGATTCCGTCGAAGGCGACTGGCGACGGCACGATCCGCCAAAACGGTTCATGCTTGTCGTTCAACCCCCCGCAGCGCCAAATTTCCGCCCCGTCCTCTGCTTTGTGAGCTGTCACATAATTGCCGCCCACGACAATGATTTCAGTTCCTGCGCCGGTCTCGAGCGGCAACGGCGTTGTATACGCTTCCTGCGCTTCGCTGAACGCATCGGTGTCGCGCACGTGGCGCCATAACTTGTCGCCGGTTGCAGGATCCAAACAAAGAAGATACGACTCGCGGTCAGGCCGCCCGTCCTGTGCGTGGGAATATTCCACTTTCCGCTGTTGCAGCACCTCGACGTAAAGCTTTCCCCGGTACAACATCGGGCTGGATCCGTAAATCCAGTTAACGGCGAATCGGCCGTACTCCGTCGCCAGATTGCGGTGCCAGATTTCCTTGCCTGAAAAATCAAACGCAGCGAGATCCCCGGTTGCGAACAGAATAAAAACCCGGTTCCCGTCCGTTGCGGGTGAAGGCGAGGCCGTATTGTTGCGGCCTTTGTCAAAATCACCCGTGCTCACTTTGCGTTTCCACCGGGCGCCTCCCGTTTTGCGGTCCAGGCAAAGCAGCCAGAGAGCCTTTTCGTCGTCCGGGCTTGAAACGAACACAGAGTCGCCCCAGACGACCGGTGTCGCCCCGCTGTAACCTGGCATGGGCGTTGTCCAGGCGATATTCTCCGTTCTGGTCCACTGGCTCGGCAGGTTCTCCTCGGTTGTTGAGCCGTTGAAAGAAGGCCCTCGCCATTGCGGCCAATTTTCCGCCTCCGAAATTGAGACGAATGCCAGGAAAGCAAGCAGAACAAAGGGTTTCATAGCGGTGTCAAATGACTGGAACAAAGTCCGGTATGGGTTGAACTCTAAAACGTGAGCGTTGAAGGTCAAGAGCGCCTATCCTGATTCTGACAACCGGGACGGCGCAATCGGCCCATTGCCCTCCCTTAAAATTCCGTTGCCACTGCAGCCGGAATGATTAGCATCAGCCTCCCCGCCGCCGGGCGGGGATGATTTTTTAATGAAAACCTACGATATTGCGCTCATTGGCGGTGACGGCACGGGACCCGAAGTTGTGCACGAGGCCGTAAAGGTACTCGACGTTGCGGCAAAGAAATTCGATCTCAAGCTCAATTACACCAAGTATGACCTCGGTGGAGACCGCTATCTGCGGACCGGTGAGGTTCTGCCGGACAGTGTGCTCGAAGAGCTGCGCAAATTCCCGGCGATTCTTCTGGGCGCCATCGGCCATCCAAACGTCAAGCCCGGCATTCTTGAAAAAGGCATTCTTCTGCGCACGCGCTTCGAATTGGAGCAGTACATCAATTTGCGGCCCGTAAAGCTTTATGACGAGCGGTTCTGTCCGCTCAAAGATAAGAAACCGGAAGACATCGATTTTGTCGTGGTTCGCGAAAACAACGAAGGATTGTACACTGGGGCGGGCGGTTTTGTGTTCAAGGGCACCCCGAACGAAGTCGCGTTGCAGGAGAGCGTCAATACCCGGCGCGGAGTCGAACGGTGTCTGCGGTTCGCGTTCGAATACACCCGCAAGCGCAACAAAGACAGAAAACTTACGCTCAGCGGGAAGACGAACGTCCTTACGTTCGCTTTCGACCTGTGGGAGCGCGCGTTCAATGAAGTTGGCGAGAAGGATTTCAAAGACATCAAACGCGACTATGCCCACGTTGACGCCACAACGATGTGGTTTGTGAAAAACCCGGAATGGTTCGATGTGATTGTGACCGACAATATGTTCGGTGACATCATTACTGACCTAGGTGCCATGGTTCAGGGTGGAATGGGAATCGCCGCAGGTGGGAACATTAATCCTAAAGGCACCAGCATGTTCGAACCCATAGGCGGCAGCGCGCCTAAATACACGGGACAAGGGGTAATCAATCCGCTGGCAGCAATTTGTGCCGGCCAGATGCTCCTGGATTTCCTCGGTGAAACTCAGGCCGCCAAGGCAATCGAGACCGCCGTGATCAAGATCGTCCGGGAGAAAATCAAAAGTTTGGCGGCCGGCAAGATGGGCTTTAGCACCTCCCAAGTCGGAGATCTTGTTGCAGCAGCGGTTTAGCGGTTGTTTAGACGGCCTGCCTGAATGCGCGCTTCGCGCCGGGCTTGAAAAAGGCCGGCCTTTGGCATTGACAATAGGTTGTCGCAATGGCAAACTCTCGCTTACATGGCGCACGTTGCTATTCCCAAAGATCCGCTACCCTCACCCGAATCACTCGACAACCCCGAACGGGTTCCTTTTACAGTCCTGCTGACGGAAATCAATTCCGTGGCCATTCGCTTGCGGCAAAGGGCGCGGGCGACCCGGAGTTCTCCGGCGGATTTACCTGGAGCGGCGCAATCGGTGCTGGAAATCCTGGGGCGGCGGGGAGCGATGACAGTTCCACAAATTGCTCGGGAGCGATCCACGTCGCGGCAGAACATTCAAATGCTGGTGGACAGGCTGGTCTCACAAGAACGCCTCGAGTTTTGTTCGAACCCTTCGCATAAGAAGTCCGCCCTGGTCCGATTAACGCCCGGGGGAAAGACTCTGTTGGGCGCAGGAGCGTCGAACCAAAAAGAACTTTTGGGGGAGCTTGAGTCGAGCTTTTCGACAGCGGAAATGAAGACAACGCTTAAAGTGCTGCGGGGGATTTACGACTTGCTGTCCAAGCACCCGGAGAGGACCAGTATGCAAAAGCCCGCCGCTGGCCAGCAACTGACTCACCGCCAAAAACAAACACTTCCCGAACGCGAAGCAGTTATCGAGGATTTTCCGGTGGCGCTGCTATAGGGGCATCAGCGGAAAGTAAGATTCAGGCGGCCGCGCGACCGTGCTTGCGACGCACCAAAGGCTTGGTTTCACCACGCACCACCGGTTGAGTGATATTGACCTGGATGATGTCGTCGCTGGAGGGCACGTCATACATCACGTCCAGCATTAACTTTTCCAATAGACTGCGCAGGGCCCGGGCGCCAGTGCCTTTACGAATCGCCTGCGCGGCAAGTTCGCCGAGGGCATCTGATGAGAATTCCAATTCGACGCCTTCCATGGCCATTAACTTGGCGTACTGCTTGGTGAGCGCGTTCCTGGTGTCTGTGAGAATTGAGACCAATTGCTGCTCGGTCAATTCAGCCAGGACAGTCACCATTGGCAACCTGCCGATGAACTCGGGGATGAAGCCAAACCCAAGCAGGTCTTCCGGCTCAATATGCTGCAGAACTTCCTGCCTCGCGATGCTTGCCGCGCGAAACCCTTCTTCGGCGGCTCGAAAACCCATCACGTGCTTGCCGAGCCTTCGCTGAATGATTCGCTCCAAACCAACGAAGGCGCCACCGCAAATGAACAGGATATCGGTGGTATCGACGCGAATATATTCCTGTTGAGGATGTTTGCGTCCGCCTTGAGGAGGGACATTGCAGATGGTCCCTTCGAGGATTTTCAGGAGCGCCTGCTGAACGCCCTCCCCGGAAACGTCACGAGTGATTGAGACATTTTCGGTTTTGCGCGCAATTTTATCGATCTCATCAATATAAACGATGCCTCGCTGGGCGCGTTTGACGTCATAGTCGGCATTCTGCAACAACCGCAAGACGATATTTTCGACGTCCTCCCCGACGTATCCCGCTTCGGTCAAGGTCGTCGCGTCGGCCATTGCGAAAGGCACATCGAGGATTTGAGCGAGGGTGCGGGCCAGCAGCGTCTTGCCGGATCCCGTAGGGCCGATCATCAGGATGTTGCTCTTTTCAATTTCGACTTCAGCGTGCGGATCCTTGGGCGGGGAATCCTCTTCGGTGTTGGAGGAGTGGTCCTGCAGGATGCGTTTGTAGTGGTTGTGCACCGCTACCGCCAGGGTCTTTTTGGCATGGTCCTGCCCGACACAGTTCAGATCCAGTTGGCGCTTGATTTCAGCTGGCTTTGGAACGCTGATCTTGGGCTTGGTTTTCCTTGCCTGAGACGCAAGTTCCTTGTCGAGGACCTGCTTGCAGAGCACGACGCAATTGTCGCAGATGTAGACCCCGGGCCCGGCGATAAGCTTTTTGACTTCAGCATGTGACTTGCCGCAGAAACTGCACAGAGTGATATTCGTCGGGCGCGCCATGAGCTTAGGACTTCTTCTCCACCAGGCTGCTGACCTGATCAGCCAAGCCCGGGATTTCTTTGCGCGACTGCACGACTTCATCAACCAGGCCGTAATTCTTGGCCTCCTCTGCACTCATGAAGTTATCCCGGTCACAGTCCTTTTCGACCTGGTCAATTGAGCGGCCCGTGTGCTTCGAAACGATCGAATTAAGCCGTTGCTTGAGTTTCAGCATGTAACGAACTCGGATTTCAACGTCACTGGCGGCGCCTTCCGCTCCCCCAAGCACCTGGTGAATCATGATGTTCGAGTTGGGAAGGGCGTACCGCTTTCCCTTGGTACCACCGCACAGGAGCACCGCGCCCATGCTGGCGGCCTGGCCGATGCAGTAGGTATTCACGTCACAGGTTAGGAACTGCATCGTGTCGTAGATTGCCAGGCCCGCCGTGACGCTGCCGCCGGGAGAATTGATGTAAAGGTGAATGTCCTTCTTGGGGTCGGTCATTTGCAGGAACAGGAGCTGAGCGATGATGACGTTAGCCACCATGTCGTCCACGGGTGTTCCGAGGAATACGATCCGGTCGACCAACAGCCTCGAATAAATGTCATAACCGCGTTCACCCCGCCCGGTCTGCTCAACCACCATTGGGACTAAAAAGTTATCCATAAAACATATAAGAGCTTTATTCTCTGTGTCGCAACGTAGCGGAGCCCCTGATCCAGGTCAAGCGTGCCCCGAACCAGCATCAACCAATAACAACTAATTCCACGTCCGCCCTTTTACGGATGCCAGGACTCTCGGCCAAATCAGCAACAAAGCGCTTGCGAACTCTTGCGGCTTCTGTTCCATCCATTTTGTGACCATCCCAGGGCTGAACCAACCGCCGCTCTCGATTTCTTCCAGGTTTAATTGGAAAGGGCCTTCCGCTTCGCATCGATAGACCCAGACATGTTCCTGGTCGGTCATGTCGGAAGCGGGTAACTTGAAAAGCGGCAGCGGTGGAGTTTTCAACTGCAGGCCGATTTCCTCGCGCAGTTCGCGAAGCGCGCAGGCATCATAGCTCTCTCCGCTGTCCACGTGGCCCGAAGCTGAAGAATCCCACAGTCCGGGCTGCCGATCTTTGCTCATTGAGCGTTTTTGGAGAAAAACATCGCCTCGCTGGTTAAAAACCAGAACATGCGTGGCCCGGTGCATGAGGCCAAGTCGATGGACTTCGCTTCGCGGGCGGCGATCCACAACTTCATCACGTTCGTTTACCACGTCAAAGATTTCTTCGCTCATATAAAATCCGGGTGAGTTTCGTGAATTGTTCGAGACTCACCATTTCAGCGCGCACCGCCGATGGCAATCCGGTTTCCTGCAAAGCGCGTTCCACAGCGCTGGTCTCCCAGTCCTCCTTCAGAAGCTTGGCCATCATTTTGCGCCGCTGCGAGAAGCTGCGCTTGAGGATGGATACAAAACATGGGCGCAAATCCCCGGTCAACAGCGGGGGCGTCCTCCTGGAAAGGATCACGCAAGCCGACTCGACATCCGGCTGAGGGAAAAAGCAGCCGGCGGGGATCTTAAACCAGTCGATCGGCAGGTAATCCAACTGCACAAGCAGTGTGAGGACCCCGTAATCGGGCGTGCCCGGGCGCGCCGTCAATCTGCGCGCCACTTCGAGCTGGAGGGTGACCACGATCCGTTTGGGTCCGAGGTCATTCAAGGCGAGTTCGACGAGGATCGGAGAGGCCACCGAGTAAGGCAGGTTGGCAACCAGTTTCCATTCTCGCCAATCGGCCTTGTTGGTCTTGAGGTACTCGAGTGCGTCGGCCTCAACGAGCTTCAAATGCGCAGACTTGAAAGACACCGCCTCTGCCTCGGCTGAAAATCGTTGCCGCATAATTTCAATCAATCGCGCATCTTTCTCGATTGCCAGGACTTCGCCTGCCGCGGCCACCAATAATTCCGTCAAAGGTCCCAGTCCGGGCCCGATCTCGAGCACTTTGTCCTCGGGGCCGATCTCCGCCTCTCTTATAATGCGCCGCAGTTGATTGCCATCGTGAAGAAAATTCTGGCCGAGGGATTTTGTCAATTGCACGCCACGCTCGGCCAGGATTTGCCTCATCTCGCTCAGCTTCATATTCGCAAGGTCTTGAGCATGGCCGATTCCAGTGCCGACACAGCCGACCGCAATTGATTCTTTTGGATTGTTAAGGGCGGCGTGAAGCTGATGACGTTCGAATGCTCTCCCTCCGGCAGAAGAATGAACCCGCGCTTTAGCATGTTCTTAATGATGTCCAGCGCAAAGGCGGTAGCCGGTTTGTTCCCTCGCAGGATTTCGATACCCGCGAGCAATCCCCGCCCGCGGACGTAACATTTCACATTCGAACCGCGGGACTGGCTGGCCATGGCGCACAAGTCTTCCAAGAGCAACTCGCCCAAAGCCGCGCTGCGATCCACCAAGTTGAGCCTTTGAATCTCACGAATGTTTTCCAGCGCCATTGCACATCCGACCGGGTGACCCAGAAAAGTGCTGGTATGAATGGCTTCCCCGTTGGAAACAGGCCAAGCGGCATCCATAACCGCAGCTTTGCCCACGCACGCTGAGAGCGGAAAACCGCCGGTCAGAGCTTTGCCCAGGCAAATGATGTCGGGAATGACATTCGAATGCTCGCAGGCAAACCAGGTGCCGGCACGACCGAAACCGGTATAGATTTCGTCCAGGATCAAAAGCGCGTCATTTTCATCGGCGACTCGCCGGAGCATTGCCAGGAAAGCATCCGGGGGCACGTTGATGCCGCCTCGCGCCTGAATCGGTTCGACGAGGATCGCGCCTATTCGGCGTCTTCTCAGCTTTTGCCTAAGCAATGTTTCGAGCGCCTCAACCGATGGTTGGTCGCTAGAGTAAAGGATTCCTTTGCCTTCCTGCCCTGGGCACATGCTGCGATGACTTGGGTACGAGACGAACGACGCAAACTCGCGAAGCTGATCGCGAAAGGGGCCGCGAAAGTGTTCCCGGTAGGTCGCGTTGAGCGCGCCATACCCGAGACCATGATAAGCGTTTCGGAAGGCGATGATACCAGATTGGGACGTGGCAAGCCGCGCCGTTTTCAAGGCCGCTTCCACAGCTTCGAAACCGGAATTGCAGAAAATCGTTTTGCCCTTTATCCTGGCACTTCGAGCCGAGCCGGCCGCGGTCCAGCGTTCAAAAGTCAGTTCGCTAAGCTTTGCCGCCAATTCCGCTTTCGCCCGATGCGGGTGCACGTCGCCCATGGCGTGAACGAGGCGGCTCATTTGCCTGCGTGCGGCCTGGATGACGCGGGGATTGGCGTGGCCCGTTGCCGCCACCCCGAACGCAGCCGTCAAGTCGAGATGGCGATTCCCGTTTTCATCCCAAACGTGCACGCCGCTCGCTCGTTCCCACACAATTGGCCATGAACCATCCGGATCGATGAAGGTGACATTCCGAGACTCATACGTTCGCAAGAGTCGCAAGGTCGGCGATGTTCCCCGCGGCATGGATCAAACTCCGCGTTGCTCAGCCGGCCAGATCACTTTATGCAGCTGAATTTGGAACCGCACCGGCAACGCATCGGCGATGATCTTGTTGGCCAGTTCCTGCCGAGCAATCGGACGTTGTCCGGCCGGAACCGGTTTCAGGGATTTATGACGTTGTTCCGCGGTTAACGGGTGAACCCACGAAATCAATATTGGGCAAATGGAGGCCAGGTCATGTTGGGTTATGATCTCTTTCGTCCATTCGTAGTCTTCAAGGGTGCCGATCACGAACTTTATTTCGTCGGTGCGCTTCAGCAGGGGCACGTTGGACCAGCGATTTTTGTCCATCTCCCCGCTGCTGGGACATTTCAAATCCATAATGCGATGGACCCGCGAATCAACCTGGCTGATGTCATGCGCGCCGCTGGTCTCGAGCAGGACGGTAAAACCGTCATCGCAGAGCCTCTTCATCAAGTCGTGCGAATTGGACTGCAACAACGGTTCGCCTCCGGTTAGTTCGACGAGGGGCAAGCGCAACGTTGTCGAAGGTGCGCCAGGCAAAACGTTTCTTCGAAACGGAGCAGCCAACTCCTCGATTTTTCCGACGATTTCGGAGAGCGCCAACTTGCTGCCTTCCTTAAACGCATACGCAGTATCGCAGTAGGAGCACCGGAGATTGCAGGCCGTCAGCCGCACAAAAATACACGGCAACCCAGCAAAAGTGCTCTCACCTTGCAGGCTTAAATAGATTTCGTTGGTCACCAACCCGTTAGCCATTAGTTTTGGCAGTTTAAACGGGTTTGGCGCCGATGACACGAACGAATCGGGTTGCCGTTCGCGGGTCAAAGCGCGGGTTACTCACCAGTGGACAAACTGCTATGGAGATAAATGGTCCCTCGAACCCCAGGTGCGCAAAATTGGTTCAAGGGTCTCTGTGAATCGAGCCCGGGCCACCGGGCCGACGTGGGTTAAATCTTCGTAATCAGACTCGCCCTGCGGCGGAAAATTATCTTCCTCCAACAAAATGAAGTTGTCGTACCGAGTTGCCAGCTTTCGCAGAAAAGCGCGCATTTGATTACGCAGGGTGGGGTCCAATCGTCGAGCAAGAACGGGATTGACCTGCCCGCAACAGGCAATGACGGTGCGGTGCCGAGCCCGGCACTTCTCAACGAAGGCGTCAAATGCGTGAAATGAAAAATCCGACTGGGCGTTTACGCCGAACACAGCAGCAAATTCAGCCGCTCGCTGCGAAAGGTTGGAATCCAAAGCGGCGTCACGCTGTTTCTGGCGAATCTTGGTGGCCTCGATTCCCAGGAGGCGTTCGGCAAGAGGCTCCCGGATCCAGAAGGGGGGCAGGACATCACCAAGAAGTCCGTAGCCCATGGATCGTGGAGACCAAGACCATTGACCCAATAAGCGATGGAATTCCGGCAGGTCGCGCGGAGTTAAAAAGAATGGCAAACCTTCGCCGACAGCACCCTCAAAAAAATTAAGCTCACTGAGATAACAGAGAATGGCATCGACTTGATGGCCTTCCAGCTTGCGATTGAGTAAGAGAAAGTCGTACGCGCGGTTTCCTGGAAAATACAGTTGCGTGGTGAAGATTTTGGGGCCCAGGTGTTCGTTCAACTCACGCGCGTCAATCTGGGCAAGGACCTGGCTCGATCCCGCCAGCACGACTTTCAAAGGCGCTGGGCTCTCGTTCATGAGGAGCAGTTTGATATGAAATTGCGTGAGGTTGTTGGTGGAGCCCTTTCCAGTCCAAAATAAACACCAGAAAAGGCAGGTTCCAAAAGCGCACTTGAGCCAAAGGTTAACCCCCAAAAACCCAGCTACGGAAAAGGGAACCCATTTCCACAAAACGGGAAGCCGGCGGGCTATCAATGTACCCAAAACGATGACACCCAGGCTCACGATAACCGTGACAGTTATAAGCCAGGCTGCCTCGTAAAAACGATGCTGCAGGAAAACGGCAACGTCGGAGAACTTGCCATCGCCAGCGCGCAAAATACGCTCTCCCCAACGCTGGGACGCGAATGCCGAGATTCGTTTAGCCAGCGCCCAATAGCTTGACCACACCACAACCGGTGCCACGAGGGAGCCAATCAAGAGCAGCCTTTTCATTCTCAGAATTGAAAGTAAATGAACTGCGACCCTTCAAACACACCTAGGCTCAGAATAGCAGCCAGGGCCAGAATAACTGCTACCACCTGTGAACCTGTGCGCCACCGAGAGAAGTGGTTCATCTCATCAAATTTCCATTGGAAAAATAAGCTGACACAGCCCAGCACCAGAATAGCCTGAGCGATCGGGTTAATGCGGGCCGGCCAGGCTACCAGGCTCTCGAGGGAACGCAGGACAAAGTGGAATTGGTCAACTCCCGGAGCCAATGAGCCGGCGCGAAACAGCAACCAGCCAAGACAGGTAATGTGAAAAAAGACCACAATGAGAACAAAGCGCTTAACCAAGCCCATGAGGTCCCCGCCGGAAGGCGGTCGCGAAGGAGTCGAAATCGGCTGCGGGGTGGAGAGTGGAACTGACTCCGGGGACGCGCTTTCTCTTTGGGATTCAGCATAGGAGGTCCACGAGCTTCCTTGGGCCAGGCTCACCGACGCCGTGGCCAATGTATTAACCGAAGGCCCCTGCATCACCGCATGGGCTTGAGACGTAGAGACCGGCAAAGGATGGGTGATCTCGGCCCGGCTGAAGGATTGGAATCGCGATGAGACGAAATCGTTCCACAGTCGTTGGCAGGCTAGAAGGCCCCCGTGATATAGTCCCCACAATACATAGGCGACACCGGCGCCATGCCACAAGCCGCCCAGCAACATCGTGAGCATCAGGTTTCGATAGGTCTTCATGCGTCCGTAGCGATTGCCTCCGAGGGGAATATAAAGATAATCGCGTAGCCAGGTGGAAAGGCTGATATGCCAGTGGCGCCAGAAAGCAGCGGGATTGGTGACCAGATAAGGAGCACGAAAATTCTCGACCAACTCGAAGCCCATCAATTTGGAGAGCCCTCGGGCAATATCCGAGTAGCCGGCAAAGTCGCCATAGATCTGGAAAGCAAAGGCGTAGATGACCAGCCAAAAGTTAGCGTCTGCCAAGGCAGGCAGGCTTCCTGAGAAACCCCAAGTAGTGATTTGGCCAAGACGATCCGCAATGACCACTTTTTTCAGATAGCCCATGAGGATCAGCCAAATTCCGTTGGCAACTTCCTCAGGAACAATTTTTCTAGGCCGCTGACATTGAGGCAGGAGCAAGGACGCCCGAACAATCGGCCCCGCCACCAGATGAGGAAAGAAGGCCACATACAACATGAAATCGAGGGGATTGCGAGCCGGCTTGAGTTCGCCACGATAAACATCGATGGTGTAGCTCATCGAGAGAAAGGTGTAGAATGAAATCCCTACCGGCAGAACCACGTGCAGGATGGGAAAACTCAAAGTGACGCCAAGGTGCGCGAATGCAGCTTGCAGGCTCTGCTCGAAAAACCCAAAGTACTTAAAGATACAAAGGACACCCAGGTTCACGGTCATGCTGGACGCCAGGAGAAACTTTCGTCGTTTCGGATCGGGTTCTTCGTCGATCCATAAAGCACAGAAGTAGTCAAATAATGTCGTGAACAGCAATAAGCCGAGGAAGCGGGGATCCCACCAGCCATAAAAAATGTAACTGGCAACCAGCAGCATCCAATTCTGGAAACGATGTTTCAAGCAATAGTACAGCGCCAGAACCACGGACAAAAAAGCCAGAAAGGTTAACGAATTGAAAACCATTGCAGCGTATTAAAGCGGGGACGGGGAATGGAGCTCCACAACTAAAGCCAGATCAAATTGCCGGGCCAGTATTGCGGGTGGAAGCAATGCCTTTGGTTGCAATAAAGTCATGCGCGAAGACGTCATTTCAGGTTAATTTAGGTTCGGACCACGGCAAGGATAAACAGCGGACCAGCGAGTTGGCATTGGGGCCAGTTAAACGCGACTGATAAGCGAAAATTGCCGTGAAATCGAGCTCCTGACGGCTTATTTTCGCCGTGCGATGCAAATTTACGATTCCCCCACGTTCCGCATGGCTTGCCAACAGTTCGACCTGGTTGCCGATCATCTGCAAATACCGGAATCGGAACGCGGTCGCCTGAAATTTCCGAAACGCTCGATGACAGTGGCGTTACCGATCCATCGAGACGACGGGTCAATCCAGGTGCTCAGCGGCTACCGCGTGCAGCATCACCTCACGCTGGGGCCGACCAAGGGCGGGCTGCGATATCACCCGGACGTGAGCCTGGGTGAGGTCGCGGCTTTGGCGATGTGGATGAGCTGGAAGTGCGCGCTCACTGGCCTGCCGTACGGAGGCGCCAAAGGAGGCGTCGCCTGCGATCCTGGGAAGCTTTCCCGCGATGAACTGGAACGCTTAACACGCAGGTACACCCAGGAGATGATTCCATTTATAGGGCCGCAAATCGATGTCATGGCTCCCGACCTTGGAACCAATGAACAGGTGATGGCGTGGATGATGGACACCTATTCAGTGCACGCGGGCTATACCGTGCCGAGCATTGTAACTGGCAAGCCTGTGGGAATTGGAGGGTCGCTCGGCAGACGCGAGGCGACCGGACGCGGCGTTGGGTACCTGGTGAATCGCGCGACGGACACCATGGGCCTGGATATCAGCAAAGCGACTGCCGCGGTCCAGGGTTTCGGGAATGTCGGTTCGGTGGCTGCTCTTTCGCTGGAGCGGTATGGCGTGAAGGTCATCGCCGTTACGGACGCCTTCGGCGGCGTCTATAACAAGAATGGCTTGAATCTCTGGGAACTGGAAAAGCACGTCGCCAATAATAAAACCGTGGCCGGGTTTTCCGAAGCCGATCCGATTACCAATGAACAACTGCTGGTGTTGCCGTGTGATATCCTCGTTCCCGCGGCTTTGGAGCGGCAGATCACGGAAGCCAATGCGGGCAAAATCAAATGCCGGATCCTTGCCGAGGCTGCTAATGGCCCCACCACGCCTGAAGCTGATGCGATTCTCAATAATCGGGAGGAGATCTTCGTAATCCCGGATGTGCTTTGCAATGCCGGCGGCGTCGTCGTCTCCTATTTCGAATGGGTTCAGGACTTGCAGAGCTTTTTCTGGAGCGAGACCGAAGTCGTCGACAAACTGTTTCGGATCCTGGAAAACGCCTTTTCCCAGGTGGTCGCGATTAGTCGAAAACAAAAACTGCCGATGCGAATGGCGGCCTTGAGTGTGGGGATAAAACGCGTGCAGGAGGCAAAACGCGTTCGAGGTCTATTCCCTTAGCCGACGGTGCTGGGTTGCGGGTTTGGCGACCAAACGACGGGTGCGCGCCAATGTTTCGTTAAACCACGGTGGACGCGGCAAAACCGGAGCAACCGATCACAAACTGTCTCATTCCATTTGGGTGCATTCGAGGGCCGTGCTATGATTGCGTTGCCACCGCAATGAACTCGGGAACCGAGAAAGCGCCGACGCCTTCTTTAACAGGAATGCATGGAACGTGGCGGCAGATTTGCCTCGCCGGGCTCATCCTGGCTCTTTTTTCCTCAGTTCGACTTCACGCCGCGTCCCGTTTCACTTCGGTTTTCATTTCAGAATTCCTTGCCGACAACCAACACGGGCTAACTGACACCGACGGAGATCATCCGGGTTGGATTGAACTGTACAATGCGGGGTTTGAGACCGTAAACCTGGCCGGCTGGTTTCTCTCGGATTCGACCACAAACCTGGCAAAGTGGCGTTTTCCGGAAGTGGGGATCCTTCCAGGCGCTTATATGGTCGTGTTCGCTTCTGGAAAAAACCGGACCAAGGACCTGGTTCGGCTCCACACCAATTTTCGTCTCGCTACCGAAGGAGGATATCTCGCATTGTGCGGCCCCCGAACGAACATTGTTTCGGATTTTGAGGATCGTTACCCAAAGCAAATGCCGGATGTGTCTTACGGCCGCGTTCGCGGGGAACCCGACCTCTGCGGGTTCATGCAGGAGCCAACCCCGGGCAAGCCCAACGCCAGCAGCGGACCCGGGTTTGCGCCCAGTGTGCAGTTCTCAAGAGCCGGCGGTGCATTCGTCGAGCCTTTTTCTGTTGAACTGTCATGCACATTCACAGGGGCGGTCATCCGCTACACGTTGGATGGGCGGCTGCCCAGCCGAAGGTCCCCAAGGTATGAAGGGCCGATTTCCATCACAAATTCAACCTGCGTGCGCGCCCGCGCTTACGTTGAGGAATTTCTGCCGGGACCGCCGCGCGGGGAAACGTATACCCTCCTGGGATCGAATGTGATTGGTTTCGACTCAAACCTGCCGGTGCTCGTGATGGACACTTTGGGCGCCGAACGCTCGACCTCAAGCCGTTCTTCCGTTGTTCAATTATCTTTTTACGAACCGGTGAACGGCAGAACGCGTCTCACCAATTCTCCGTCCCTGACCACCCGGGGCGGTTATCACATCCGCGGCTCGACCTCGGCGGGTATGCCGCAAACTCCTTACGCGCTGCAGTTCCTGAACGAATTTAACCACGAGCAGCATCTGCCGGCGTTGGGCATGCCTGCGAATTCCGATTGGGTTCTGTACGCGCCAACGGAATTCGATTCGGTGATGATCCATAACCCGTTCATTCACCAGTTGAGCAGGGACATGGGCCGTTATTCACCCCGTACTCGGTTTGTGGAAGTTTTCCTGGCCCGGCACGCCGGACCTGTTCAAACCCGGGATTATCACGGCTTGTACGTGCTCGAAGAGAAAATCAAGGTGGGGAAGCATCGAGTCGCCATTGACCGGATAGGGCCCGAGGATCTGCAGCCCCCGGAGGTGACGGGCGGCTATCTGGTAAAGTTTGACCGGCCGGGCCCCGAGGAGAGCGGGTTCTGGGCGGGTGGGGCTTCCATGATTTATGTCGAACCAAAAGAGCCGGTGATTAGCCTCCCTCAACGCGCGGAGCAGCGGCAGTATCTCTCGGCGTACTTCGATGAGTTCGAAGAAGTGCTGCGCAGCTCAAACTGGAAAGATCCTGTGCATGGGTACCGGGCGTACGTCGATGTTGATTCCTGGATCGATTTCCATGTCTTGGAGGTGCTTAGCGGGAACGTGGATGCACTGCATTTCAGCACCTACTTTTACAAACCCCGGAACGGCAAAATCACCTACGGCCCGCATTGGGATTTCGACCGGGCACTCGGTTCAAGTGATTATCGGGATTCCGAACCGCGGCGCTGGAATACCGGCAGGTTTTTTCATGCGCCGTGGTGGGGGCGACTGTTCACCGACCCGGATTTCTGGCAACTGTGGGTCGATCGGTGGCAGGCTTTGCGCTCCACAACCTTTTCCGAGCAACACATGTTTGGCCTCATCGATCGCCTAGCCACTGAAGTGCGCGAAGCCCAGCCGCGCGAGGCCAGTCGCTGGGATCTCCAGCCCAGGTGGGGCACCTATCAAAGTGAAGTCGATTGGATGAAAAACTGGCTGACTCAGCGAACCGAATTCATTGATCAGCAACTGGTCCAGCCCCCAAAGCTGGACCGATCTTCCGGACCGGTCAGCAGCGGAACGCCTATTACATTGAGAGGCCCGGAAGGCGCAACCGTTTATTACACACTGGACGGCTCCGACCCGCGCGCTGCTCAAGGCGCCGTTTCAACCAATGCGCTGGTATATAGCGAGCCTATCGCCGTGCAGTCCAGTGTTCAAATCACAGCTCGTTCTCGCAACCCAATGCAGCGTCAAGTTGGAGGCCCGCCAATTTCGACCCCATGGTCCGGCCCGGTGAGCGCCCGGTATGAAGTTCAATAGTTTTCCCGGAAGCTGCACTCCCCGCACTCAACGAGTAGCCGCCGAGGTAACGAGGCGGACCAAAGGCGCAACAGAAGCGCCGAATCCGCCTCATAACTTCGGCGGCTACGCCGGCTCGAAGGGTTTTTCAACAGTCCTTTAGGAGAGCAACTTCTTCCCTGTAAGCCGCTCGTACGCTTCGAGGTATTTTGACTCCGTGCGCGCGACCACCTCGGCAGGCAACGCCGGCGCGGGAGGGGACTTGTCCCAATCCAAGGTTTCCAGGTAATCGCGCACGAACTGTTTGTCAAAGCTCGGTTGACCTTTGCCAGGTTGGTACTGGTCAGCCGGCCAAAAACGCGATGAATCCGGCGTCAGGACTTCGTCGATCAGGATGAGTTCTCCGTTGAGAAGGCCGAACTCAAACTTGGTGTCGGCGATGATAATTCCCCGTTTGCGGGCATAGTCGCGGGCGGTATTGTAAATCTTGAGACTGGCAGCACGCGCTTTTTCAGCGATGTCGGCACCGACGATCCCCGCGGCTTGTGCGAAGGAAATATTTTCATCGTGGCCGGTTTCGGCTTTGGTCGCCGGCGTAAAAATGGGCTCCGGCAGTTCGGACGATTCTTTAAGTCCGGGCGGCAGCTTGACTCCGCAGACCGTCTGGCTGGCGCGATATTCTTTCCAACCGGACCCGGCAAGATAACCGCGCACGACACACTCGATCGCCAGGGGTTGGGCTTTTTTGACAATCATGCTTCGGCCATTGAGTTGCGGGGCAAAACCCTCCAACTGCTCGGGAAGCGGTTCCTGGGCGCGCGATATCAAGTGGTTTGCCTGAAAAGCCTGCATTTGCGCGAACCAGAAATAAGAAATCTGCGTCAGGACTTGTCCCTTGTGCGGAATTCCGCTCGGCATGATGCAGTCGAATGCTGAGATGCGGTCGGTTGCAACAAACAAAAGACGGTCGCCCAAGTCAAAAATCTCCCTGACCTTCCCGCTTTTCAGTTTCTTGATTCCCGGCAATTCAAGACGCAACACTGTTCCATCTGTTTCAATTGGCATAGAGTTAATATGTCCAGTCAATCGCAACGTTCAAGCACAAGTCGAAACGGCGCCGGAGCCTTACCGGATTCGGTCTCTGAGCGGAGACTCTTTGAATCGAGTCGACCGTCTACTCCCACTCGATGGTTCCCGGGGGCTTGCTGGTGATGTCCAAGCAAACACGGTTGACTCCTTTGACCTCGTTGATAATCCGGCTGGAAAGCTTTTCCAGCAAGTCGTACGGCAGTTTGACCCAGTCAGCCGTCATGCCGTCCTGCGATTCGACAGCTCGCAGTGCGATCGTGTAATCGTAAGTCCGCTCGTCGCCCATTACCCCGACGCTGCGCACGGGCAGCAGCACCGCAAAGCTCTGCCAGATTTTATAGTACCAATCCGTGGCTTTCATTTCCTCCACAACAATCGAATCTGCATTGCGGAGAATTTCCAGCCGCGAAGGCGTGACTTCGCCCAGAATGCGCACGGCCAGGCCGGGGCCGGGAAAAGGCTGTCGCAGCACGATCTCCCGGGGAAGTCCCAACTCCAGGCCCAACTCGCGCACCTCATCTTTGAAGAGGCACTTGAGCGGTTCGACCAGCTGAAATCTCATTTTTTTTGGCAACCCCCCGACGTTGTGATGACTCTTGATCATTGCCGCGGGATTGCCTGCAATCGGCACCGATTCGATCACATCGGGGTAAAGCGTTCCCTGCGCAAGGAACCTGGCTTTTCCGACTCTGCGGGTAGCGGACTCGAATACTTCAATGAACGTTTTGCCGATGATTTTCCGTTTGCGTTCGGGTTCCGTCACGCCTTTGAGTCGGCTCAGAAAGAGCCTGGTGGCGTCTTCGTATTGGAGCTTGATGCGAAAATGGCGTCCAAAAACTTCGCGCACGACGGTGGACTCCTTCCCGCGAAGCAGGCCGTTGTTGACAAAGATGCACGTGAGTTGATCGCCGACAGCTTTGTGTAACAGGGCGGCGGCAACGCTCGAATCGACTCCTCCGCTCAAGCCAAGAATGACCTTTTCCTGCCCTACCTTGGCCTGGATGGTTTCGACCGCCTGGTCGATGTAGCTTCGCATCGTCCAGGTTTTGCCGCAGCCGCACACGTTGTGGACGAAGTTCGCAATGATTTCTTTCCCGTGCGGTGTATGCACCACCTCCGGATGGAATTGCAGCCCAAAGCTTTTGTGGTCCTGGCTCTCGATGGCGGCGTAATCGGAATTCTCGGTCACGGCGACGGAACTAAAACCTTTGGGCAGCCGCGTCAGCTTGTCTCCGTGAGAATTCCAGACCTGCAATGTCTCGGGCAGGTTCGCGAACAGCGGACAGAAACTGTCTTTGACTCGTAGTGTGCCTTTTCCGTATTCCCGCCGTTGTCCAGGCTCAACTTTGCCGCCGAGGTATTGAGCCATGAGTTGAAGGCCGTAGCAAATTCCGAGAATCGGAACGTTCAATTTGAAGATCTGGCGCGCCGGGAGTGGGGCGTCTTTGCTGTAGACGCTCGATGGCCCTCCGGACAGGATAATGCCTTTGGGGGCCATTTCGCGCAGTTCGTCCGGGGGTATATCGTAGCGGACAATCACCGAGTACACATTGCATTCGCGGATTCGGCGGGCTATCACCTGGGTGTATTGGGACCCGAAATCCAAAATGACAATTTGCTCAGTCATGGCGCCTTTGAAAAACGGGAAATCTGATCCGTGCAACCCCGTTTGGCGAGAGAAAAGTGCGGGATTTTTTTATCGAGTTTTTTTCACCCCGCAGAGACGTGGAACCGCCGCGAGGTTGATTTGCAGCATTGCAATGGCGTTGCGAACTTGCGCGAAGCGCGACGGCCTTTGGCCGGCACGGGCCATCGCCTACTGCTTCACGATTTTCACACTTCCCGAATTGGCATCGTAGACGATCTTGGTTCCGTACGGCGCATCCGGGATTTTGGGAATGTACTTTTGCTGAACCAACTCGTTGAGGTCTTTAGGATTTCGCCCGTTATCGACAGCAAACATCTGGATTGCTTTGTCGAGCGAGGTCGTGTCGACGGTCGTGACGGCCGCTTGGTGGCCTTTTTGCAAGGCGCCCAAGTAACCGCCGGGGGCATTGAGCGGAGTGGTTCCGTTATTCGAGGCGTTGGTGCTGCCAGCCGCGGTCGAGGAATCCGGTTTCTGATCGCAGGCGCACAGGATCAGCGCAGAGGCGAGTGCGAGGTAACGAGGTGCTTTCATACGGCGAGTTTAAACCCGGGGGACGAAAAATAAAAGAGCCGGGCAAACCCATGCCCGGCGTGAATGACATCCCCAAATTGTTTGGAAGTAATGTCCTTACTTGTTGGTGCTCGCGGCGGGCGGAGCATTGGTGCTGGCACTCGAGGTGTCGCTGCCGCTTTGGTTACAGCCCGCAAACACGCCCACTGCGAGGCCCAATAGTGCAATAAGGGTCAATAGCCTTTTCATAGTGGGGTTAACCTTGACCAGAAATCCTTGTAGGACTAGTAAAAAGTTACCCTACCATCCCTGCGCAAAACTCCTGCGCGTTTGGGGTGGTGTCACCGCGCTTTCCCGGAAGGCCGCCGGCCAATCACCAGAAACTGTTCGCCTTTCCAACGCCAAAGCAAAGGCAGCTTGAGATAGAGCCCTATGCACCACATCGGATATTGCCGCGCACCCACCATGGTGTAGGGCAGGAAACGAGCGTAGCAGTTCTCGATCTCAAAGCCTCGAACGGCCATCCCTTCGGACAATGAAGTTTCTGTCAACGGCAGGTAATGGTCCCAAAAATCCCAATACCGGCCGTCCGTGAACTTGATATTTGGCCCCATGGCAATGAGCCGTCCGCCGGGTTTGAGACAGCGAAAGACCTGTTCCAAAGTGCGGCCGAGGGCTGTCTTATCGGGGAGATGCTCGAAGAAATTGCTGGTGAATACGACATCGAGGTGAGCATCGGGCAAGGGCCACGTTGTGGAACAATCCTGCTCGAGGAACTGGACGCCGGGAGCGAGGTTGGACCGAGTGTTCGGGTTGAGGTCCATGCCGAACTTGGAAGCAGCGCGGACGGTGTTGATAAACTCGCCGTAACCGCAACCGAGATCCAAAACGGCGGCGCCCTCGGGAACGAGGCGCTGGAAGAAGTTGGGCACCAGGACCTGCCAGACGCGCAGGCGATAGTCCCGCACCGCGTCAAACCGGTTGCCGTAAACCCGGGCTAATTCACTTTGTCGTTCGTCCTGCATCTTGTTTCATGTAATCACCGCGGCTGAAGTATTTCTCAAGCCAAACGTAAAGGCAGATAAACAAGTAGCGGCTGCCCATCTCGCGAATTTTCAGCTTGGCCTCGCCGGTCCGCCGGTTTCGCCATGTGATCGGGATCACGGTCCAACTGAACCCGCGCACAATGGCTTTAAGAGGCAACTCGACGGTTAAGTTGAAATGCGGCGAAATGAGTGGTTTACAGCCCTGGATCACTTCTCGGCGGTACGCTTTGAAGGCGTTTGTGGTATCGTTGAGCCGCACTGCAAAAATCGTTTTTAAAAAGAAATTCGCCATTCGATTCACGATCAGCTTGATCTTCGGGTAATCAATCACCCCGCCGCCTTTCATGAACCGGCTTCCAAAAACACAATCCCAGCCCTGGTTCAGCTCGTGCCAATAGCGGACCACATCGCGACAATCATCCGATTCGTCCGCCATCATGATGACAACCGCGTCGCCCTTGAAGCGGTCCAACCCGCAGGCAACCGCACGGCCGAATCCGTGCAGCGCTTCGTTTTTGACGGGAACCAGTTCCGGCATATTGACCGCCAGCTTGGAGAGGAGTTGCCACGTTTCATCCGTGCTGCCGTCGTCCACCACCACGATTTCATGCGGCACTTCGTGCAGCTTCAGTTCCAGATGCAAGTGTTGGACGGTCGAAAGAATGCAACCGGATTCGTTGCGAGCGGGAATGACGACCGAAAACAGCGACAGCGGCCTGGGTTCGGGTGATTGCGGCTTGCTCATGAGCCAGCGCAAATATCGAGCCAATCCGGATGATCGACCGCGTGTCGGGCGATTTCCTCGAGAATTGATTCCATGGGTGTTGCTGGGGTCCAGCCCCACTCACGCTGTGCGCGCGAAGAATCCAACACAAGCCAGGGCACATCGTACGGGCGGTTGGCAGGTTCCGATTTGACCTGGTGCTGCCCAAACCGACCGGCGCACCACTGGCTGAGCTTTGCCAGAGATATGCTGTTGGCAACGCCTCCTGACACGTTGAGCACACCGCCGCCCTTTTCAGGTTGCTTCAATTGGGAGGCAACCAATTGCGCCAGGTCGCGCGGGTGCAGACAATCCCTGACCTGGTAGCCTGTTCCGTTGAAGCCAATGTATTTCAAGGGCAGGCGGCGACAATACGAATGAATCCAGAAACTGTAAATCCCCTGGTCCGCCTTGCCGAATTGGCCTGCGCCCGCCATCACACCGCAACGATTCACGTGCACGGGAAAATCGAAAGCCTTCGAGTATTCGAGGGCCAGGAATTCTGAGGCCAGCTTGGCCGAACCGTAAAGAGAAAGCGGCGGTTGGGTTGAAAAACCCTCGGATACGCCCTCCCTGGTAACGCCTGGGATCTTGCAAGCATCGGATGTCGGCGAGAACGCTGAATCCGTGACGGTCACAGCCAGCGACGCAAGCTCGGACTGCGAGTAAACCCGGCTGGTACTGAGCATTACCAACCCGGCCTTATGACGCTTGCAGTATTCCAGAACGTTAATCGTGCCCACCAGGTTGTGTTCCATTAATTGGCGGCTGCTCGTCTCGGCCCCGATACCAGCCAGCACGCTCGGGTTCGCGGCGGCGTCAATAACCCAGTCGACCTTGGGGAGGGTTTCCAGATCGCTAGGGTTGCGAACGTCGCCATGCAACAAGTGCGCCGACGCGTGCAGTATACGCCGATTCAGTTCACTCCCTAGCCGGCTAAGATTATCCAGCCCAATGATCTCCAGACCTTCACAGCGCGCGCGCAACTCGTTCGAAAGGACGCTGCCGACGAACCCGCAAATGCCAGTGATGAGAACTTTCACGACACGAACGTGTTACGGTGGAGATGGGTTGTCGGCAGGGTGCTTTAACATTGTAACGATTTCCAAGGTGCTAGCTTAAAAAGTGCGCCGGCATTGGCGAAATTGTGAGCTGTTTTATGCTTTTTCAGAGGGCCAAGCCATGGACGATCAATGCGGGTTTTTCAACCCACTAGCAAGGTCAAACCTTGTCTACCATTGCAGATGAACGCGGATGGCATTTTGCCAAGAGATTCACTCCGAAATCGAATATATGTCCCGATTTTTTTCGTGCTGAAGGAGAAAAAATCACTTTCATTGCTTCATTCCAGATACTGGGACGGAAAATTGAATTCTGCCCCATTGGTTTACTGAGTTGAAGAGCGACACTGGGATCGTTTTTGAAATCGCAGGGTTTCAACCTTGACGTCGTCGCGGATTTCGGTGATTAAACTGTTTACCAGGACGTAGAGTTCACGGCCTTATGAAAATTCCGACCGGTCATTGTCTAGGAGATCATTCAGTTCGTCGGTTCGTAGCAGGCGCGCTTGACTGCCAGCCAGCTCGCGTTGGTTGAGCCTGTCGTCAAGCCGATACCCGTTAACCCTAAATCGTTACTGTGAAGGCACCCCTTTGAGGTTTCTCGTTGCTCAATCGGCTCTTATTGTTGCTGTAAGCCTAATCTCTGCAAGGGGAGGAGCTGAGACTCGAATGCTTACAAATGACTGGTCGTTTGTGCTCGTATACGCTAGCGATTCTTCACCCGCTATCGCGGACGACGGAACACTTTATTTAGGGGCTTGGAACGGAGACCTGCGGGCATTGCACCCGGATGGGTCACCTAAGTGGCTGTTTCATGCCGGCCGCGAGATCAAGTCCTCCCCTGCGATCGGTTTTGATGGAACGATCTATTTCGGAAGCCGGGACCGCAAGCTCTACGCGCTGGGTTCTGAAGGCAACAAAAAATGGGATTTTAAGACCGGAGCGTGGGTCGACGCATCGCCGGCGATTGGCCTCGACGGAACCATTTACTTTGGGTCTTGGGATAAAAGCTTTTACGCACTGACAAGGGACGGCTCCGAGCGATGGCGATTTCAAACGGGCGGCGAAATCAGCGCATCCGCAGCTATCAACTTCCAAGGGAATATTTGTTTCGGTTCGCATGATGGGAAGTTTTATGTACTTCAGCCAGATGGGCATCCTGTGTGCAGCTATCCGACAGGCGGCCCGATTATCTCATCCCCGGCGATTACCCTGAGCAACACGGCTTATTTCTCGTCCACAGATGGCTTTTTCTACGCGCTGGATGCGCGGGGTTCTTTGTTATGGCGGCTCAAAACAGGCGGAATCAGCGAATCGTCACCGGTTATTGGAAACGATGGAACCATTTATGTCGGCGTTAACCGCGCTTTTTGGGCAATCTCGTCCGACGGGAAGAAACAGTGGGAACAGGCCGACACTCAACTGGTCGATGCTTCGCCTTTGGCTCTGCAGGATGGCAGCGCCTGCTTCGTTTCCCGTTTGGGTGACTTAGTAAACCTCAACGGTCCCAATCAGTTCAATTGGCTATTTTACCAGAATTGGTACGGCTCGGTGTCTCCTTCCGTTGGAACAGACGGGAAGATTTACACGTTTGGCAACGTCGTAGGAAAAGGAACGATTCTCTATGCTTTGCCGACACATTATAAATTGGCCGGTTCCTCATGGCCACGATTCCGAGGAGACGCTCATGGCACAGGGAGAGCGTGCCAATCGGAATGGCGCGATTCCGTTTCAGCTGGACCGTAACATCGCCCGATAAACTTCCACAGCTTGCTCTGCGCATCTTCTCCAAGAGAATTTGTCTGCTTGCACAAGTCCCATTTCAACTAATTCCCCGCGCAGGATAGCATCGGCGCTGATTCGCCGCATGGCCTCCAGGTATGCCCCGGGTGTCATTTCCGCGAAGAGCGCGGCGGCCCCGGCGACCTCCGGGAGACTCGCCACCGCCGAGCAGATGACCGGACAACCCAGAGACATGGCCTCAGCCACGGGCAAACCGAACCCCTCGTATTTGCTAGGAAAGACCAGTCCCATTGCATGGCGGTAAAGATAAACCAGAATCTCATCTGGCAACCGTCCCAGGTAGTGCCAGTTTTTGGGCGGCGGGCCCTCGCCTCGAATGCCTTCCCATCGCGCTCCCACAATCAGCAAAGGCGGAAGCACGATTTTTCTGCTTTCGGCCACCGCATAAACTTCCTTCAGCAGAGCCAGGTTTTTCCCGGGTTCCAGCGACCCAACGAAAAGGAAGTATTCATTTGGCAAACTGAAATCAGGTCTCCTTTCAGGCGGGGCGGACTCGCCCTGATGAAAATCGCAGCCGTTATGAATCACCGTCAAGCTCGATGCCGGAAGGTTCAGCAACGCCATCGCTTCGGTGGCGGTAAAGCGGCTGATGCAGATCACCTGGTCGGCGCTCCGCAGCCTTTGCATTCGCCCAAGCGCAACCCTGAGATGCCAGGAGCGGAATCGTTCAGGATACCTTAAAACGGCGAGATCGTGTAGTGTAACGACCTCCTTAATGCCTCGTGGTGTGCTAATCAGGGGTCCCGCTGTGGAATGAAGCAATGCTATATTGCACTTGCGAAGCCAAAGAGGAGCACTGAACTTCGCCCAAATCAATTCACGGTAAAACGTTTTGAAAGCACGCTGGGGTTGCCGGTATGAAAAGTTTTGTACTTCCCAAGCGACAACGCGCAGGTCGATGTCAGGTGTGCCCAAGCACTTCAGGCCTTTGAGCAGGCCGCGAATGTACCTGGCCAAGCCGGCCTGAGTGGTATAAAGGCCGTTCGTATCGATGCCGACCAGGGGCATCCTCAAGGTTTCCTGAAGATATAGAAGAAGCCCTCAGTCGTCGGGCCGGCGCATGGGTCAGGTTCAACGTGAATTAGTCTCAAACCGGCCTGGGAAGCAGTCGATTCAACCGTAGACCTGGGGGTGAAATAGACGTCAAAGGCGGCGGAACTTCCGTGCCGCCAACGCCGGTAGACCTTGCCCATTCCAAGCGGAAGCGACTCAACCAAAGACTGCCTGAACTCGGCCATCCGATCAGTCTGAAGTTTCCGAGTCGGCAGTTGAAAGCTAACCACCCCGGCCGGCGCGCAGATTCGAGCAAAATCCGTAATATACTTGGCCGCCATCGACCAGGGCATGTGTTGCAAGCACACCAAAGAGAAAACCAAATCAAATTCCCCTTCCTTGAAAATCCTGAGATCCTCGCTCGGGTTCAGAACGAATTTGACATGATCTTTTCCCGCCAAATTACTGTTCGCTATTTTCAGCATTGCCGAGGAAATATCGACACCAGTGACGCTTTTCGCTCTTTTGGCCCAAGCGAACGTCAGCCGTCCCACGCCACACCCGAAGTCCAGAACATGCGAGAACAAGCCCGTAGTGGGAATGTGTTTTGCAATGAGCTCATAATATTGCGATACTGTTTGTTCGCCGGTCTCCATGAATTCCTTCATGTTCCAGCGCCCGCCCCGCTTGTCCGGGTGCGAGTAGATGGCCCACAATGGATCCTCTTTCCCCAGCACCTCCCAGGTTTCGGACAGATGTCTTAAATCTGATTTCATCACCAATACTGAGACTTAAATGAGAGAGCATTGTCAACCTGATCCTTGCGTTGCTGCAGTCCCGCCATTGGCAAAACCTCAACTGAGAGTCCCTGTGAGCCTGTCACGATCCGTGCTGAACTTGCAATGGCGCCGTCATGCGGGTTGCAAGCGCAAATCTTCTGCCGAAGAAGTTGCGACGGGGGCTGGTGCATGCATCCGTTGGCGCACTCCGCCGTTCACCGAAAGACTCAGCCCGACGGTGCCGGTGAAAAGCATCAGGTCAATGTAGAACTCCCCGTAAAACAGGCAGTAAAAGACTAGACGACCAGCGAAATATGCTAACAAAAAGGTGTTTAGGGATCGAAACTCGGGGGGGCTATACCGATAGTTGATGTAAAGAACCCGCAGCGATGCCACGCAAAAGGCGACGAAAGCCAGGAAACCCCAGATTCCAAAAGGGACGATCAGCGTGAGGATTCCCTGGTGATAGTCGCCGCTGATAATCGCCGCGTCGTAAGCGGTGGACATGCCTCGCTGAGCGCCGAGCGCTGTTAAATACGCATCCGTGCCGTCGAAGTTAAACCCTTTGCCAAGCAGCAAGTAGCGCGGCACCAAGCCGAGCGCGGTACGCCACATTTCCCAACGCCAGTCCCAAGTGCCTTCCGCATCGCGCCTGACCGCCGGATCAACCTGCACCGGGAGAAAGCTGATGCTGCGTTGTACGACCAACGGAAGACGATCAGAAAATGCAAAAAGCAATGTCAGCCCGACAACTCCGGCCAGCGAGAACCACAAAAAAATTCGGCTCCGAAACAAACCCTCGAAATAAAACTGGAACAGCGCTACGGTTACCAAAGTAATCAAGAAGGATCGGAACCCTCCCAGTAGACCGAGTCCGAGTACTACAAGGAAAATTCCGAATCTCCAGGGCTTGCCAAAATCAAGAATACCTCGAATACCGAACCGTAACATCATGTACCAACAGACGGCTTGCGACATGAACATCACACCCACATATCGCTGGAGATCCTGCCCGAAAATAGTGGTATCGGCGGCGATGGAGGTTTGGGCAAAAAGGACAAGGAGGGATTCCATTCCCGATCCGGCAAGCGCGATCAGGACCGGAAGGACTGAGGTTGCGGCCGAAAGAAAAAACAGACTGGTCAGCAGTTTGGCACGATGGGCGGCGACGGGCTGGCTGATGAAAGCGAAGTAGCCGGCGATAGCCCCAAATACCTGGAAATAGCGCATTGCCCCCCAAGCATCTGAGCCGAGCGCCCTCGCATGAATGCCGCCGGTCTGCTGCGCCGTGAAAACCACGATCCCGACGAGCAGGAGCAATGGAATGCTCACCGATGGGCAATGGATGGCGTTTGCTTCGTTCAACAGTGCTCTCTTCGCAGCTGCCATGAGCAGACTCAATGCTCCAACCAGGTACCCAACAGCCGGCGCGCCGGGTAGGAAAAAAGCCACCAAAGCAAGGTTCCAACTAACGATCAGCGCCTCGTGGTGCCATTTGAGCATGATAGGAACGAGCAGCAAAAAAAGAATCAATGAGATTAAAACCATGCTGGTTGACTCCAACGGGGTGGCGAGCAAGTAACCGAGGAAGATGGCCAGCGGCACACAAATACCGAACAACATCAATCCGCTAAATAGCGAGGAACCTTTAAACATGTGCCAGAAGATTAGAATAAAGAAGCTGGTATTGCGCAACCATTTTCGAAGCGCAGAATTCGCATAACACCCGTTGATGCGCCATGTTCCCAACTCCTTGCAGCTCTTTGGGGCTAGCGATCAATCCCTGGAGAATTTTGGCGGCATCCTCGAACCTCCCTGGTTCAAACAGCCAGCCCGTTTTGTTCTCAAGAATAATCTCGGCTACTCCGCCCACTCTGGACGCCAATACTGGAACTCCCGACTGCCCAGCTTCAAGTAAAACCGTAGGGAAAGGGTCAAATTCACTGGAGGGGAGCAATAACAGGTCCACTGAACGCAGGAAGTTCTGCGGGGACTCCACCCAGCCAAGCCATCGAACTCGCGACCACCAGGGTCTCGTCCCGTAACCTCTTTGGATGTCGTCTGCTAACATTTTGCCGGCCTTATCGGAGGCTCCGCCTGCGATGAGCAGTTCCCATGGTGCCGTATCAGTGGGCAATGCGTCGGCAATCTGGAAAAGCGTTCGCAACCCTTTGCGCTCAGAAAACATTCCCAGGAAGCCGATACGAAAAGGACCAGGAGCCCGGAGCTTGATCCCGAGATTAACGGACGGCAGCCCGTTCCGCACTACCTGGAGTTTGGACGCAGGGTAACCGGCATCAGCGCACGCATCCCGAACCGCTCCGGAAACACACACAATTCTCTTCAAGCCGAACCGAGCGCACCAGCGCATTAACCGGCGGCGTTTGCGGCGAATGAAGGATGCCTCAGGATGGTCATGCAGTGTTCCGATTGCCGGACGCCGCGACAACCAACCAATAAAAGCCGACAATTCCCAATCCCGAGCGGCCCACCCATGCACAAGGTCAAAGTCGAATTCGGCACGAAGGGCCTTAAGGCTCTTCGCTTGACGCCAGATTGTAAAAGGAGAGAACGCAGGACAGGGCTCAAGCCAGACAGGAATGGTTTGAGCAGGCAGCAACCCTGCAACCCGGCTTTTTCGCACGGCGGCAACTGCCACCTTGCAGTCCGTGCGCGCCAATTCCGTGAGAAAATAGCCCAGCATGGTTTCCGCGCCAGCAAAGTATTCACTCTCCGGATGGATGATTAGAACACGCATTTGCAACCCGATTAATTCCGGGGTCCATACCGTAGAGGTGCGGCCAAAGCCAGCCAATTCACGCCTGCAGAGCGGAGCAATCTCAAAACCGGAATACAAGCCATGCCCCTTGGAGAGCTGAAATTGAAAGGCCGAAAGCCGAAAGAAACCGAAAACAGAAGCCGGCATTTGTTTGTTCACGATCCACGCGGGCGGGGTGGCGGTCAACCGCGGTGCGCCGTTGAGCTTTACGAGAACCCGAAAGGTGACTATGTTTCAGCAGTCAGAAGGCGTTTGTGAACAGATTTTGACAAAAGTCTTGGCTGGTATTGACGGCGGCTTTGGCATTGAGCGTTGGTGGTCTTGGACGGGCTCAGGCTTTCAGAACACTCTGTAACTTCAATAACCCCGACAGTGTTAACCCATACGGAGGCTTAATTATATCGAGCAACGTTCTCTACGGCGTGACGACCGGCACCGGGCCGGGGGATTTACCAAATCTCTGGACGCTTGGAACGGTTTTCAAAGTCAACGCGGACGGGGCAGGTTTCACAATCTTACATCGTTTTATTGGTTACTATAACGATGGCGTGAATCCGAGAGGTCGGCTGCTTTTATGCGGCAACACCCTTTACGGCACCACCCTTTCCTCAGTTTTTGCTGTAAACACTGACGGCACAGGTTTTAGAGCGCTTCACTTTTTTGATCAATGGTTCGACTATACCAATGGATGGAATGCGTATTCTGGCCTGGTTTTGGTTGGTAACACTTTGTACGGCACAACATCGGAGGGTGGCCGCGGGGGGGGCATCGTTTACGCTATCAACACAAATGGCTCGGGGTTTACCAGAATCCACGATTTCATTCTCACTGATGGAGCAACGAACCCACAAGGAGGACTCGTCGCTTTGGGCGACAAACTGTATGGAACAACCATAGGCCCCTACAATGGGGCGATTTTTTCACTAAAAACAGATGGCTCGGAGTTTACTGTTCTTCACACTCTTTCATCTACCAATAACAACAGTACGAACGCCGACGGGGCTAATCCGAAGGCCGATTTGTTTCTGTCGGGGAACGTTCTTTACGGCACTACGGTCTTCGGGGGCCTTAGGGGTGCTGGAACCGTATTCGCCATCAACACTGACGGCACAGGTTTTACGACTCTGCACAACTTCGACCCGCACTCGGACTCAGCCTTTCCGGGAATTGGATTGGACATAACCGGGAACACGATCTATGTATCCCGGAACACGCTCTATGGCACGGCTTCCGGCGGTGGGAGGTCGGGAAACGGCACGATTTTCACCCTTAACGCCGACGGTACGGGCTTTACGACAGTTTATGAATTCTCATCAACATTTCCCCCAGATGCGCCTCCAGATTTCACGGCAGGCAAAAACGTAGACGGCGCTTATCCGGTGAACTGCCTTCTGTTAACGAGTAACACACTGTACGGCACAACAGTCTACGGCGGCACATGGGGTTTTGGCACGGCGTTCAGCCTTTCGTTCTTGCCGCAATTGAGCGGCTGCTGCTCTGCTTCGAACATGGTTTTATCGTGGCCTACCAATTACTTCGGATTCGATACCTCCGGCTTCATCTTGCGATCCACCACCAACCTGGCCTCGCCAGTTTGGCGCACAAATTTTCCCACACCTCTTCTTGTCAACGGTCGATATACAGTCACGAATCCAATCACAGCGGCACAGCAGTTCTTCAGTTTAACCGGTCAATGACCGGATGGGGCCGCGAAGACCTTCCTTTTTGTTATAGTCGAATCAACCCAGAAAAAAATCGCAATTCCGAGAGATTCCGCGCGGCTTTTTTACAGTCCAGGCGGACTAGTGTGCTGCTGGTCTAGCGCACGACGATATTTCATATTTGGAATTTCCGGGATTCGCGCACGCTCCCGCGCCGGCCGTTCGGCTTTACTTTACCTCCTGAATCCCTACCGTTCGTATACTCGATGAATTTGCTTTCCAAAATCAGGCGCTGGCTTGCTCGCCTGACCCTGCATGGACCGCTCATGGACTTATGGCTGAGAAGGCGGGGCCGGCAGGTTGATTTGGTTTTCCGCGCGAACTTGCGTAAGGAATTGAACACCAACCCTGAGACCACGCCCGTGCCAAGTTTAGGAGGGGCCAAAATCGGGCAAATCCTGCTCATCGCAGATTGCCTGTGGGAGCAAAACGACCTCGTGCCGGAACTGGCGCGCATTGCTGAAACTCGTCTGCTGAATTTGCGCACCAGTTTGAAAAACCTCGAGGAAAGTCCGGAAGCACGCTCGGCGGTGGTCGAGGCGGTCCGGCGGTTCGCCACCTCGAACACGGCCGTGGTGCCGGATGTCATTTTGTTTTACCTGCGACCCGGGTTGCTTTCAGATGAGGTTTTTGATGTGTTGCGCCAATACTGGAAGTGCCCTCTATTTGGAATGAATTTGGACGACAAAATGGAGTTTTTCCCAAACGGGATCTTTGCGTCGGGCAATCATGATTACCAGAATTGGGCCAGGAAGTTCGACTTGAACATCTCGAACTGCCTGCCGGCTACCGATTGGTATCGGGCACGAGGCTTGCCGTGCTTGTATTCGCCACAAGGCGTGCACCTGACACCGGAGTTGACGTTGCCCACTTCCTGTAACTTCAAATACAAGTTAAGCTTTCTGGGGCAGGTCAAAGTGGAACGGAAATTCATTGTGAATGAGCTTCAGAGTGCCGGTATAGACGTACGGCTGTTCGGCAAGGGTTGGCCGGGAAGCCAATGGGTCGAGAATCCCAACTCGGTTTTTCGAAGCAGCCAAATTAACCTAGGTATTGGATTTGCCTCGCCATCTTTCACTCTGACGACAGTAAAAGGCCGTGACTTCGAATGCCCTGGTGTGGGCGCGTGCTATCTGACTACTTACAGCTGGGAACTGGCGTTGCACTATGAGCTTGGCAAGGAGATTTTGTGCTATCGCTCAATCGAGGAGTTGATAGAGATGTATTCCTGGTTTTCAAGAAGGCCGGAGGAATGCCTGAAGATCGCCCAGGCCGCCTGGCGCCGGTGCGCAGCCGAGCATACCTGGGAAAAGCGGTTCAGGAAGATCTTCGAGCAAACCGGGTTCCGCGTCGAAGGCAACTAAAAGGCGCGTGGGTTGTGGCGAGGCTCTATCAACCAGGGATCCGACCCATATTGTTAAGGTCCTGTCCGTCCGGTGCGAAAATCAGGTTGCCGTAGGCATACTGTTCTTTTGCTTCATGTGGCCGAAACCCGGATGAAGTTGAGTCCCACGCTTTGTATTTAGCTGCTTCAAGCCAACGAACCAAATCCCGGCTACCCCTCTCTTGGCCGAAGTCTCCGACTTCAACGGACAGCAGCGGACGGTCGTTCTTAATTAGTTCTTCTGCGCCGATTAGAATCTCTTTTTCGGCGGATTCGGCGTCGATCTTTACCAGAGAAATTGGGCGATTCAGAGAACGGCGTAGCTGATCCAAGGTGGTTGTTTCCACCTGGAACGGCGTGCCCTTAATTGCGGCATCCAGACGGGCTTGGGTGAAGCTGTTGAAAGCCATCCACTGCACTCCGTAGTCCTGAAAGGTCATGGTGCGCTGGGAAGACCAAACCGCGAGAGGATGGACGATCACTTGTGAAAACCGCCCCACGTTACGCATCGCAAGGGCTCGGGTGGAGGGGGTCGGCTCGAAAGAATGAACTTGACCGCCGTTGCCAACCAGTTGCGCGAGCAAAACAGTAAAATACCCGAGATGCATCCCGATATCCACCACCACCTGATCCGGCTGAACCAAACGCAAAAACGCCCGGGTCAAATCTTCCTCAAAAACACCGTAAGAGGCAATTTCGGTGCTCACGCCTTCGCCAACAACAATCGCGAAATCAGACGAATGAAATGCCTCGACATTGCGCACTGCGCCCGTGGCTGAGCGCGGGATTCCGAATCTGCGCAGCTGGTTGGCAAAGAACCGTCGAGGTTCGATGAAGGGCTTGCGCCACGAGGCAGCATGCTTGTAGCGCATTTGCAGATGAAACCGGTTGCAAAGGTCCGCCTTTTTCACGCTCATGGAATCCTTTTGAACCAGAGATCGACCTGCCACAGTTCGTCTGCAGGCCACGAACGGCATGCGTCGCTAATATCTGTTAGCCGAAATTTCAATTGGGTCAGCGCGAAAAGAACCTCAGGGAGCAAAGGTTGGCCCTGATATATCGGGCTGAGTGAGGTTTCAACCACAATCCGTTGAACATTGCAAAATGCAGAGTTTCCACCCGCAATAACTTTTGTTTCGAAACCTTGCACATCAATCTTAACCAGGTCGGGCAAAGGCAACCTCTCCCTTTTAACGAGTTCATCCAACGGGAAAACACTCACTTGCTCTTGTCCTGTTTCGGTGGTCACGGGATCAAGTGCCGCAGTGTGCAACGGGGCAAGCAGCGAGCTCGCGGCTCGATCGCGGGTCAGGCGAAGCGTTTCTTTCTGTTCGGCTTCCCCTACAGCATAAGGAAGGAAAGTCCATTCGGAGCCACGCGGTTGCCGTTTGCGGGCTTTTTCCAAGTACTGGTTCTGTGGCTCAAACAGGCAACAGGTCATCGGTTGATAAATGGTGTGGCACATTTCAGACCAGCAGCCGGCGTGCGCACCGATGTCATAGATGACCTTTGGACGAAACCCCTCATCCCGCCAGTGCAACAAACGCCGATAATGGTCGCCATCCCAGCTATGGCGCCAAGCCTCCACCAAGCGTGGTTCCTGCGCGAGAGCAGAAGCTTTAGAACACAACTGGAACGCTTGAGCACGCAAAAAACGCACGAAACGTTCTGTGATTCTGCGGTTTGCAAGATCGTTGTTTCGCTGCCAGAAGCCGGTTTGCTTACCTGCTGGGTTCGACACTGCACCGCGGAATCAACAGGATCATGCGAATGAAGGCAAGATCATATCGGGGCCTCGCCGGCGCCTTTACGCCTCACGGGTTGCGAGTTCCACGGACCAAATAAGCTGAGCAAACGACCTTTGGGCCGAGCCAACGATCGAATTTGGGCAGCACGCGAGGTAAAATGAGATGAATCGGGAGTTTGGCGAGTGTCCGAAGGCATTTGGATGTTATTCGTTGAAAAAAGGGCAGCATTTTTTCATGGGCTCCCCAAGCTGTGTAAAACACCTGCAGGTAAACGACGGCCGTGCGGCCAGGACCCCCCACCGGCGTAATTTCATCGATTGAAAAGCCGTGGAGCGGAAGCCAGTGCCGGTACCAATAATGAGTGAACCCACCATAGAAATGGTATGGTTCCATATGCAAACTCGAACTCAAGGGCGCCGTTAAGAAGAGCTTGCCCCCGGGCTTCAAAAGCCGAAAGAACTCCCGGAGCACGGCCATCGGGTCTGCCACATGCTCGATTACCTCGGTACAGAGTATCGCATCGAGCGAATGTGGAGGCAGGGGAATCGACGTGATCTCACATACGTAGGTAAGCGGCTCGGCGTAACGCACTAGCTCCCCCTGGTATTGGCAAAAGTCCTGAGTTTCGTACCGGCAATGGGCAAAGTACGGCCGATATTTGCTGGCGCCGGCGCCCGCATCCAGCACCCAACTTCCCTTAGGCAACAGCGCGGCCTGAGCCTTCACCCAAGCATCGCGCATAAAGGGCTCATAAGCCCACAGGTAATCGCGCCTTGTTGTCGCAAGTCGATCCATGCCAGAAAAGAGAGATTCTTTGACAGTGGGTTTTCAAACAAGCAGAATGTGACTCCAAGCTATGCTTCCATTCCCGTTGGCGGATTTCGAGCAGGCATTGCACGACGAGGTGTGGCCTGACGGCCGTACGGTTAGCACGTGGAACCACAACGCTCGACCGTAAGTTACTAAACAAAGTTCCAGTCCAGTGAATGAAAGGTCGGAGTTTATGTTCAACCGCGGTTCGCGTACTCGAGGCACTGCTGAAACGACTTTTCGCTTCGGCGATTGCGTGGTTATGGCTATATAACGCTTTCAGGTTAGCTTCCGGGCTCATTTTATTGCCGCTGGTTTTTAGAACATTCAGCAAAGCAGATTTAGGGATGTATTATGTTCTTATGACCCTTTCGGCCTTAATTCCGCTAGTGGATTTCGGGTTTGGTCCGACAATCGGACGTTTCGTCGGGTATGCGATGGGAGGTGCCACATCCTTGCAAACGCACGGACTTGCCAAATCGGAGAGTTCCGGGGCTCCTAACTACACCCTGCTGTGGCAACTGCTTTTCACGTCGCGCTCGCTTTACCGTATCCTTTTACTGGGCCTGCTGTTGATCCTTGGGGTATGGGGAACGTACCTTGTAGAATTGCGGATTCAAGAAACTTCTTCTGTCGCAATCACACGGTTTGCGTGGCTGGCTACGCTCGTAGCCGCTCTGTTTGACATTTACTCGAATTGGTGGGTCGTTTTTCTACGCGGCACGAACGATGTTCTGACGGCTGCGCGCATTGACGTACTGGCCATGACGGTGCGTCTCGTGATTTCCGCCGTCTTGCTGGTGTGCGGCGCAGGATTGCTAAGCGTGCCGATCGGAGGACTCCTTGGCAGTTTTATCCAACGTTCCCTGGCACGTCGGCGCTGTCTTAAATTGCTGTCGGGACATCCGCAGCCGCATAAGACGGAGCGCAAAAGAATCTTGAGCATACTATGGCCAAATGCCTGGCGGGCCGGAATGATTTTCGTAGGAGGTTACCTGACTGTGAATGCCAATACCGCCATTTGCCTCCACTCACTCGGTTTGAGCGCAAATGCGCAATACGGGCTTTCGGTCCAACTGCTGAATGTGATCGCGGGTATTGCGGGCGCCTGGACAGCCGTCAAATGGCCAATCATTGCCCAGTACCAGGCGCGCCACGATTTCGCTGCGATGCAGTCGGTCCTGCGGCCGCGCATTTGGCTGCAAACCTTGAGCTTTATCGGCATGTCCCTCATGTTGCTGCTTTTGGGGCCTCTGCTGCTGGCGCATTTCGGAAATGGTAAGCAAGTTCTGCCATTGGGTTGGTTTGGGCTGCTGGCGATAGGTTCGTTCCTCGATATGCAACTCGGATTTTGGAGCACCCTAATTTTTGTTGGGAACCGATTGCCGTTCCTATGGCCGGTAATCGCGGCAAACGTTCTCAGTCTGGGCCTGTCTCTTGCTCTTATGCATTTCACTTCAATTGGCGTGGGAGCTTTGGTTTTGGGGCCCTTGCTTTCTGGAAGCTGTTTCAACTACTGGTATTGGCCCCAATATGCCTGCGCTGCTATCGGTACGAGCCTCTTTCGCTTCTTGTTCAGAGGGCAAGTCATTGCCAAAGCACCAGCTCAACATGGTGCCTTGGTTTAGTTCGCAAAACTAAGGCAGGGACTCTGCAGTAAGTGGCCTTGGAGCCTGTATTTCTGATCGGAAGTTCGAACGCCGTTGGTGGGTTGGGGTTTCCGTTGCGTTGAAACGAAGAAATTATGGTAAGGACCGAAGAACAACCCTTCAGCTGGTCAATAAAGCTTCGACCAGCTTGCTGCAGGTGAGTTTCCAGTTGAATCGTGCCATTAATGCTTCTTGCCAATTGTGAAGCTGGGCCGGAGGAGTGCGCAGAGCGGTTTCCAGCGCCGCGGCGAACGACTCATACGAATCATTTTGAAATGCGCACCCCGCGCCAGCCATGATTTCCTGCGTGGCCGCAATATCGGAATAGACCGGGCAGGCGCCGTGCGAGATGGCCTCGACAGGCGGCATACCAAATCCTTCGTAATCGGAAAAAAATACTAGAGCGCGAGACCGGCCAAGCAGTCGGCGAAAATCGGGCTCAGGAAGACGGCAGTGGAGCTTCCAGTTCGGATAGGGTGGCAAAGTCATCTCCTGAGGCAATCGGCCGACCCAATCGATTGTGCCCTGAAATCCGGTTTTAGCCTGCCATTGTGTAAGATATTTGACGGCCAAATCGGTTCGTTTATGAGGCCACGCCCCCGCTAACACCAAGATTCGATTTTCGCCAGGCAGCTTCTCGCATTGGCGGAGCTCAGTGCCCATGCCAATTGTGATCACTTTAGGGGGTTTTAGGCAGCGTCGCTCTGCAGCCCGTTTAACTTCCATGGCCGTGAAGTTGCTGTTTGTGAAAATCACCCTGGCCTGGCGAATGGTTGCGGTCAGGCAATACCGGAAATATGCCAATTCGAAGGCTGATAAACCCGGATGGGTCGAATAGTAACTTTCCAGAATCGTGTCGTGAACGTACACGGCTAATTTGTTCGGGCATTTCCGAACAAAAGAGGCGAAGCCCTTAGGCAGAAACAGCCATTGATCCCCGGCCTGGCGAGCCACTGCGTAAAGCCGCCATTGGTCCCACCAAATCCGGTGCAAACGGCCGGCAATCGCTTCATTGTGCATCAGAAAGCGAGCTTTGGCACTAACCGTCGTGTCCCTCCCGTGCGTCAAATTTGTCAATACGGTCAGGGATTGCAGCTCCGGGTGCTGCACTAAGTGCGCTAGCACTTGCTGAGAAACGTTCAATATTCCCAATGATTTTGTCGTCCGGAAATCCTGATCAGAGATTGAATAAGTGAGCGACAGCACAGGTTTGATATTCAAGCAACTCGCGGATCTGACGCAGTAAAAGGCCCCTACTTACCCCATCACCACTTATCACCTTGAATCAAAAAGCTGCCGTATACGGACAGGAACGGAAGCCTTTGTCCGACATAGCGTGTCATACGCCCGCTGCCGTACACCCTCACCCTTGAGAAACCAACAGCGCGCAATCGATGCCTCAGGCAATCAGGGTAATGCTGGCTCACGTGCCATTTCTCCAGCAGGACACTTTGATTCTTTAATTTGTTCTTCAGATAGTTCGGATTCGGCGTCGTCAGAATGACTCGTCCGCGAAGCCTAAGGATTCTGAAGAACTCAGCCAATGTCGCGTCAACGTCCGCCGGTGGAACGTGTTCCAGGAACTCCCCTCCAAGAATTGCGTCGAGGTAATCCCCGGCAACGGGGATCTGATTGGAGAACGAGCAAATGCGTCGCTCGTAAACGTTCTGGTCCAAACTAGCGATGCGTTCTTCCACGCAATCCAAACCCGTTAGACGCAGAGCGGGGTTCAACTGTTTCAAGACTGAGCCGCCGCGTCCGGTATTACAACCCACGTCCATGATCTCTTTGGCGTGGCTGGGCAAATGCCGATACATTTGACGATAGCGGTCAGGGGTAAACGAGTCCGTTTCGGATCCGATTTGCTTCCGATTATTTTCGATCAACGATTCTCTGGAAGAAGGCATTCGATTGTCTAAGTTTTCGTCGAGAGCTGAGCTGGCGAACGCGTGGCACAAGTCGCTTCTTCGTAATAGGTCAGCATCTGCCGGCCTTTCACAGCCCAGTCAAATTGCGCCTGCACACGCTGGCGCCCCGCGTTGCCTTTATTTTGGCGGAGTTCCGGATTGGTCGCGAGCTTTTTCAAAGCACCGGCTAATTCTTCAACGGTTTGCAGCGGAGCTCCAGGCCGCACTTTGATCCCGCATTCTTCTGTGATGATTTCACCTGGTCCTCCAAGGTCCAAACAAACCACCGGTTTGCCTGCCGTCATGGCCTCCAGGAAGACAAAGCCGGCCGAGTCCCTTAAGCTGGGGAGAAAAAAAACATCGGCGGCCTGCATCCAGCTCAGCACTTTTGACCGTGGCAAACCGCCTAAAAAGCGGACATGCTTCGTTATTCCCAGTTTATCCGCCAGAGCAACGAGCCGGGGCTGCTCATTTCCCTGGCCAATGATAACCAGATGCGCCTGGGGGACCGACTGAGTCAGTAGTTGGAGTGCCTTCAAAGCGAGCGTTCCTCCTTTGCGCGGCTCAAGCACCCCAGCAAACAAAATGATGAAACCCCTTGGGACATCCTCATGGTTAATACCTTCAGCCTTTTCAGCCCCCGACATCCCGATTCCCATCAGGAGCCCGGTCTTGTGCCGATGCGGCGGCGGAATCACCCGAAGTGTATCACGATTCGCAACAAGGATGAACCTGGCCTTTTTCATCGTCAGGCGCACCGCCGGGTCCCATTTTGACAAGAGGGAAGCCAAATCGCGGATAGCTTCGAACAAGCGGCCGTTGATACCCAGTTCGTATCTAAGCTGCGCGGGAATTGTCTCGCCTCCTCCCAGAGGCCCCCAAATCAATGGTGCAGGAAGCAAGAAGAGAAACGTGGGAGCCCGCCACGAACCAAACGTCACATGGTGCAGCAGGTCGAACTGGATTTCGCGATGAAGTTTGCGCGCAACACAGTAGACCTTCCATTGCCACCAATAATAGTAAATCCAGCCCAAACCCGGAATCCGCATCCGACTCAAACGCAACCACGATTCGAAAGAAGGCAGAAATGTAGGATGCACGCCAGGCGGCAACTCCCGTAAGATCTCCGATTGGAACTCATCGGTGGTGATCAGCCAAATCTCATGAGCCCGGCTAACCTGGACTAACCAATTCCACCCAATTCCAGGCTCCGAACCGCGGCTTGGCCCGCACGAAAAGGCAGAGAAGAGCACCTTCACATTGTTCGGCGAACTGGGATATTAATTGAAAACAGTCCTGGAACACCTAAGCACGTTCATGGTTTTCCTTACGAGCGTAGATGAACAAGTACCAACCCAGATGCGCTGCAGCCCATTTTTCCAAACCCATCGGGAGGAAGGACCAATACCGTTTCAAAGGAAAGTGCGCCGTCGCGGTGGATATATTAGAAAATTTGGCAAAAAGCTTTCCGGCATCGCGTTTGGAAAACGCCCGGGCTACGGGGCATTCGGGGCCGTCGGTGCAGTGGTGAACGAAATTCTCGGCGCGCAAATAAGACCAGCCTTCTCTGAGGAAGTTGTGGTAGTGGATTTCCCAGAGTTTGCGGTCTTGATTGCCGCGCAGGCCGGTCAGTCCCGCGCCGTGCAGCCGTTGCCGATCGGCGTTCCATTTGCCAATGTGCTTAAGAATTTCCAAAAAAACGCGCAAGCGCATGTACGTCATGATGCGCACGTAATAGTTAAAACTGGTCTTGTGATACAGCATGATGATGGCACGACCCCCTGGCTTCAATACGCGCCAGACCTCGTCAATCGCCTTCTGAATATTCGGCGTGTGATGCAGCACCCCGTGTGAATACACAATGTCGAACGTGTTGTCCGCAAAACTGAGGTGCTCCGCGTTTTCCTTTTGAACGGTTCCCGGCAGCCCCAGCACCTGGAAATGCTTCCGCGTCGCTTCCAAGGCGGCTTCGGTCAAATCCACCCCTGTGTATTTTCCGCCGTTTAAGGCAAACATCACGCCATCGGCGCCGTTGCCTATGCCAATCTCCAAAACCTCTTTCCCTTTAGCCTCCGCAAACGGCACGAGCAGCGGAATGTGCCATTGCGTCCGATACCGTTGCTCCCGGAACTTTTGATAGAAATCGACATCGCTTGCGGCGTTTTGGACGACGCCAGTGTCGCAGGCTTCGGTGTTCCAAAAGCCGTGCACTTGTTGCAAGAGAGAGTCAGACGACATCACCCAAGGTTATACCGCCGCAGTGGAGGCGGTGCGAGCACGAAATTGTCCGGGCGACGCATTGCCACGTCGTCCCCTCGGGGAGTTGCGGCAGTGCGGCGCTTAACGCCCGTTTCGACCCGACGATTGCTGGGGCGCCGGCGAGCTGTGGGCCGCGGGTGCCGCCGGTGCTGCCGATGGCGCGGGCCGCGATTCAAAGGCGGGCGAACGAGGCGCGGCGGCAAATGCTGGAGGCGAATAGGACCGAGGGGCCGGCGAATAACTCGGGCTGGGCGCGTAGCGCGGGACCTGCGGGACGTAAGCGGAACGCGCGGCCGGCAGATTAGCTGGCGCCTCGACGCGCGGCACATGAGCGGTGGGGGCAGGACGTTCAGTGGCCGCAGCCTGGCCGGCTGCAAACCACGCGGGCTGTGGCGAAGTTGTAACCGTGCCCATCCAGCTCCGCTGTGCGGTTTGAGGCTGCGTTCCGCGAGGCTCTGCCTCACGCGCTGGCAACGCCAACTCCGCGGATCGAGCCGAGGGCGCCGGCGTCGCCGCTGGAGCCGACATGGCGGACGTCCAATCGCGCTTGCCCTGTCCTCTCCCAATTACAACCAGCGAATTGGGTGGGGGCGTTTCCCTGGTTGCGGCCGATTGCGCGCCCCGGAGGATCAGCGGGTCATTCCGAAAAGAAGCTGTCGCTGTAACCGTTGAACCGGCATGGGGAGTCCACGGTGCCGCGGGCGGAGGTGTCAAACGGCCTGTTGCGGGATTGCCAACCGCTACTGAACCACCCGCAACTTCGCGTTGTGTGTCCCGGTGTATGCTTTCAGGGCGGGGCCGGTAAACCGCCATTGTGTGACCGCTGGTCTCAAATCGCTCGGCGCGGCCGACT
>DATGLT010000446.1:0-13770 GCA_035294005.1 Verrucomicrobiia bacterium
AGAACACTGGGGATTAAACGCCGGGTCCGGTTGTTGAAATCCGCTTTGGTTGAAGTTCCGATGGTGATTGGATACCTGCGCCCGGTGATCTTGCTGCCGATTGGCGCGTTGCTGAATCTGTCGGCGCAGGAACTGGAAGCCATCCTGGCTCACGAACTGGCGCATTTGCGACGACATGACCACGTCATCAACGTGTTTCAAATCGTGGTTGAAACGTTGATGTTTTACCACCCGGCGGTTTGGTGGATATCGCGTTGCGTGCGGGAAGAGCGCGAGCATTGCTGCGATGACCTCGTTCTGAGGCTTTGTGGCGACCGAAAGACCTACGTCCGAGCGCTGGTGAGCCTGGAGGAGGCTCGGGGTCTGTCACAGCTTGCATTTGCGGCCACGGGCGGCTCGTTGATTTGCCGCGTCCGCCGTTTGCTGGGCAACCCGGGCAATACCAGGCCGCCGTCCGCCGCCGAGTGTTTCGGCGTTACCCTGGTTGCCGTCGGCTGCGTGCTCATCGGATTGGGGGCGTGGCGTTACCATTTGCCTGAGGTGTGCCAGGCCAGGGCGCTGGTGAAGCTCAATTTCATGTCCCTGCGCACGGGCGAGGGCCCAAATGGGAAACCCGAGCCGTACCTGCCCCAAACCGAGTGCGTTGTCATTCGCTCACCCGCTGTGCTGGGCCCGGTGCTGAGTTCTTTTGATTTGAAACGGTCTCGCAGCGGCGGGCTTTGGGACTTAACAGAAAAAGTGAAAGCCCGGCCCGTTCCTGACACGACCGTGATTGAAATCGAGGCGACCGACTCCGACCCGAACGAAGCAGCGCGCCTCGCCAACGCCGTTGCCAATTCTTACCGGAGTTATCGCGCCGCGCAGCGCCGACAGTCCCTTGCCTCTGATTTGGACTCACTTGAAAAGCGCTTCGCCGAACAGGAGGGAAAAATTCGAAAAGCCTCGGACGAAGTGGACCGTCTGCGTCTGCAGGTGGATGTTTCGGACCCGGCTATAGCTCCGGCGGTTTATTATGATAATCCTCCTCCGGTCCTGCTTTCGGCCGAGACACTTAGGCGTATCGAGGCCTTGCGAATCGAGACCCAGGCCGATTACTTGAAGCAGAAAACCCTTTTGACGCGCCTGGAAAACATGGGTCCCGCCGAGTTGCCCGAGACCCTCCAGGCGGCCGGGTGTGCCGATAGTCAACTGGCGAACAACGTTGAAATGCTGGGAATCGTCGAGCAGAAGCTTGTCTCACTTCGCCAGGAGTATGGTCCGGAACACCCGGAGATGCTTAAAATCAAAGCGCAGGAAAAGGACCTGAAGGACCGGATCCTGGAGCGGACCGAAGGCATTCTCAGGGGTTTGCAGGCCAAGCTGGAAGCAACTCGGGAGGGAATTCTGTCGCTCAGTAATGCGGTGTTGGAGGCCCAGCGTGTTGACGTCCAGAAATCAACGCGCAACCAGCGATATTTGGAAGCCGTACGGGACCTGCAGGAACTCCAACGTTTCCGGTCAATACTCGAGGCGAAAATTTCCCTTGAACGCAACGAAACGGGATTGCCTGGCGAACCCGTAGAGATTCTTGCGGAAGCTTCACCACCGGCCGCTGTTCTGGCACCCGATCGCCGGAGGGCGGCGGGGCTTTTCGTTTCAGGCTGCGGCCTTGTGCTGATCGGCTGTCTGGCGATCCGGCTGGGCGGGACGAGTGAACCGAGTGTGTCCGAGTGATTGTGATGGTGCGGGGGCGATTTGAATAACCACGTATGTGACGCGTAACAGCTTCAATCCAGGAGCTCTCATCCTCGGTGCAGGTCGCTCGACTCGGATGGGTCAGCCAAAGCTCCTGCTGCCGTGGGGAACGACGTCCATCGTAGGCCATTTATTGCGGCAATGGACGGCGGCGGGCGCGTTACAGGTTTGCGTCGTGCACTCGGATCAGGACCATGTTCTCTCGAATGAGCTCGATCGGCTTGGTGTCAGCCTTTCGTGCCGCGTGGCGAATAACCGACCAGACGCCGACATGTTCAGCTCGATTCTTTGTGGCGCGGCGTCGGACTGCTGGCTGCCGGCGATTAGCCATTGCGCTATTGTTTTGGGAGATCAACCGCACTTGCGCTCGAGCACGCTATCCATGCTGATTGAACAGGGACGGCGAAATCCCGAGAAAATCACGCAACCGATCGCCAACGGCCATCGGCATCATCCCGTTCTGCTCCCGATGAAAATGCTGCGCTCTTTGCCGAAATCGGGAGCCAGGACGTTGAGAGAGTTTCTCAAGTCGCGCGAAGTTGTCGGTGTGGAGTGTGATGATCCGGGGCTGGACTTGGATATTGATCGGCCCGAGGACTATCGACGAGCGCTGGCTATCGCGGGATTGTCCAGGGGATAGGCGCGGTGCCGTCAGCGGTTCCGGGTGGGCCAGAGGCCGAACGACCCCGCCTTACCAGTCGATGATGATTGTGGGGCAAATCGGGAAACGCCCGCACTCGGCCCCGTAAATGGTGAGCCCCCCCTTGGCAATGGCCTCTTGCGGGACGGAGCAGCGCAATCTCAAAGCGTCATCGCGCACGGCTCCGACGATCTGCTCCAGCAGCTGGCCTTCCGCAATGGCGTAAGCAGGATAGCCGTAAGCGCCGACGCCCCCTCTCAAATAGCTGAGTACTCCGCGTGAATCATGCGGATGATTCCGAAGCGTCGCTTCGTACACGTGGACGTCGTTGAGATCCATGCGAAGAGTCGTGGGGAAAATGTCCGGATCGGTTTGCGGCATGTCGATGCGGTGGGAGGAAACCTCGCACACCGTGCGCACTCGGCGCGCTTTCGAAAGGTCGGCTCCGCCCAGCGGCAGCACCCATTCGAAGAACCCGTGCCCGAAGCCAAAGCAGCAATCCTCAGTTCGCTCCGTTTCACGTTCACCGGAGCCGCCGCTCCATTCGGCGTTAGCCCAGTCAGCCGGAGCGCCTCTGAGAATCAATCCACGGGGGATCTCCTCCCGGGGCCTAGGATAACCTCTGGTGACCAGGAAATGGCAAAAATTTTCGCCCACCGTTTCGCCCTGGCCGTTAACGGCTGTGAGCAAGAGGTGACAAAGCATGTTGGCATCGGTCATGCGCAGTTCCAGCGTGTGGGCCGGCGCGACTTGTCGATGCGGGAACGGGATTGGAACGCGGCCCCTGGCCAGGTCCTGGTGCAGCTTGCCGCGGTCGTCGATTCCGCCCATGGCCCAGTGCAGGGACACATTTTTGTGAACGCGCGTCGAAAAGTGGGATGACGAAACATCCAGTTTAACGACCTCGCCCGGAGCAATCCGCCGGATAGGCGGGCTGTCGATCGGCAGCGTGTTGCTCTCATTGATGATGCGCGGGTTGTATCCGAACTCTTTGGGCGTTCGGTCATAATTCAAAAACCCGTTGTATTCCCACTCGACGTCGTGGAGTTCGGTGTAGATATACGCCGCGATTTGCTGGTGCCGCCGCAACTCATTCGTCAGGAATTTGAAGCTCCAGCTCACGTCCCGGTCGCCGTCCAGTGCTCCGACTCCGCCGTACTCGCTGTTGATGAGCGGTTGGCCCTTATGCAGGAAACCCGGGACGTAATTGAAGCTCGAGCCGACGAAAGTGGCGCCGACAATCTTGTCGATGTGGGCTTTGGCTTTTTGATAATCGCCGATGTAAAAATGCCATGAATTGATGTCGGTGTCGCAGTGCAGGTAATATTCCAGGTGATCCCAGTGGCATACGCTCATGTCTTCGACCAGGCGAGTGGAATCCAATTGCTTGGCCAGTTCCCACATTTTTTGGACCCACACCTGGGGCGGGGTCATCCCAGGCCGGGCTCCCGCGGCTGGTTTCTTGTTTTTCTTGACGGTGTCGGCGGCGGCTGCCGCCTGCACCACGCGGTTGGTCATTGCGGCTGAGGTCAATTCCTCCAGAAACCCGCTTTGTCCGCCAAATCCCCACGTCTCGTTGAACAGGCACCAGGCGAAGATGGAAGGATGATTGAAATCGCGCTCAATGGTCTCGCGCATCATCGTCTCGAAACGTTGCCGGCCCAGCGGCGTGTCTCCGCCTTCTCCGAAGTTGGGAAAGTCGGCCATCAGGAGCATGCCCAGTTTGTCCGCCCAGTAAAGCAGCAGAGGATCGTCGACTTTGATGTGAATCCGCAGGAAATTGAATCCGAACTTCTTTGCCCAGGCGATATCGTCCTTGAGGGTCTCGACGGACGCCGCAGTGTACACGCCCTCGGGAAAATAGGATTGGTAAAGGGCCCCGCGCAGGTACCGCGGAGCGCCATTGAGCCGCAGCGCGGCCGGGGCCCCCGATTCCTGGGCCACTTCGAAATCGACTTTCCGGATCCCGAAATAAGTCCGAACGGTATCGAAGGTTCGTTGCGCCGAAACCAACCGCATGGTGGCGTTGTAGAGATTGGGCGAATTGGGATCCCAAAGTTGAAAAGGCGTCAGTTTAACTTGAGCCAGGGCCTGCCCGGCACTGATTGAGAGGCGCTCAGTTTGCGTAGTGGCCGAATCCGGGGCGACGATTTCCAGTTCCATGCTTGTTCCGGGCGGAGCGTTGGCGCATTGGATGGCGAATCCGGCGGCGCCGGCATCAAGGTCGCCAGTGATCCGGAATGAATCGATATGAGTTTGGCTGCGAGGCTCCAGGTAAACGGTCTGCCAGATGCCGCTCGTGGTTGTGTACCAGCGCCATTGCTTGCCGACAGGCTGCTCGGAGTTGTCCATCGGGTCCTCGACCCGCAGGACAATGAGGGCGGGTTTGGGTTCGGGTTCGAGCGCATCGGTAATATCAAACTCGAAAGGCGTGTACCCGCCTTCATGCGAGCCGACATGCCGGCCGTTGCACCAGCAGTCGGTGAAAAAATCCGCGGCCCCGACATGAAGGATAACCCGTTTGCCCTCCCATGCTTCGTTGCGCGGGATATCCACCCAGCGCCTGTACCAGCCGACCTCATAACGCCGGGCGGACCGATGATTGGCTCGGGTGACTTCCAGCGGTGTACGAAACACGCGTGTCGAGTAATAATTGTTGTTTCCGGCAGCATCTCCTTCGCCCCACGCGGCCAGGGACTCCCAGCAAAACGGAACAACGATTTGCTCGCGCCACTCGCGGTCATCCGGTTTATACCAGCGTTCATCCATGCCCGCCCGGTCGCCGTCGAACCGGAATTGCCAGGGTCCGTTCAAGTTCAACCAGTCGTAGCCTTCGAGCGTGCCTCGCTGAAAATCCGGTCGCGGATATTCCTGGCGCGGGTAAAGGAATCGGGTAGGCATATGGTTAGGGTTATTCCACCTGTGAGACCCCGCCCAAATCCAGGCTGTTGTTTTCCGGAGCCGCGTCCTCGCCTGGAGCCTTTCCTTCGAATGTTTGGCGCCAGCGCCCCAATTCACGTGCCAATGGTGTGTAAATCTCTCGATTGCCCTTGTCGTCCGCGTAATCCCACAAACCGTTGTGGCAATGCCGATCATCGACCCAGCCCGGATGGTTGATAATCGGGTAAAGGCATATGCCCTCCAGCGGCACGTCGTCCGCAATGGCTGCCTGGGATTCCTCGCACACATATCGAAGCCACCCCGCTCGCCGGCGATCTTCAGCTCCCGTTTCCGCTATCAACATGGGTCGCTGGTACCGTTTGTAAACCTCCTTCAACATCGTTCGCAGTGGCCGCCATAGGGGATTCCTGCGAGTCACCGGAGCGAATTTCCGGATTTTGTGAAAGTCCTTCAGGTTGTAAATCCACTGGTTATGCGGGTAGAAGTTGACGCCGACAATGTCCAGGAACTCCTCGGCTCCGCCCAGTTCCGGCCGTAAGCGTCCGCAGAGCATATCCCAGGCCTGGTATTGCGAAAGCCGGTAGGCTTCCGCGGCAACTTTCTCTTCCGGGTGAGCCGGGGAAGCAACGACATGGATGATTGGATCGACGTGAACGAACCGGGCACCGGGGACAGCCGACCGGATGGATCGCATTGCCTGGATGCTGGCCTGAACCAAATGTCCCTTCAGTTCATGCCCTCGCCCCGTTATGAAAGGGAACATGGACCCTTCGTCCCCCGAGGCCCATGAAAAGAACGAAATCTCATTCACTGGGACAATGAACGGCGGGCTGCCGGTCCGATCAAAGATCCATTCGGCAAAGGCCGCGCCATATTCACCGAGGCGGGAAACGAACTCAGAACTGAACAAATCCAGGCCGTCAGGCCACCCGAAGTGGCAGAGGTCCCAAATGACCTGTGTGCCCGCCTCCGCGGCGGCATCGGCAATGGGCAGGACGCTTTCAAAGTCGTATTTGCCCTGCTGTTTCTCGATCCGGTGCCAGCGAAGCCCTTCCCGGGCGACGCGCATGCCCTGTTGGGTAATACGCTCGTAATCCAGTCTGGCGAATTCGTCGTGCCGCGTTGAGGCAATCAGGTCCAGGCGCATTCCTGCTTTCCGGAAATGAGTCGAGCACTCGAACCCGGCAGCGAAGAAACTTTTGAAAAGCGTTGACTGGAAGTGGCGGCCGTTCGGACCGGCTTCCTGGCGAGGTTCCAAACGAGCTTTGCGCCGCACCCCGGAACCGGTCCCCGCCCGGGTGGAACCTGAGATTACAGACGTCCGCTCTCGCCCATTGCGAGCCCGCGAAAGCGTGGAGGTCTCCAGATTTCCGGGACGTCGTGGCATGCAACGGTGAACGGTTCAGGAAGCGGCAAGCACATTGCGCCTGCGGCTGTTGAGCGCTCGGGAACGTTTTGGTTTAACCACTCCGGGAAAAGTGACTGTCGGGATGGGCGGATCGTAATAGAGTTTGGCCGCTTCAGCCCTGCTGAGATTGCAGATGCGGGCATAAACGGTGAGGGCCTGCGCGACCACCTGGTCCATGTTGTAGTATTTGTAGGTCGCCAGGCGGCCGACAAACTGAACCCCGGATTGTTCGGCAAGCGCCTGGTACTTCTGATAGATCTCGGCGTTTTCTTTGCGGGGAATCGGGTAATACGGATCCCCTTCAGCACGGGGGTATTCGTAAACAACGCTGGTTTTGGGGTGTTCCTGCCCGGTCAAATGTTTGAATTCAGTAACCCGGGTGAACTCATAGTCGTTGGGATAATTCACCACCGCCACCGGCTGAAACTGGGGCTGGTTCATCGTTTCATGGCGGAATTCGAGGCAGCGATACGGCAATTTGCCGAACTCAAAATTGAAGAACTCGTCCACCGGTCCCGTGTAGATCATTTCACGATACGGCAGGATGTCTTTGACATCCCGGTAATCGGTGTTGAGCAGCAAGTGAATATTGGGATGGTCCAGCATGTTGGCGAACATCCGCGTAAAACCATGTTTCGGCATCGCCTGGTAAACATCGGTGAAATAACGATCATCCCGGTTCGTGCGTGTCGGCACGCGCGCCGTGACCTGCGCGTCGAGTTCTGAGGGATCCAGGCCCCACTGTTTGCGCGAATAACCGCGAAAGAACTTCTCGTAAAGTTCCCGCCCCACCTTGCTGACGACGACATCTTCGGATGTGACGACCGGTTGCCTGATTTCGGCCCTACTGGAGAGGAATTCCTCCATTTGGAACGAATTCAAATTGAGTCCGTACAGCTGGTTGATGGTATCCAGATTGATTGGAATCGGAACCAGGCGTCCGTCAACGCTCGCCAGGACCTTGTGTTGGTACGGGCGCCACGAAGTGAACCGCGACAAGTAATCGAAAACTTCCTTGGAGTTGGTGTGGAAGATATGCGGCCCGTACTTATGCACGAGGATCCCGGACTCGTCATAGTGATCGTACGCGTTGCCCGCAATATGAGGCCTGCGGTCCACTAGCAGGACTTGTTTGCCCGACCCGCACGCCAGCCGCTCGGCCAGAACGCTGCCGGCGTAACCGGCCCCGACAATCAGGTAATCAAACATCCCGACGGGTGCGGGTGCCGTTGATGGAGTAAATCCGTTCATGTTCATTCTGCAATTCGCTTGGCCCGCAGGGCGTCAGCCATATGTCCTTCAAGGCGCTCGACGATGGAATCCCACGAGTTCTGCTGCGCCAATTTCAGCCCGCGCGCGATCGACTCTGTGTCCGGCCGGTCGAGCGCGCATTCGCAAAGTTCGATAAATTGTGGGGGACTATTCGCGATCTTAACCACCTTGCCGAAGTTATGGACGACGTCGGCGATTGGCGTGCTGATAATCTGGCGGCCGGTGGCCATGTACTCGAGAGCCTTGGTGGGATTGATGAACTCCGTGGCTTCGTTCAGGGCAAAAGGCATCAGGCAGAGGTCAAATCCCTTGCACAGCGCCGGCAACACCGAATAATGCTTTTGGCCAAGCCAATGCAAATTGTCGCGTTTGGGAAGGCGAGCGGGATCCACCTTCGTCACCGGACCGACCATGGCGATCGACCAGTCCGGGCGGGCTTGAGCCAGATTGGCAATCAGGTCGTAATCCAGCCGTTCGTCAATAACGCCAATGTACCCGAGCACAGGGCCTCGCAAGGCCGCCACCTCCTGGGGAAGTTCAGTCTCGGCCAAACGCGCCTTGCCGAAGTGTTGCCCGTCCACGCCACAGCCGTAGAAATGGCAATTGTCATGGAACTGGCTTTTGCTTTCGAAGAGTTTCCGACCGCCGGTGAAAACAACATCAGCCCGCTCGAGCAGTTGTTGCTCGCGCTCCACAATCCCCGGCGGCGCGCATCGGAATTTCGACAATTCGTCCATGCAATCGTACACCGTCAGGATCTCGCCCATGTGCCCCAGGAACGCGGGCACCGCCATCGGGTCGTAGAACCATTGGATCGGTTCTTCAAAGCCAGTGCCAAACGGACTGGCAAGGAATTCCTGGAGGAGGCGCCTGCGCTCTAAATCGACGTACTGGCCGTCGTTCCATTTCCAGGCTGGGAATTGAAGCCGCAGAATGGTGAGGTCAGGAAACTCGGGCACCTTACGAAACCGCATCATCGGCGCGGCCAATTCAGGATCGGGCGCGACTGTTTCGACGAAAAGAACTTTGTGCCGCCGGCTTAGCCTGGAGACAAACTGCTGCGGCCGCTGCCAAACCCAATCCCAGCAGAGATGACAGTGCACCAGGATTGGCGGCTCTGATCCGCGCGAAACCTGACGCCGGCGCGCCCCGCGTTTTTTGGCGGTGGTGGCGGAGCTTCTGGAAGCATTAGTTCGAAAAGCTGAGCTTTTAACGGGATTTAAATTTCTGAGTTCGAGAGGTGTTTCAAATTGAATTGGCGCGTAAGACATACAGCAGAAGTTTTGATGTTAGCGGCTTCATGTGGCCTTGGTTTGAGCATTGTCTCCACGTTCAACTCAAGAGGACTAACACTCTCTTGTTAAGGGACTTCAGAATGGACTCCTTCTCAATGGGGTTTAACCCGAAAACCTGATCACGAGTTGAAAATCAACTGCCCAAATCCGAAATTTTGCTGTGCGCGGCGGTGTGGTGCGCTAGAGTGTCGCGCCAGTCAGTCAAAGAAACAGCAGACCGAATTAAGCGCTTAGGGAATTATGAATCTGGATGAGGCACAGCGAAGCAAAGTTGCGGAGTGGGTTGGTCAAGGGATGAAACTTTCGGAGATCCAAAGCCGACTCAACTCGGAATTTGGCCTGAAACTGACTTATATGGAAGTGCGGCTGTTAGTGGATGACCTGAAGTTGGTGTTGAAAGACATCGAGAAACCCAAGCCGCCCGCCAGCCCTCTTGCGAATCCCGGGCAACCTCCTGGCGGCGCAGCGCCGGGCAAGGCCAAGGCGGCGGCCCCGGCTGCTGAGCCAGATGCGTCCGGCGCGGCTGGAGGAGTATCCGTCACAGTCGATCACCTGGCGCGTCCCGGTGCGGTAGTCAGCGGCAAGGTCACTTTCAGCGACGGCAACCGCGCGGAATGGTACCTCGACCAGAGCGGCCGGCTTGGTCTTGTTCCTCAGCAAACGGGTTATCGACCGCCGGCGGCCGACGTCCAACAATTCCAGGCGGCGCTTGAAGCGGAGCTCGCCAAGTTGGGTCTGTAAGGCTGCGCTTAAGTCGCCGGCAATCCCAGTTAGTTACATCGAACGCGGAAGAACATCGCCGAGTTTTTGATCGATAGCACGGCGTTGGATGTGCTGTTGGTCAGGACAGGAACCCAGGAAGGGTTCACCAGGAGGGAAGATTGGTCGACGATGTAGGGAGGAGATCCCCCGGCCCAACTGAGGCCAACTTGTTTATTGCCGGGCATTACGGCGACCGTAAGGGCCTGAGTAACGACGACGTTTACAGCGGAGTAAGCTACCGCATGAACCCCATCGCTGGCGCTCAGCATTAGTGTGTAACGCCCGGGGGCGCTAAATGTCACAGGCGTGTTGGTTTGGATTGGGTTTGTGAAGGCGACATTCCCGGGCCCCGAATACAATTTCCACGTCACCGCGGGTTTGACATTGGTCCAGCCGACCCATCCCTGCAAGGCTACTGGCGACCCAAGCGGCACAGACATGTCAGCGCCGGCGTTGGCTAACGGCGCCCCTGGTGAACGCGGGCCCTGAGTCGGCCCAGTACCCTGGACAACTTCGAAATTGGTAATCCCGACGCTCGAGATGTGGTTGAAGGCGTTGGCCGGCCAACGATCGTCAGGCGTCACCGAGATTGAAAAGAAGTTCCCGTTGTCGGCGACAATCGCGCCGTATTTTTTCAAACCGAGAAGAATGGCTTTTTCTTCCGTGCTCCACGTGGAAGGGATGACGAAACCGGACTTGAGCCGCAACCGTTGGCCCATGGCGGGGACGTTGGTTTGGGTGGCGGGCGTGCTCGAAGCGTAGTGATTGGCTGGATAGAGATATTCTTTGCGCGAACGGTAAACGACAATACGGCAGGCGTGCTCGACCATGCCGCGTTCACATTCGTCATACCGGGGGAGCGCGGGGAACATGGGCAGCCCGGCGGCATCGCCTGAGGTCCACCCGGCGGGGCGCATCGCGTTGCTGTTCAGGTCGAATTTTGCGCCGTTGGATGCCTGCCAATTCGTGCCGGCCAGCAACGCCTGCCACGTTTCCCAGATGAACCCGTTGCCAGGTTCAACGACAATCGAATGCCTGTCTCCGCCCGTGTTGTTGATGTCCTGCTGCCATTGTTGAAGCGTTAAAAGACCGGTGCCGGTCGGCCACGTTTCAATCGGCATGTTGGCCGGGATGGGGTATGGGCTCGGATCGGATTCATCGGGATAATCGACAAAGTTGATGGGAACCAGAGGCTGCGAATCTGGCACAAGGACAAAATTCATTTCCTGGAAGGCTCGCAATGTGCGTCGAGAGCTCAAAAGGTCGGCACTGATCTGAGAAATCATGGCATCTGAGTTTGGGAGCAGAGGGAGGCGGGAAATGTCCTCATTCCAGGCACTGGTGACAGGGAAGATCTGCATCGCCGAAAGGATGGCGTCGGCTTCCGGGGTATTGAAGAGGACTGAGTTTGTGACCACGGCCGCCGGTCCGAGTATACGTCCCTCCTGATTAATCCTTTGCCCGGAACTGTCGAAACCCACTACAGCCAAAAGCAATGCCAGCCAACCACGAAAACGTCTCATAAACGAACAATCGTAGCCGAAAGAGCATAATCAGGGCCAGCCCTGTTGGGATTAGATCGGGACGAAAAAGTATGCCGTTTAGGCCAGCCCTTGGACCTGAACCTAACAACACCTGCGAGCGCGCCGGGAATTAAGCCCAACCGTCTCGGTGTGGGCGCTTCACCCAGGCATTCAGCTCGGGGATATTGGTGACCTTCATCTGAGGGCCGTCCCAGAGGACTTTGTTGCCGACCCCGGCACGCTGGGCCAGGTTGCCGAGCAGGGAGAACTCGGTTAAGCGGGCGCCGTATTCGAAGGGAGCGGCGGTCTCGGTTTTGCCGGCACGGCAGGCGTCCAGAAAATCCTGCATGATATTCTTCGGTCTGGGCAGGGTTCTGGGCGGCTGGGTGATCTGGTTCATCTTCTCCATTGGCAGGATGTGCATCCGCCCTCCGTAAGTCGCCGTGTAGAGAATGCCTTTCTCACCAATGTAAATCGTGCCGCTGGAATCGAATTCTTCATCGGGATATTCTTTCATCAGCTCCAGCAGTCGTGGCGGCAGGTTGCGAGCGTTGCCTTTGACGGTCTTCAGATTGCCGGTGGCCGCGTTCTCTGGTGCGTCTTTGTTCAAACCTTCGTACCAGTATGCTTTGAAAGCGGGCATGTCGCCTCGGGCCGGGCAATCCCAGCGCAAGCGGCTTCCCAGTGGGTAGCGTTCACTGGTCCCGCCCCGAATCTCTTCGGCTTCGACAGACGTCGGATGTTCTACTTTGAGAGCCCAATAAACGCCATCAAGCACATGGCAACTCATGTTGCCCAGCGAGCCGTTGCCGAAATCGTACCAGCCGTGCCATTCGTGCGGGTGCAGATCGGTATGGTAGTCGCGGTAAGGCGCCGGGCCGATCCAATCGTCCCAGTGCAACCCCGCCGGAGCGGGCAACACCGGGGGCCGTGCCCCCACACCCCCGTTCGCCCGATCGGTCCAACTATGGGTCTCGGTAATATTTCCAACCACGCCACCCCAGACAAATTCGCAAAGGCGCCGGTATCCATCGTCGCAATGGCCCTGGTTTCCCATTTGCGCGGGTGCCTTTGAATGCCGCGCCATTTCCCGCAACTCTCGAGCCTCCGCGATGTCGTGGCACAGGGGTTTTTCGCAGTAAACGCCCTTGTTGAGTTGCATCGCTATCCTGGCTGCCGGGGCGTGATGATGATTGGGTGTGGCGATAAACACCGCGTCCAACTGCTTGCCAATCCGGTCGTACATGACGCGGTAGTCCGTAAACACTTGCAGCTTGTCCGGGTCTTGCTGCTTGCTCTGCAGCCATTTCTTCACACGCGCGACTGCTTTTTCGTCGACGTCCACGATCGCCAGCAGATTCTCTTTGGCGTTGTTGACGATCCAATCGATATGTGCGCCGAGCCCTCGCCCGCCGCAACCAATTTGTACGCAGTTCAGCCGGTCTGAAGGTCCTTGTGCGGCCAGGAGATTCGGAGCGGTCAGAACACTGGATGAGGAAAGAGCGCCGGCGGCCAGCGCGGTGCGTTTGAGGAATAAACGACGTGTCAGCATAATGTTACGGCTCAGCAGCCATGCTCGTTGTAAAGCTCGTTACGCACGACCGCAACTGCAAAAGTCGGGCCCCAAAACAAACCTCATTTTGGGAACCGCGGGTCGCGGTTGAACATGCGGTCCAATACTCGTCTGGCAAAGCTTCGCCCTGAGCTAAGTCTGCCACGCTGCAGCAGGAACTTCGAACGTTGCTGTTGAATCCGCTACAGGAGATGCTCCGGGGATGAATGAAAAACTCCTAGTTGTGATTGCCAGGGTCAAAGCCAAACCGGGAAAGGAAATCGAAGTGATGAACCATTTGAAATCCCTGGTTGAACCGAGCCGCAAAGACGCCGGTTGCGTCAACTACGATCTGCATCGAAACCAGGACGAGCCTGGGAGCTTTCTGTTCCATGAAACCTGGCATAGCCGGGAGCACTTGGAAAGGCACCTCGCCAAGCCCGACCTGCAGGCCGCGTTGGCGAAACTCGGCCCGCTCGTCGCTGTGACCCCCGAGATCGGGCTTTGGGAAAAAATACTCTAACGAAAGTCTCCGGCGCGAAAATATTGCGCGGGCGAGGTCGGCGAAATTATGGAAGGCCCGTTTTGGTCAGCGGGCAAATCGCCAGCCAAAGCCAGCCCACAATGAAGCTGACGCCGCCAATTGGGGTGACCGCGCCCAGGGTGCGGATCCCGGTCACCGC
>DATGLT010000447.1:0-2979 GCA_035294005.1 Verrucomicrobiia bacterium
TCGGCTTCTTGGACGTCGTAGGAAGATAGCTGCGGGCGCCGTTCTGCAATTGCCGCGCACGCTTTGCGGCCACAATAATAAAGCGGTAAGCGCTGGCTTCCGGATCGTCCGGAATCACGCTCTGCGCAGTCTGCTTGAAATTCGGGTCAGCCATATGTCAAATGAGTCTCCTCGACAGGAGCCAGGAAGGTCTGTAAACATTATCGCGAATTTCAAGGCGGATGTCGAGCGAGCCGGCCCGTCAGGGCCGTTTCGGACAGAAGAGGCGCTCCAGACTCGGTATGCTGCGGCCTGCATTGGCGCCCCATCGCAGGCAGGCTTGGCGCGAAAGCTATTGGCTGCGCCAGCGCCCAAATTGAACTCCCGTTTCCACTTCGAACGCTCGCCCGTCCTTTCTAAAGGGCTTAAATTTCCATTGGCTGACAGCTTCGCCAATCGCTCTGGTTTGATCGGGGAAGGCGCTGAGGTAGTGAATATGCTTGACCTTGCCGTTTTTGTCAATAATGATGCGGACGGGAACTGAATTGAATTTGTGATCCGTAAGAATCGGATCTACGCGCGCGATCATATTTTCGCCGCGAGCATAACCTTCGATGCAGACCGGCGCCGCCCGGCCTCCCGCTCCTCGCGTGGAGCCGGCTTCCGCGGGCAGCTTCATTTTATCCATATCCTGCACCAAATTGTCCAGCAGTTTTGTATTACGGCTGGTGAGGACGATTTCGACGATATGACATCGGATCCCAATGGCAAGAACGTACCAGTGCAATTCGGCGACAGGAGACCAATAGGAAAAGAAAGCGAAAGAGTGGCCTGCAATCGTAATTTGTTTAGGGTGCATTTCTAGTTGGTAATCGCTTTGGAGATGGTTGTTCATGTACTCGACCAGTTCCACGGCATTGCGCGCGGGCGGGGCGAAAAAGGTGTCCTGTGCGGCGATCAGAATGCTGCCTCGATCGGGTCCTTGGAACGTATCCGCGGGGCTTATGTTCGCCAGCACGTAACGGCCTGTGTCCGAAGGCGGCGGACCTTTGTATTTTTCAATCCAACCCGGCGGCAGCGGGTATGTTATTCCGAAATATAAATTCCGGAAGACGCCACCAGCCACAACTCCGCCCTCTGGGACGGGCGTCACGGAATCACTTGCGCTTGACCAGGCGCCCTTCACCAAAATGACGCCGCTGGGCGCCTTGGCTATCGCGCCACCCGAGGAGTCGCCTCCGCCCTGCGGAAGGGCTTGGCCCCGAGTGGCCAATGAGAACCCTAAAGACAAAACCAAGCAAGTCAAATCTCGAAAACGCATATCTCTCAATAGCCGCGCACAAGCAAGCGCGGCGGCGCTTTCCCGCATCGGCGCCGCCGCGATGGTCTTGCGCACGAACACTGCCGGCGAGACGCCCTTGCGTCCTGCCCGCAAAGTGGGTGAACCGCGCTACAACGACCGCAAAAAATTCAGCAGATCCTGCTTCTGCTGGTTATTGAGAATGTTGAAGTTCTGTATCACTTGATTGGCCTCGCTGCCCTGGCTCGCGTGAGCCGCGATCGCCTGCCTCAAATCGGTCGTGCGTCCATCGTGCAGCAAGAATATGCGCTGTCCCAGGCCCCACAATGGCGCAGTGCGGAACTGGTCTCCGCCCGCGCTGCCTTGCTCGATGTTGTCGGCGAGACCGGAGCCCATGTGATGGATTTCGATATCGGAATAGGCGTTCACCGAAACATTGCCCAACAAGGAAACCAAGTTTGATGGCTGCGTCACGCCGGGCGAAGGATTGTGGCAGACCGCGCAACCGATCGCGCTAAACAAGTTACTGCCGTTGGCGATTGACGTTGCGGGAACGGGTTGTCCATTTAGCGCCACCGGGCCGGGCGCCGGCGGGGCTAAAAGCCTCATGAAATTGGCGAATGCGGAAACATCGTCCATGACCGCCGGCGTCGGCGTTCCGGGGTTAGACGCGTCCTCCGGATAGCCTCTTTTGCCGAGGTTCAAACAATTGGCGGGCAGACCTTGCGCTTGTTCTTCCTCCGGGGTCGGACGATCCTGCGTAAAGAGTAAGTTGCTGACCCCCATCTCCACGTTGTACGCCTCGCCGGAGAAAATATGCAGAGATTTGTTCTGCGCCTTCCAGCCGAAACGCGAAATGGTCCCGTCATTGCCGTTATTGTTGAACGCGCCCGAAATTCCAAGGTTATTTCGGAGATTTTTCGCCAGATTCGCCAGCAAAGTCGAGTCATCCAAGTTTTCGATCAAGCCCGCGCCAAAAACAGGGGTGGGGATGCGAAAGATGATGTTGTTGGCCTGCTGCGCGGCGGCGAAGTTCGGCTGCTGGAGAGTGCAGGCGCCTGCGTCGGATCGTCCCGTCACGACGAACAAAGGTTCCACGCCTCCGTTTATGTTTTGAGGAGCGAAGCTGCCAAAGCCGGACCCTCCCCGACCGGACGTCATGAAGAACGGGAACCGGGCCTCACGGGTTGGACCGTTGGGGGTAATGAAACTCGGGATCTGGTTACCAGGGGCGACGCCATTATTGGCGAACTGAAACTGGGGATTTACGGCGGGGCTCGAACCGCCCACGGCCGGCTGCGCGTGGCACGAAGCGCACGAATTCGCGTTGAATCGCGGCCCCAGGCCATTGGCAACCGCGTCCACGGCTTCAAAGCGGGCTTGGCCATCCTGAAAGAATGCTAGGTAACCGCCCGGATCGTTGGCCGGAGTGACGAGGCTTGCGCCGGTTCCGCGGTTGCCGCCTTGAACTCCAGGGTCGGTCGGACCGCCGCCGAAGCCGCCTCCAGAGAGGCCGGTTGACGCGGACGGCGACTGAGCCAAACAACACAACGCCGCCAATGACAACCCTATTGGCATGCCGAGCACGGGGACTAATTTTGGAAGTTTCACGACACACTTCTCCTTTCGGCTGCTTGCGCGCCACAGAGCGCGCAAACTTTTGTTCGAGAGGGGATTTCGAAAGGGCGGCGCCCAGGCTA
>DATGLT010000448.1:0-2888 GCA_035294005.1 Verrucomicrobiia bacterium
GTTCTCACTGGTCTGTCGATGGACCGCTTTTACAAAGTGAAAGAAGGTGAAACAGAGGCGGTGCCCTGGAATCTCAAGAGCTTCCGCTTAGGCTCGAATGCGGGCGAAGCCCACGCTCATCATCATCACCCTTAATCCTTCTCTAGCAGCGCGTCGAACTCGGGAAAGGCGCTGGCGGGTTTTGGCTTTGCCCGCGGTTATCTCGATGTGGTTCTCGACAGGCCAAACGTCCTGCCAAGTCAGCCTCAGAAGTTCGGCCGTACGCAGGGGCGCTGCCGGACGTTTGTAGATTCGAGCCAGGACCTTAACTCGCCTGTTGTGCCGGAGTTTTTTGGGAAAGCTCACGACTTGCTCGCTTCTGGATGTAATTGCCCCGAAATTTTTGGGGATTCTCTGGTGGCGGATTCCAATTCACCATTTTCCCTGGGAAAATGGTGCGCATAGCAGGACTTGAACCTGCACGGGTTACCCCACTACCACCTCAAAGTAGCGTGTCTGCCAATTCCACCATATGCGCGTGGCACCGCTGAACAATGAAGCAGCCACGTCGGTTGTTCGCAAGAGGAAACTCGGCGACCCGGGCCTCAATGGCGCCTTATCGTTGCAATATCCCACGCTGGGGGGGGGTGCGGCGCCTTGCAGTCGGCTTAAGTACACCGCCAAAAACCCAGCGCACGGCGAGGTGAGGAAAACCTATGGGCGAGATTCACTTGGGCAGAATCTTATAAACCGACCCTTTGATCAGCCGCCCATCAACGCCGGGTCAGCTTCCAAAGACACCGAGAATTCTCTCGAAACCTCGCCAGCGCCCGGGAGGTTCGGCCTGGAAGTAGGCTTCGCGGGCGGGTTCGAGATCGAGTTGAAAGAGGATGCCCACGCTATGAGCGCCGCGGCCACCGGAGCGAATCGCGTCGATGCCATAGCCATAATCCACCATTACGCGCCAGGTCCGCGAGGTGTAGAAAACCCCCGCTCCAACGCCCGAATGCCATTGTCCGGGCTGTTCGAACCCTGGAAGGTAATCGACGATAGCTGTTGCCGCGGTGACCGTGAAATGCCAGCGCTCATGTTCGTCCAGGGGAACGGTGTAGTTGCCGGCCAGCAGAGCAAATCTTTCGGCGGTCAGTTCCTGGTAATAGTAGCCGGGCAACGACAACGGGTACTCGGCGACGAGCGGCAGGAAACCGCCCAGGCGATATGCGCTAAAGCGGTCGGCTTCAACGCTGGTTCCGGCGGTCAGGCTGAGATTGAAGCTGTGATGCCATTGAGGCAGCGTGTAGGCCAGGTAGGCTTCACCCCAAAACAAGTGAGAATGGGAACTGACGCTGCGATCGTTGTTAAACCCGTAAGAGTCGCTTTCGCTGCGGAATTCGCCCTGGTACCAAATCGAAAGCTCCATCGCCAGGGAAGGGAACAGGGTCGGTTCCCGTCCGCCCCAGCGCAGGCCGCTGCGGACGTTAAAGATACCCATGGGATCGGGCAGTTTGAAATTGGGTGCGGTTTCACTCGTTGTCCCGTAGGTGGCGTAATGAAAGATGCCTCTCAAAACCCCGTTTAAAGGAATCAGGTGACCGGGATTGAACAAATGGTACAGGCTCATGTTCAGTTCCCCTCCATAACCGTCGAACGATTCCTGGGGCAGGAGCTTCCCCTGCCGGATTTCGTTGTAACTGTCGGCGAACCCGCCTCCGGCGATGCCGATTCCGAAATCTGTGTAGGGATCGAGAACGCCTCGAATGCCCAATTCCGAATCGAGGTATGTAGGGGCAAGCGCCATTCGCAAGGTGAGATTGGTCCGCAGGAAATCCGGTTGGTTCCGGTAATAAAACGCGTAAGCGGACAGGGGAGGATGGCCTTCGAACGATGCGTTATACCCAAACTGAATCAGGTCGCGCTTCACAGGGTCGATTTGACCCAATGCCGGCGGGCAGTTGCAGCAACTGGCCCAAACGCAAATCGCCATCCACCATCTCCAAGAGACTGTCACCACGATTTTCCTACCCCAAGAGAGCAGGTGGGGCAAGTGGTTAAAGCACTCTCCGGGCCTGCGCGGTGCGAACGCGCCCGGCACTTCGGACGGGAAATGGGGACAAAGCAAGTGTTGCTTAGTATTGCTTACTTCAGGGTTCAGGTTAAGGTAGGCGCATGAGTAAAGCCAGGAAGTTGCTGCATACTCGCTATCGATTGAATGACCTGGAAAAGACGGTCAACTTTTACAAGACCGTGCTGGGCCTGGAAGAAGTTCGCCGCCACAAATCCCCCCGGGGTTCGGAACTGGTATTCATGAAAGCTCCCGAGAGCGAAGAATTGATCGAGCTTTGCCATTTTCCGGCGAGCGGACCTGTGCAAGTACAGCCTGACCTGACGCATTTGGCGTTCGAGGTGGACAGCCTGGAAGATTTCGGCAAGCACCTGGCCAAATTAGGGTTGAAATACTCAGATGGCCCGCATGTGAAGCCGGACGGGGGCGGGATCGCGTTCATTGACGCTCCCGAAGGTTACGAGATCGAATTGATCCAAATGTCTCCTTCCGAGACACGTCACTAGCCAATTATTGCGGCTCAAAGCCAGCCATTTCGAGTTCACGTTTCCCCGTCCTGCCATGGTGATGGGAATCGTGAATGTGACGCCGGACTCCTTTTCCGACGGCGGCAGGTTTCTGGAGCCGCAAGCCGCGATCGAGCACGGGGTTAAACTGGTTCTGGACGGGGCCGATATCATCGACGTTGGAGGCGAGTCGACGCGGCCGAGGTCAAAACCGGTCGAGGAAGCCGAGGAATTGAGGCGCGTTGTGCCGGTGATTGAAGGGTTAGCGGGGCGTGTGCAAGTTCCGATTTCCATCGACACGCGCAAGCCGGGTGTGGCCAAGGCGTGCTTAAAAGCGGGCG
>DATGLT010000449.1:0-6726 GCA_035294005.1 Verrucomicrobiia bacterium
GGTTGCACAAACAAATCCCCCGCCGCAAAGCTCGAAGCCGACCCGCTGCGCCCCTGGCCGGTTACGCTTGAGAGCGAGGCGCCAAGGCTTGAGTTGGCGAACGACGGCGAAATGCTGGCGCCGAATTTGACATACGCCAGCTTTACGGGAGCGACCCAGGTCAATGTCGGCGTCAAACCATACTGGTCTACATCCACATTGACCCCGAGGACGGTGCCCCGTCCGGGGTCGGGGCTGATGGTTACCGAGTTGATGGTGTTGCCGTTCGCGTCGTTTAGCCGATGGCTTTGGTACGCATTATTATAGAGCCCTGCATACAATCCGGGCTCCGGCACGGCAAAGTCCCGAATGCTAGCTCCTCCGGGACTGTAGTGGTCAACTTCACCAGCGATCCCTGCGGCTGTTCCGGCCGCGAGACTACCGGCCATCGCCCTGTTGAGGCGTCTGTTTTTTCTCCTCATCGCGCCTCCTCCGCCGTGGACAATGAGGAATGCTCCATTACGACAACAACCTTGGGGACCACCGGCGCGCCGACAATCGCAAGTAGTGTTCCGCCAAGCCCAATTTTGCACTGCGCGAGTACCAGCCACTTCAACAGCATCCTCACTCCAACCCAAGTAGCGGAAAAGAAGGTGAGCAGCCTCATGGCTTTCGGTTCTAGCAGGCCTCTTTGGTGGATGCTCATTCTTGGGTAAGAAACCGCACACGACCGGTGTCGAGGTCGTAAATGCAGCCGGCGATCTGGATTTTACCCGCATTCTCAAGCTCACGCAGAATCGGGCTGAGTTCTCGGATTCGCCCCACTGTCAGCCGGACGTTCGCTTCGCCGACAGCTTCGACGAAGTCTTTGTTTTTCGAATTGCGCTCACCCGGCAGGTCGCGTACGGACGAGACCGCAGGCTGAATTTTTTTCAGCAGACTGGAAAGGTTGCCCAACTCAATGTGGTCGCAGGCCCCTTTGATTGCGCCGCAACTGGTATGACCCATGACGAGCACGAGTTTTGCGCCGGACACCGCGCACGCGAACTCCATGCTTCCAACCAGGTCCGTGTCGGCGATATTGCCTGCGATTCGGGCGTTAAAGAGGTCTCCCAGGCCCGCGTCGAAAATGATTTCTGCAGGCGCCCTCGAATCAATGCAACTCAAAACAACCGCGTGTGGATACTGCCCGGCGGCGGTCGTCCGCTGGTCGTGGAGCATATCGCGCGGTTCGATTTTGCCAGAAGCAAAACGTTGGTTGCCCCGCTGAAGCGATTCGAGAACAAGGGCTGGTGTCAGCGCCGCCTGTTCGGCTTGGATAGCGGCAAGGTCCCGCCGTTGCGGTGCTGAATCGGGCGTTGTGGTTTTGCAACCTGTTAAGGCGAGCAGGAGCGGTAGCCCCGCGAGAGCCGCGAGCCTGATGCGCTTAGCTGGTTTCATTTGTCCATTCATAATGATTGTGGCCTCACACACCGGAACCCCAGATGGTTGCTCGCCGTGCGGACTTCGCCTTTGCCGCGAGTGCCAACCATATAACGAGTGCAGTATTGATCGGTGCAGAGAAATGAGCCGCCGCGATGAACGCGCTTTTTCTCGCTCGGTTCGGTCGGGTCGAACGGGGAATCAGGCCCGCGCGGGTTGCGCGCCACACCACCGGCTCTGGCCAGTTGGGCGTAGTAATCAGGCCGATACCAGTCGCTCACCCATTCCCAAACATTGCCGGCCATGTCGTAGAGTCCGTAGCCGTTCGGCGGAAATTGCGCGACGGGCGCGAGCCCTTTGAAGCCATCCTCACCCGTGTCGCCTCCTTCGACCGGAAAGCGGCCTTGGTAAATGTTCGCCATCCACTTGCCACCCGGCTTCAATTCATCGCCCCAGGCGTATAACTTGCCCGCCGCCCCGCCGCGCGCCGCAAATTCCCATTCTGCTTCCGTGGGCAGCCGCTTGCCCGCCCACTTCGCGTAGGCCGCTGCATCTTCGTAGGCAATTTGCACCACTGGATATTTCTCACGCCCCTTGAGGTCGCTTGCCGGGCCGGTGGGGTGACGCCAGTTCGCTCCGGGCACGTAACTCCACCACTGAAAGTAATCGTTCAATCGCACAGCCTGCGGCGTCGGCGCAAAGACCGTTGAGCCGGCGACGAGGTTTTCCGGTGGCGCTGTGGGGAACTCTTCCTTGGTCGGCTTCTGCTCGGCGACAGTGATGTACCCTGTGGCTTTGACGAATCTTTCGAACTGCTCGTTGCTCAGTTCCGTTGCATCCATCCAAAAGCCGTCCACGTACACCCGATGAATGGGCAGCGCGTCACGCGTGACCCCCGGCAGACCGCACAATGATTCGCTGGCAACATCGCTGCCCATTGAGAATTCTCCTCCGGGAATCCACACCATGCCCTCCGCAGCTGGACCTTGCGCGGAAGCCGCGTTGGGGACAGTAGGGCCAAAAGCCGAAGGCGCCGCGGCTTCCTGGTTCTTCTGACCGGGCGTGGGTTTTGAAGCCGGTGTCGAACCGAACCTGGCGTAAGCCACGGCGGCTGTACCAGCGAGTATGACAACGAGGGTCCACCGCATCGGTGTCGCACGCGATGCTGTTGGTTTCGTTCCTTTAGATTCTCGGTTCTTCTCTTGGCTCATATTGGGTTGGAGATTTCGGCGAGGGCAGCCATTTGGTAGATGTCCGGCAGCTTCCACATCCTCTCGAAGAGCAGTTTTCCAGGAACCGGCAGGCATCGGCGATGCTACCAAAATTTGAGTGCGTGTGGCTTTCATGGGTGCGACTTTACTCTTAACTCGCTGGCGAATCCGCGGGCCGCCTCATGAGAGACAGCCCGCGTGTTTCACGAGCGATTCTCGTTACTTACCGCCTCCGGTTGCCCCAGCGGCGAGGGTCTCCATGATGACATCGAGATTCATGCTGCCGCTCCGCTGGCTCGGCGGGTATTCTTTGAATGATTGAATGAACCGGCCTGCGATGGCCTGCGCAGGGACAAGGGTCCAGAGCTTGTCGCCAGCCCAACGCCGATACATATCAGACTCGAACGGAGCTCGCTCGAACGGGTCCTCGCGGAGGTTAGTGACCAGGGGCACGTTCATGCTCGCGCGTCTTCCGGTGAAGAGATTGCCTTCGATCCACGAGAATTGGATCTTCCACGGGCCATAACGCAGCGCGTTCAGGTTGCCGTTATCGTCGAAATAGAAGAATTCCTTGCGCGGACCTTCTGTCACCTCGCCCTTGAAGAAAGGCAGGAAGTTGTAGCCATCAAGATGGTTCCTGAAGGTCTTCTCTCCGACTTTTAATCCGGTCAGCAGCTTTTCCTTTATATCAGGATCACCCGCCGCTGCCAGGAAGGTCGGCATCCAGTCCTCCATCGCCATGGTGTCATTGATGATGGTGCCGGGCTTGATCACGCCGGGCCAGCGCACCAGGCAAGGCACGCGGAAGCCGCCTTCCCAGGTCGTACCCTTCTCGCCTTTAAACGGCACTATTCCGCCATCAGGCCAGGAGAAGATCTCGGCGCCGTTGTCGCTCGTAAACAGCACGATGGTGTTGTCAGCGATGCCGAGGTCATCAATCTTTTTCAGGATTTCGCCCACATTATAGTCGAGTTCCATCATCCCATCCGCATACAAGCCAAACCCGGATTTGTTGGCCCATTTGGGTGAAAGGTGCGTCCACACATGCATCCGAGTCGTGTTGTGCCACAGGAAGAACGGTTTGCCTGCTTTAACCGAGCGGTCCATGAAATCCAGCGAGTGGGGAAGGAGCTCCTCCTCGGCGGTCTCCATGCGTTTTCTTGTCAGCGGCCCCGTGTCCTTGATGGTCTGCTTGCCGACTTTACCGAAGCGCGGGTCTTCAGTGGGGTCATCCACATCGGTCGCCTTGCATTCAAGCACCCCGCGCGGGCCGAACATGGCGTGGAACTTCGGGTCCTTCGGGTAATCGGGATCCTCGGGCTCCTCCTCTGAATTCAGGTGATAGAGGTTACCAAAGAATTCGTCGAAGCCGTGCACGGTGGGCAAGAATTCATTGCGGTCGCCCAGGTGGTTCTTGCCGATCTGCGCAGTGGCGTAACCATGCGGCTTGAGGAGTTCGGCAATTGTGGGGTCTCCGTGCTGAATGCCCTGTTTGGCGCCGGGCAAGCCGACCTTGAGCAAACCGGTGCGAAAGGGCGTCTGACCCAGGATGAATGCCGCACGGCCCGCTGTGCAGGATTGTTGGGCGTAATAATCGGTGAGCAGAGCGCCTTCACTCGCAATCCGGTCAATGTTAGGAGTTCGTCCACCCATCATACCGCGGTGATAAGCGCTGATATTCCAGATTCCCACATCGTCCGCCACGATCACGACAATGTTGGGTTTCTTGTCTGCCGCTTGCGCCGAAGCAAGGCTGCTAAACAGCGCCACGCCAGCGGTCAGTCCGACTACGCATTGCTTCGTCGCGACGAGCAGTGACAAGCCGATCCGTTTTAGTTTTGGTTTCATGTATTGCTGTCCCTCTTTCTTTGTTCTTTCATGTTATTGTTGGTAAAGACCGATTCCGGTTTACTGGTTTTCAAACGGCAAATTGCTTTTACTGATGCGATCTCATTGTTTTCCGAGGGGCTTAATCAACTGAATCGACTCGCTTAAATAGTTCGCCGGTCCAATTACGTTCACGTTCAGGGAATCACCTTGCCCCTGGCCATCTCCTCTACGATCGTTTTCGCCAGTCCTCGCAGCAGGACAATTGAGTCATAATCCTCCTTTACCGTGGTGTTCATTACGCCGGTCCAAATGACCACACCGTCGGAAACGCGGTACAGTCTGGCGGCGAGGCGCAGCTTGGTGTTTACCTCGCCGCCGGGAGTCGCCAGGTTGTAACGAGACTCGTCCACGGCAGCCATGTCCAGACTCCCCAGGCTCGCGGGCGGCCCACCCCCGACGTCCGCCCGGTCAGTGACGTGGACAAACAGGACCGACTCCGCTTTCGCGTCCACGAGTCGCAGACGGATCTCTTCCCGATTGCCTTTCATTTGCTCGAGGCTGAATCGGGTGTGGCTGCTGGTTGCCTCGACCGCGTGAGCTTTGAGGAAGCGGACGGCATCGTCTTCGAATGGATTTCGAAACTCTGGACGTTCGTCCATCCCGACAACGGTGACATTGCGGATGGGACCGGGAGCCATTCCAGCGGGGTTCGACGTGCTTTTGATGTGACTTGAGGCGCACGCCGGTAACAGGACAACGACGACCACCGTCAGCAAACAGGTGTAGCCACTTACCGATGACCAGGGGCCTGTTGCTATGCTTCTGAGCATTGTCATTCGACTATTGATTACTGTTTCCTTCACTCGTTCCCTCTCCACTTACGACTACGGTTTCTCTACGGTGATGGCCATAGCTTCGGTGGTGCGGATTACGACGTCGTCGCCAATTTTTCCCTTGGTCATATCAACATCCTTGCGGACGCTGAAGATTTGAGCGTGTCCGTCCGGAAAGCGGAGGGTGGCTTTACGGTGATCAAGGTCAATGGCTTCGACCTTTGCAGTTACCTCCACCGTGTTCGCCAGCAGCATGCCCGGCTTGTCGCCCAACGGGGCCAGGGCCACCGCGGCACTTTCGCCATCGCTTGCGGGTTCACCATCCTTCCGCACGAATACGATAACTTGCTCCACCAACGTAGCTTTAACCTGGTCCCCGACTTGGATCTGCTCGAAGTTCGCAACTTCCGGCCCGGCTTTGAAAATGGTTTTGTTGCCGTCTGCGGTGGAGAGAGTCACCCGCCGAGTCGCCGCATCGACTGCCGTTACGGTGGCGGTTACCTTATAGGTCTGAACAACCGTTCCCCCCGGAACCCCCTTTTGGGATGCGACCATTGTGCTCGCTTCTCCTGGAGCCTTGGACGCGCATGAGGTGAAGGCCAGCATTGTTGCCGACAACAGTGTGAACGCTGTGAATTTTCGTATCTTGGGTGTCATAAGATGATCTCTCAGGCCAATGGATTAGGTGTAGTTCTGGTTTGTTAAGGTGCTGAAATTAATAGAGTTTTGGTCAGGGCGTCCGCTGTCTAGAAGGAGAACGCGACAAAGATTTTTGCGACTGGCCACCACTTATACTGGTCGGCATAGTTCTGAACCCGCTTCTGTTCAGCGGTGACTGCGGCGTCAATCGCCGAGCCTACCGGGCCGGTAACGCCGCCTGAGCGGGTCAAACTGACCTGCGGATCGCCTGTGTAGGCCACGCCCAATTCACCACCCAGCGCCCAGTGGTGGGCATGATCGAAGTAGAAGAAGTTCCCACCGATACTCAGATACGGGTTCACCACCTGCTGTTGGATTTTTACATTGAGAGATCCAACGTTGTCCCTGGCGAACTGAATACCATCGATCGTAATGGTTCCGCTGCCACTGGCTGAACCGGTCAATTGATTCTCATTGAACAGCCAGCCAAAGCTGACGTGAAAAGAGTGTTTCTGCCAGGGATAGACGTCCAGGGTCAGCGGCTCGTTCAAGAGCCGAATCTTCACATTGTATTTTATATCGTGAATGCCGAACCCGCTCATTGAATCCTGGGCGTAGTCGGCGCCTAACCGCAGCCCAACATGATCGGAGAAGCGCCACGAACCGAACAGGCCGAAGACCCCTTCCGTGCCGGCCTCCGCACCAACAGTCCATTCCCGGTAGATGGGTCTTGGTCTAGGTGGAATTTCGGCAGCGTTATTGGTTTCTTCCGAAGCACGAGCCGTCATGGTAGCGCCGAGGCAGACAATCAG
>DATGLT010000450.1:0-17913 GCA_035294005.1 Verrucomicrobiia bacterium
GTCGTATTCGCGGAAGCCGTAACGTTTGGCAACGGAGCGCCAGTGATTGAAGATAAACTGACGTCCATCAGCGCTCCACAAATCGGGTTGTGGAAGAGGGTCGGGATAAAAATCTCGGAAACCCGGCAGGCGTTCCATAAATCAGGCCGGGAACGTTAGGGTGAAACAACGGTAAGCAAAAGGAAAAAGAGTCCGTCGCGCTTTGAGCGCTGGCAGTGCCGAATAGTGACGCGGTTCAGGCCGCCGGTTGTGTCGGCTGGCTTGACTGGGTCGATTGGGTCGGCTGCGTCGGAGTGCTCCTTGGAGGAATCTTGATCACCTCGCCACGCATTTCCTTGCCGGGCTTGAATTTTACGACCGAGCGTTCAGGAATAGGTACGTCTGTGGCCGGGGCATTTGGATTGCGTCCAATTCGAGCCTTGCGCACTTTGACCTCAAAGACACCAAAGTTGCGCAATTCGACTTTATGGCCCTGGGCCAAAGCCTCGGCAATGTAATCGAGGGTCTTCTGGACCACCGTGAGGACCTGCTGCTGGATCAGGCCGGTTTCTTCGCTGATCCTTATCACCAAGTCTCGCTTAGTTAGCGTCATAGGTAATGGGGTTAGGGTTACATCCGTCAACCGCATTTGTATAAACCTCTTCCGTCCAAGGGTCAAGCGCCTTTTGCATTCGGCCCCTGCTTCGTTCCCCTTAGATGCCCATTTCGCTTTCTCAGGTTCGGGTCAGATCGTCCTTATCTTCTTCGTTAATCTCAAAAACCGTTTCAACATTCATTCCACTCTTCTCCAGGATCTGTTTTATCTCAGGAGAAACCCAGCGAGTTTGCTTTACCTTTTTGCGCGGTTTAAGCCGGTAATGCCTGCCGGAATCGCTTTCAATGAGTCCCTTTTCAACCATCCTCGTAAGCACTGGGGTCGCCCAGTCCGGTTCGTCTCGATAACGGCGCTTGCCCGCAGCCCGGCGCGAGATTTCCTTGTAGGCGATAAATTGGCCCGGGAAACCCTTTAAATAGAGGCATATGTCACGCTCATCCGCGTCCATTTTCGTTTGCAGGATGCGAAAGGGCCAACGAGATGTCGATTACAAAATGCGTTGACTATAGGTCACCTCTTTCCAGCCAGCTCCCTGCGCGTCTAACTGCACACGATTCCTTTTTGTTGCGAGGGCTTTTGCTAACATTCAATAATCGATACAGTCGCTCGACCTCAAAGTGATCAAATTCAGGTATGCGTTGCTGGTGCTGATTGCGATGCTCGCTCCCGTTCGGGTGAGCCTGGCTCAAAAGGCCTCAAACTGGCGGGTCTACAAGTTGTCGGACAGGTTGGCAGAGTCGGCTTGCATTTCAGTGACACTCTCGCCGCAAGGCAAAGTGCTTGTGCGGCATTTTGCGCTGCCGGTGCTCTCAGAACTTGATGGGTACGTGGTGCGGAGCATTCCATCACCCGAGGTGGGGCGGAGCAGGGTCTATCAGAGCCCTGGGGGCCAACTCTGGGCCGTGGTTCCGGAAGGATTGCAAGAATTCAAAGACGGCTCCTGGCTGCTGCATCGCGTAGCTGCGCTGGAAAACGAAACACGCGGTGGTGCCGCCAGAGTAATTGATCCGGTGCCTTTGTGGCCGGTGCGCCAAGGCCTGGTCCTGCTTTTACTGCCTGGCCAGCTACTGGAATACAACTCGGAGGACCCGGACCATCCCCAAACCAAAGTCCTTCGCCAGGCCGGCCGCACGAGTATTGAGAGTTTCATCAGCCTGGCTCCTTCGCGTGATGGGGGGTTATGGATTGGCGGTGGCAAAGGGCTCGCTAAAGTCCCAGGCCCTATTCGCAATCTGAAGCCGGAGTCCGAGTGGCAGGAGTATCTGCTTCCCAATTCATGGCACGTCAGGAACCTGCAAGGGCTGCACGAAGACGGCGAGGGTGGGGTGAGCGCGGTAGCCGAATCCTCAACGAATCAGCAGCGATTTGTGGTCTATTTCGACGGCCGGGACTGGGGACTCCTGCAGGCCGCCGGCGAAAAGCTTCGTCAGACCTGGCGGAGTCCGGACCGCCTCCGCTGGGCAATGAGCAGCGAGACTCTGTTCGAGGAAGACGACACGCGAGCTGAATTGGTGGAAAACGATGAGATTGGGGCGCGCGCCTATTTCGACGTCGCCATGCAACCGGGCGGAACTTTTTGGCTCGCCACCTCCGACGGCCTTTATCGGTATGCGCCGCCTCTATGGCGCAGCCCGGCCAGGGTGAAGCGAATCAATTCTCCAGTCGATTGTGTCACCGGAGACGCCACCGGGCGAATCTGGTTTGTCGCGGGGAACCGGCTGTGCGAACTGCAGGCCGAGGAACTGAAGGAGTTCCCGCTCAAACCGGAGATCAGCCGCGACATACGGCCGCGGGAGTTGTTTGCGATTCGCGACGGCGGGGTAGTACTTGCGGTGCAGGACACCGAAGGGGACGCTGGGGACGAGTTATACGAGCTAAAGCCGGGCACGGCCCAATTGAGCCATTTGAACAAAGAACTGGCCGATGAGCGTTGCAGGGCTCTCGGCATGTTGAAAGACGGCCGCTTGTGCCTGCACTGCTGGAACCCGCGCTCGCCCTCTGAATCCAGTTTCAGGGCGTTTGACGGAACCTCTCTTATTGAACTGGCGCAACCTGCGCCGGAAGACGAGTTGGGGACAAGCTGGCACACACTTTTCGTGGCTCAGAATGGAGACTGGTGGTTGGGCGGCGACAAGGGCACCGCCTGCTACAGCCAGGAACGGTGGCGCTTGTTTGTGTCCCCGGACAAGAGCATGCCCGAAAACGTGACCTCGTTTGCTGAACTGACCGACGGCAGGATTTGGTGTGCCGCGCGAGACCAGGTTTGGGAGTTTGACGGGCGGAACTGGGGAATCGTGCGGCGGGGCCTGGATCGTGTAAATGCGTTGGTGCGCACGCGGGACGGGGCGGTTTGGGCCGCCAGCAACAGCGGGCTTTTTCGGTATCTGCAGGTTGCCTGGATTGAGAACGGCACCGAGGAGGGGTTGCCCAGTTCCGCTGTTCGCGGCCTGTTCGAGGACATTCGCGGGCGTCTCTGGGCCGGCACTTCGCACGGCTTGACCGTGTTCCATCCTGAAGCCGATCCGGACCCGCCTCAAACCAGCGCCCAATTCTTTCCCGGCCAGGACAGCACCATTCCCGAAGGGGCAACGATCTCCATAAGTTTCAGCGGCCAGGACAAATGGAAGTATACACCGCGGGAACGGCTGCTTTTTTCCTACCGGCTCGATGTTCGCGATTGGACCCCGTTCCAGGAAGCCAGCCGAGTTTGGTTCAGCGATCTGCCCATCGGCAAACATTACTTCCAGGTTAAGGCGATGGACCGCAATGGAAATATCGATCCCCATCCGGCCAGCCGGGAGTTTGCGGTGATAGGTCCCTGGTACCGCGAAACCCGTTTGCTTTTGATCGCCTGCTGCGGCGCGGTGGCCGCATTGTTTTTTGCCGGCGTCGCCTTCAACCGTCACTTGCGCTTGTCGCGCAGTTACGCGGAGGTCGAGAAAAAGGTTGCGGAGCGAACGCAGCAGTTGGAGGTAGCCAACCGCGAGTTGGTTCACAGCCAAAAGATGAATGCCCTGGGAACTTTGGCTGCCGGGATTGCCCATGATTTCAATAACATCCTGTCAATCATTAAGGGCTCAACCCAAATAATTGAGGAGAACCTGGATAATCCGGATAAAATCCGGACGCGGACCGATCGGATCAAACTCGTAGTCGAGCAAGGGGCCGGGATCGTGAAAGCCATGCTGGGCTTCAGCCGGGATACAGGACGCGAGCCGGCGTTATGTAACCTCAACGACGTCGTCGAGGATACTTTAAAGCTCCTGGGCGACCGTTTCCTACGCGAGGTCGAGGTGGCTTTTGAACCTGGCGCATCGCTGCCGTCCGTGCTTGCCGCCAAGGATTTCATTCAGCAGATCCTGTTAAACTTTATTTTCAATGCGGCTGAATCAATGACCGAACGCAAACACATCCTCCTGGCAACAAAAGAAATCAGCGCCTTGCCTTCGGATCTGGTGCTCACCCCGGTGCCCGCAGTTCGTTACATCGGGGTTTCGGTCAAAGACAACGGCTGCGGAATATCTCCTGAAGTGCTGCCCCGCATTTTTGAGCCCTTTTTTACAACCAAGGCCCTTTCGAGCCGGCGCGGAACTGGCCTGGGGCTCTCGATGGCCTACGAGCTTGCGCGTAAAATTGGCGCCGGGCTGCATGTCGAATCAACCGTCGGCGTTGGCAGCGTGTTCACCTTGATTCTTCCCGTGCGCGATTTTGCCTCCACCCCTCCCGCATGACTCGTCCCGCGTTATGAACAAGCCCACAATTCTGATCATCGAAGACGACGATTTGCAGTATGAAATCTACGAGGACGCGTTGTCCGGCTACAGCCTCGTGCGAGTCACCAGCGGCTCGCAAGCTCTCCAACACATTGCCAGAAATCGCCCCGACGTCCTGATCCTCGACCACGTGCTGGACAAAGGTGAACTGGGCCTCGATTTCCTCCCGCAGCTTAAAGAACTGCTGCCATTCGTCCCGGTGATCGTTGTCTCCGGGGCGCTGGACATCGAGCAGCAACTCAAGGCGCTCCAGGGTCCGCGTCGCGCGCACTATTGCCTGTCCAAACCAGTTGATATTCGCGCGCTGAAAAAAACCGTGGACACAGCGCTCAAGGAATGCGGGGAGAAAGAAATCGTTCAGCAATTCGAGGCTCTGGAGCGGTCGCACAGGATCGATGCGGTCGACTTGTTCTCGCGATCGACCGATCGCTTACGCCGTCAAAACCAAATCCGGGAGCGCTTGGACAAAAAACTTGAGCGACCCAATATTTCGGCCTTGGCCAGAGAATTCTCGGTCGCTCGCAGAACTATTATCCGCGATTTGCAGGAACTGATCCGCAGGGGCCAGCTCGACCCCGAGGTTTACCCTGAATGGGAAAACCCGACTGAAACGGATTAGTAAACGGCAAGCGCCTCAACCCATCTGCGAGGACAGGTATTTCCCAAGCTTCATGGCATCTGCGTTGAACAGCCGGATGCCTTCAGCGAGTTTTTCGGTCGCCATGGCGTCCTCGTTCATGCGCCAGCGGAACGATTTTTCATCCAGAGCAATTTTTGCCAGATCGCTGGCCGCGGCTTGCTGGGCATCGAGCTTTCTGACCACTGGCTCGGTGCTGGACTTGAGCTCGGTCAGCAATTGCGGGCTGATGGTTAAAAGGTCGCACCCGGCCAGTTCCAGGATTTCCCCTTTGTTCCGGAAGCTCGCCCCCATGACTTCGGTCGAGTAACCAAACTTCTTGTAGTAGGCATAGATCTCGCGAACCGATTAAACTCCCGGATCCTGCGCCGGCGTATAGTCTTTGCCTTCTTTGGCTTTGTACCAGTCCAGAATGCGGCCGACGAATGGTGAAATCAGCCTGGCTTTTGCTTCCGCGCAGGCGATCGCCTGGGCCAACGAAAACAAAAGCGTCATGTTGCAGTTGATGCCTTCGCGCTGGAGTTGTTCGGCGGCTTTTATTCCTTCCCACGTGGAAGCAATTTTGATCAAAACCCGTTCGCGACCGATGCCTTGTTTCTGGTAGAGTGCGATAAACCGGTGCGCCTTCGCGACCAGGCCTTCGGTGTCAAATGAAAGGTTCGCATCGGTCTCGGTGGAGACGCGTCCCGGCACAATTTTCAGGATCTCGACCCCAAAGGCCACCAGCAACTCGTCCATGATCTGGCCCAGAACATCCCGCCCGCCGGAAGCCGCACCGCGATGAGCGGCAAGCGTTCTTTCAACCAGCTCCTTGTAGGCCGGCATTTGCGCCGCTTTATAAATCAGCGACGGATTTGTCGTCGCATCCTGAGGGGCATACTGCTTGAGAGTGGCAAAGTCCCCTGTATCGGCCACGACTTTGGTAAAGCGTTTGAGTTGGTCAAGTTGGTCCAGCGCCTGGCCTGCGCTCGTTTTTTCAGATACGGCGGTGTTGCTCATATGGCTATGGTTTAAGTTCGGGCAATACCATGGAACAACTTTGGGCTCGGCGCAACCGCCCTTCAAGCGCGGTGATGCCGGCATCAAGCCGCTTTCCGCGGGGCCTCGTGGGGCTCCTGATTGGACGTTCGCTGCGTCTGTTCGACTCCGTCAATGAAGTACCAGGGCGCAAGGTGCGGCCGATTCCTTCTGGGCCGTGTTCCCTCTCGCGGCCAGGTGAAGTGGCAGTCCTCGCAATAGTAGTCCCGCTCGACCAGACCGAACATCGCGGCAATTCCCATACCGAGATTTGTCAGCAAGGAATTGCGGGCATATTGCGGGTATTCGATCCGGAACGAATTGCATTCCGGGCACCGAATCGCTTGCGACAACGCCCCCTCGGCGGCGTCCCAGTCCAATAGAGTCTGTTCGGCGCGTTCAAACTGGTCCCCAGGAACCTCGATTCGGACTCTAGCAGCGGGCCGGGCGACGAACCACAGGGTAGTGAGCCCTGGGTGTTCATTGATTTGTGCGTTGAAACCGGCTTGGGTCAGGCGTTGCTTTAGCGGTTCGGCCTTGGCCCGGTCACTAAACAGAGCAACCGACATGCTGTTCATGAACCAAGATCCGTTCGATTTGACGAAAATTCAAGGGGTGAACTCGGGATTGACAGGCCGCCAACCCGTCGTCGGTACGACGCACGCTTCTTTGCGTCTGGAGAACCCCAGGTTCCAGTCTGGAGGGTTACGGTCCTCCCGCCGGGATCAGGGGAGCCCCCGTGGGGTTTAAGCCAGAGCGAGGTATGTTGATAGAATCGCCGGGACGCAATCGGTTGAAATCAATGTTGGGGTTTGCGGCGCGGATTGCACTTTCGGGAATTCCATAAATCATGCCCACGACTGCAGGGCTGTCCCCCGGCTGAAGCGTGTACGTGCGGCGTAGAGGTTGTGGCGGAGGCGGTTCCGGAGGCAGCGACCTGCCCATGGCCAGGGAGTTTGCCTTAAGCTGGTCCAACTCGAGTTGTTTGAGCTCGATAGCCTTCTGGTCCGAGCTCAGGTTTGTGTTGGCGTTAATGGCGTCTTGAGTAGATGCGGAAGCCAGGTTGATTTGGTAAATCGTTTGTGCGGCATCCGGAGTTCCCGCCGCCTGGGCGGTTGCGACCGCCTGCCGGTACAGCGGGTCGTGAAGCATTTGATACTCCTGGTAACGGTCCGGTCCGAGCGCGATTTTAATGGCGTTGTTGCGCTGTGCTTCCAGGGCCTGGCGCGCCTGCACCGTGCTGGGATCGCTCGAGTCGCTCAAGGCCGAAAGTTGCTGATCCACCGAATCTGTAGCGCGAAAGATGGCGCGAAATTCATCGGCCGTAGGATTGAAATAACGCAGTTGACTGAACTCAGTGCGCAGGTTGTTGGCGTCTTGCGAATATCGAAGAAGAAACTCTTCCAATTGCGCTGGAGCCAGAACCCGAGCCAATTCATCGCGAGTCTGCTGCCGAAGCTTAGCCAACTCGGCCGAGTCGGGAGATTTGCCCTGTTGCCTTACCGAATCCAGGTAATTTTGCATTCGGGTCTCCGACCGTGCATTGATGTCTTCAATAGCTTGCTTGGTGTCGGCCGGCAGGCTGCCGAGCACCGGCCCATCCAGCAGCACACCCGGATGGGACGGCCTGGGCAGGTTTACGAGGTCGCCTGCTTCCCAGGTAGGCCCCAGGAGGCTTGTCAACAGCGCGCGCCGTTCGTCATCAAGCGCCCGCGATTTTTCTAGCGCGACTCTCAGAACGTTGGTGTCGGGTTCGCTGCGCCACCATTGCTGTGCGGGAGTGATCAGTTCAAGGGCGCGTTTCCTGGCATACAACGCATTAACGTCGGCGATAATGATGTCGCGTATGGTTTGCTCCGGACACCCGATATTCCGCAAATTGGCGATGTAGGTTGGATAATCCGACGACTCGACCTCTTGCCATGAAAAGAATTGGCGTCGAAGCACGATATTGGACTTCGCGTTATTGGACGAGGCATCCGCGGTAACCGTCGAGGTGGTGAGTTCCCCCGGCAACGGATGGCGCGGGGCAAACAGCCACACGGCGAGCAACGCGAGATTGACGCCAAGCGAGAGCAATGCAAGGAACCGCCAGCGCATAGAGTTATTCTTTAAAAAAAGATCCCATAATAGTTCAAAAATTGCAACCCGCCAAAAGTTGCGCGAGGAACGACCGATAATGTCGTAAAACAAACCCGGCTGCACCTGTCAAGCGCGCTTGGGACCTGTTGCGCGGCTGGATCCAGAAACAAATTCGGCTGACACCTCACGCCTCTTTGTTTATTGCTCGCAACCGCATGAATTTCGAAACGCATCGTGACTGGACCTGGGTCAGTGCATCCGTCCTGGCTGTTCTCACTGTCGTTCCCGCTGCCTGCAATGCGGCCGAAAACGACGCCTTGCCCGCAGTTCAGTTCCTGGATTCGTTAGGCACTCTTTCCGCCATTTCTGTTCGAGGTGAGAATCTTCAGCAAACCGTTCAGTGCGCAAAATATCTTGGAGTGAGATGGCCTCGGGCGGGAATCGAGGGCGATGTGCCAATAGCCCAATTCGTGCAACTGCACCAGGAAGCGGGCTACCTACCAAGACCCTGCAAGCCTTTCAAATTGTAAAGGGCGTCCGCATGGGCCGGATCAATCTCTAATGCACGCTTACAGTAATCAATCGCCTCGCCGTTTCGCCCGGTCTCATGGCAAATTCGTTGGCGCGTGGTCAGAACAACTTATTTATACTCGCAATTGCATTTCGACGCTTGACGGTGGCGCGAGTTCGGTATCCGGGAGCGATTTACCCCGTCATGAACCGCGGAGACCGGTGGGAACCGATCTTTTTCGACGACCAGGATCGAGTGTTGTTCATGGACACTCTGAGCGAAGTTTGTGGCAAGACTGAAGCCGAGCGCATTGTAGCCGAGGAGCTGCTGGTCCTGGGTTGGGACTCTCGGCATTTGCAGGCGCGACGCAAAGGCGATCCGCGCAAGGCGAGGATCGCCCTTCGGCTGCGGCGCGAAACAACCATGACGCGGGCGTGGATAGGCACACACCTCCACATGGGGTCACCAGGTCACGTGAACTGCCTTTTATACCGATAAGAACCCGAGCAAACGCAGTGTAAACTCCTCAATGCACCAGAAACTGAAAATAAGTTGTTCTGACCCATGTTCATGTTTGGCCTCGGCCTCCATTCAACGCACAAGCAAGCGGTTGCTTTGCTTTAGCCGTTGTGAAAATGCGCAAGCCAACGAAGAAAGTGTGTCCAAATCCGAATGACGCCGTGCGTCGACTCCCACGCTTGCCAAAAACAAATCCCAATCAAGGCGGCGGATTGAAGCAATCCCGTCCAGCGTTTTTGCCGCAAAACGTTCATGAGCAGGACCCACCCTATCAGCCAGCCGAGCGTCCCCAGGTGGCAGAGAAAGATGCCGGTAAAATACCGATATTTGCCCGGCAGAGTATCCAAGGGGGTTAGCGTCCAGGGGATGAAATCCCAAACGGGTCCCGTGACCATCACAATCATCATAACCAGGGCGATGCCATTGGAAATCCGAAAGGCAATGGAGTTGGGCATTTTGTCGTCGTTGGCGCGGTTTGAGTTATACCAGACCTTTTCCACCGACCAGCGCTGGGTGAAGAATTTTACCGGCGATAACATCATGCGGACACCTCCTATAAGAAACTGACCTCCCGACATGGTGCGCATACGCCGTCCTGAAGTGGAGACATGTTGCCACGGGACGAAAAACCGGCCTTCACGTTTCAGCGCGAAGGCAAAGCCACCTTCTTCTGCCCAGTAAAGTCGTTCGTTGAATCCGCCGGTCGCCTCAAAGGCAGAGCGTGTGCAAAACATGAAAGCGCCCCCGGTAAATCCGACAAGTTTGGGAGCAAAGAACAGCAAAATGAGCAAGAGCCGGGCGTAGAGCGGCACGCTCTCATTCATGTCCACCCACGTCATAACGCCGCCGCCCACAGCACCGTTTTCCATCGCTCGTAACGCCGAGGCTACGGCACGGGCGTTGATAGTCGTATCGGCGTCCACAAAGAAAACCAGTTCACCGCTGGATGCGCGCGCGCCCGAGTTGCGGGTGGCGGCAATCTGCCGGTGGTTCACGCTCACCACGCGCGCCTGGTGCCGCCGGGCGATTTCAGCCGTCGCGTCGGTGGAAGCATCATCCACTACAATAATCTCGAAAGGTCGGCCTATAATGCGAGCGGACTCCTGAATGGCCTGCAACGTGCCGCCAAGGCACGCCTGCTCGTTATGGGCCGGGACAATGAATGAAATCATGGCCGCTCGGAATTCATGCTGGAACTGACAAGACAAGGGGAAGAGCGTCACGCCCAGGCCTCGTAACCTAACCAAAGAAGAGTATCGCCCTTGATGGTTGGTGGTCAGACTCATCACGGCTCCCTACGGTGCTGCCCGTGGTTGAACGCTTGCCGGAACGTCACTTCACACCCGACCTGGCGGCGGCTGGTCAATGCCAATTATCCTTCACTTCAGTGACAATTAGAAATCACTTCTGATTGCCGGCATATTTTGTTGTTGTTGGTCCAACCCATTTTGGCCACCCCCTTCGGCGGAACGGAGTCCCTGGAGCCGCAGGCGACAGGGACGTAGTGGAGCCGAAGGGGGTGGCGGGCGCGCCGGGTCAGCTGCCACCCTTTGGTTCTGGCGCTCGAATGCTTCCGCCGTCGAACTCCAAAATGATCGCGTGGTGCACCAGCCGGTCCACCGCCGCCATGGTTGTCATCGGGTCTTTAAAGATCTGGTCCCATTTCGAGAACACCAGATTGTTGCTCACCAGCACGCTGCGCCGTTCATACCGCTCGGCCAGGAATGTGAACAGCACCTCCATCTCCTCGCGCGACTGTTGAACGTATCCCAAGTCGTCCAAAATGATCCCCTCGAAGCGGTCCAACCGCTTGAGTAGCGCGTCGAGCTTCAGATCCCGCTTGGCGGCCAGAAGCTGCTGCACCAGTTTGAAGGTTGGCGTGAAATACACCGAACGTGCGTGCCGCAGGATTAACTCACGGCCCAAGGCGCACAGAAAATGCGTTTTGCCCCGGCCGGGCAGTCCAAACACGAGCACGTTTTCGGCCCGATCCAGAAAGTCACCCTCCAGCAAAGTCGGCATCTGGCGCCTCACCTCAAGGTGGATGAGGCTGTCCAACAGTTGACCCGGGAACTCCAAACCCAAACGCCGAAAGTGTTGCCCAAGGGAATGGGCCGACTGACTTACCAGGCAGTAGAGACGGAAGTGGCCGCTTGGGACCGGTTCAAAAACCGCCGGCAGGTGGGCAGCTACGCCGGGTTGTGCGGCGGAGTCAGCGCCTCGGGCCAAAGCTCGGCCGACCTGAGCATCACCAAGGCGGGTAACCGCCGCTTGCGCACCGACCTGGTGGAATTGGCCTGGCGGACGTTGCTCTACCAGCCCAACTATTACCTGGTCAAGAAGTGGAAGGCCGTGCTGCTCAATCCCAAGGCCCACGCCCGTGCGCGCAAACGGGCCATCATCGCCTTTGCCCGGCAGCTGCTCATTGACTTGTGGCGTTGGAAAACCGGCAAGCGCACGCCCGAACAACTGGGCTGGGTGATGAGCGAGGCTTAACCCCCGCAACGGCTGGCTCTCATGCTGATGGAGCTTCCAGAGAACTTTTCGGAAAACGGCGCGCGACCCGTGCAATTTCTTGGCCGTCATGGCCGGTTGATAGGTTGGGCGCGCTCGTTTTCCGACACTATGACGGTTACGGACAATACCATCGTGGGCGGCTGGCTTCCCAGGCAGTTGACCCGGATAGCAGGTCGTGACGTCAGCATTGCTGACGGCCACACCGTCGGAAAAACGTCCTCCCGAAGAGTTTCCTGCAAAGTTCCGAACGCCAAGAGCTGGCCCGCAGCCGACCCGCTGCAAACCGCACCACGGCACCTCCGGCCGACCCGCACCAAAGGGTTGACTCCGTCCGCTCGTGGTGGCATCCAATTTCTTGCCTACAAAAACGGGGCGAGGGAGACCGGCCTCGGCCACTGGCTGCCCGGTTTCCTTCGTTCCAATATAGAAGTCAACCTCCAGTTCCCAATCATGCCGCGGTTCGAATCAAAATAAATTCAACAAAAGCGTTGACGTGTCTCATAGCAGAAATTGCTTTTTTGGCATCGCATGTACTGGGTGCTGCGCAGGTTAAGCGACCCCCACACATTCGCTCCAGGGGTTGACGCCAAAGCCAGTTGACTCCCCTTTCGTACCCCGCGTAGCTGCGATAGGAACTCCAGCGGTACTGCCGCAGACGCGTGAGCCGCTCGCCTACCAAGGCCGCACCGGGTGCAGCGATGCCCGTCCGCCTGGACGCAGCTTGTTGGCGCTTTCCCAATCCCAATCCGGCCAGGCGCACCGGATTCAGATGAACGTAGCGAGCTACTTCCTGCCAGCCCGCGTCATCCCCGATGACCAGGGATTTGAAACGGCCCTGAAATAGGTGGCCAGCGCGGTTGTGCTTCCGATTGAACCACACGCTATAACTGACGTTGACCCACTGCATGGCGCGGCTCAGGTTGGCCTCGGGAGTCTCCACCATCAGGTGAAAATGATTATCCAGCAGCACGTAAGCATGAATTCGAAGAGCGAAGCGCTCGGTTGCCTCTGAGAGCAACTCCAGGAAATGGAATCGGTCGGAGTCGTTACGGTAAACGGCTTTGCGCTCGTTACCACGCGCGGTGACATGGTGCCGGCCCCCCGGCCGCTCGATGCGCAATGGCCTTGCCATGGACGCCTATTCAGACTCGATCCACCGGAAAAGTCAAGCTCGCACTTGTCAAATGTTGAGATGTGACCCCCATTTTTCCCCCAATGGATTGGGCTTCCCGTTTCCCTGGTCTACCTCGTTTATCGCTGGCTGCGGGAAAGACGTAGGAGACGATTATTGATGATTCTGCCGAGGCACATCGCTCGAAAGGTGGCATTGCTGCCAGTGACGCCTATTGAGCTACAAACAAACCAAAGTAATACGAGCCTGTAGGTGAGGAGATTAGTCTCATCTGGCCAGATTGGCCGGCGCTAATAAGAGCGACGCCGCCATTATCAAAGTTTACTACCCCTTGGGCGAAAGTCGGTTCTGTCGCTAGAGCCACAGAAAAAGCAAAGAAGACACTTTTCATCTTCGATTCAGTCCTGTCCAGCGCTGTCGGCAATGGCGAGCCAACAGCATGGCGCCCCCCGCCACCACCAATGCCCACACTGATGGTTCTGGAACCGGCAAAAGATCGAAGCCGGTCTGGATTCCAGTGCCACCGCCGAAAAGATTGTAAGGAGGATTTGGAGGTGTTGTCGGTCCGCTGGCCATTCCAGTGGCAATGGCTGACTGGCCAAAGAAACCACTTGTTCCGAAGGCGCCATTAATCCACGTTTGCTGCCAATCGTGCCCCAGCGAGGCAGACCATCCTGCGACGAAAAAGGACATCGTACCGAACTCGATCCAGCCGGGCACGCGAACATCGGTACCTCCGCTAATTCTACCCGGGAATGCGCCTCCAACGTTTGTAGCGTAGATTCCTGTAAAGGAGAAATGGGATGGATCGGTTGTTCCTGGGGGCGCTAGAAGCAACCCGAAGAAATAGGATCCAGCGGGGGACGTGATCGGGACACCTTGGCCAGGCGCTCCGGCACTAATGAGAGTTGAGTCGCTGTTAAAAAAATTAACCGTACCTTGAGCCAAGAGCGTCCGAGACAACAAGACGATTGAGACCAGAAGGACAGAGAGTTTCATGGATAAACTTTTGTTGCCGTTCGTTGCAGGCACTGCCGTTTGGGTTTCGTGTGGGCTACATGCTAATGCAGGTGCGATAAGGAGGAGGGTCTATACAATCCTTCATTCTATTAGAAGAATTGAGATCATTGCTTTATCCTCGCGAACTTGACATCAGCGTCGGGTCTCTGTTGGGGAGCCTGTCCGAAAGTTCCTGAACGATCGCACCAGGCGAAATAAAAGTAGCTGTTGTCTGCAGCCGCCCAGGTATAGTCATCCGCACAGAAATGTACGTAGGTAGCATCTGTCGTGAGCGTGCCGCCAGGACAGTCCGTATATACAGCGTTTCGATCCAGGCACACGTTGGTTTGCGGCCAAACAGGATCATACGCCCATCCGCCTTGTGCAGGGGAGGTCGTCCCGGCAAACAGCGCGGGGAAGGCGGTTGTGCTGATGGGGATGCGCTCGAAAGTCGCGTTCCCGAGTCCGTTGGCAATGTTGGCTTTAGTTCCGTACGCCATGATTAATCCGTTATTTGGGTCATCCTGACGGCTGTAGTATCCTATGAAGACCTCGGTGCCCGCGGGGTTAATTGCGATAGAAGGATTCCACTGGTCCGTTGAATTTCCCGTGAACACATCACGAACGCCGGGTGTGCCAAGAGAATGATCGGGGTTGATGGTGGCTTCGGCAATGAAAACGTCGCCCTGGTCGCCTGTACTGGCCCAAGAAGCGGGCAAATCAGCATAGACTACGTAAACTCGGCCATTCGCGATAGCAATGCGTGGAAAAGCATTCGATTCAAAATAATCGTCTAACGGCGCCATTTTCGATCGAAGTAAGTGTCCGGCGCCGAATACATTTGCAGATGTTAGCGTGATGCCAAAGTCATGCGGGGAACTCCAGTTGGTGCTCAAGAGCCACGCATAGCGCAGCTTATTTACGGTGGGTCCGGTGCCTGCACCTTGAAGCCAGAAAAAATAAACAGTTCCACTTGCATCGATTGCAATGTCGGTGCCACTTGAAGGCGAGGATGTCTCGATGGTTTTATAGTTGTCCCAGCTCAGGCCGCCGTTTCCGGAATGAGCGGCCCAGACTGTGTTGCCCGCCTGAGCTCCTGCTGCGTAGATATCATGTGTTGTGGAACTTACCTTTATCATTGGCTTATCAGCAGCAACAACTGCCCCAGGCACGTTTCCGTTCACGAATGTGAAGGTTGCACCTTTGTCCGTCGATTTCCACAACCGAAAACCATTCCAATAAGATTGCTCGCGGGAAGGATTCGCAAGAAGGTAGATTGTTCCATTTGGTCCACCCGTTCCTGGATCGTAGCACATTACAGGATCACCCGCATCACCGTTTGTTACGGCGGCAGCTCCGTTGGCTACCAGTGTACCGTTTCGGATGGTCGTTGAGATCGGGAGAATCGGTCCACTATCAGAGAAGGTGCTGCCTGAGTTGCCTGAGACGGCCCAACTGATTGACCGAGGCGAAACAATGCCCGGGAAATCGCTATGATCAATACCAAGAGCATACTCAGATAAGTGCGTGTTCCAGAATGCCGCCACTACGGTTGAGCTGTCCGGCAGAACGAAACTGCATTCGGATTGGCTGTTCTTGCTTGGGTCGAGCCCAGTCAAATCGGTTCTTGGGTCGTTAACCATTGCTGGTGGAGAGACACCGCAATCGGCAGTGACGGTTCCTGCAACGGATCCTGCCACAATGCTGACGGGGGTTGGAACGTTGCATGAGGTATCCAGAGAGAGGGTGATTATGTCCCCGGGAATGTTGACTTCGGCCCCGATAAAGGATCTTTGGAAGGCGGAATTGCTGATGAGCGGAGCGAGCGCCGGACGGCTCTGATCATATCGTACGCAGCGACCCGCACATCTGACGAGGGCGTTGTTTATGGTGGTCTGGACGGTTGGGTAGTAGATCCAGATCGCTTTGGCTGCAGAGTACCCTGGCTCGGCCGTGCTGTCCGGCATAGTATAGCCGTACCAATTGTCATCCTTGGAGGTAAAGACAACCGGGTATGATGGGGGAAATGCCACCGTACCCGAGAGAAGGAGGTATGAGCCGAAGGCGAATTTGATGCAAGCGTTCTGTTGGAAGGTGGCTAGCCCGGGGCCGACCGTGAAGGCGTTATTGATACGATATGTTTCGCCACCGTAAAAGGTGTAGCTGTTAGTATTTCCAAATAGTGTCGTATAGTCGATCACGACGCCGCTCGGGGAATACCCCGTGGAGGCCACATCGATCCGGCTCGTGTTGGTCCGAGGAGCCAAGGATTTGGGAGGCACCCCTACATCCCCGGCTAACCGCAGCAATTTGCCCTTGTTCGCAGGGCTCGCAGCACGGGGGAGCGCCGTGAATGCGGAAGCAAGGTCGGTGTAGTTGAGCTCCTCGATCAGAACCTTTTGGTTACCAATCGTCACGATGCTCTTGGCGACCGGAACGGCGCCCGGGTCTGATGGGCTAAGGACCCGGATCCGGACGGGTTGCCCGGCGGTTGGTGTCGGTTGCGCGCCGAGCGCGAAGGCCGATCCGACCGGAAACCAGCAGCCATTGAACATCAGGATATGGTCCGTAAGACCTGGCTTGAGCTGAACCTGCCTTTGCTCCAGAGGCTCCGGCCAGTCGTCGATGGCCGACCAGAACTGCAGATGCGCCGTGGCGCTCGACAGACCAAACGATTCAGGCAGAGGCGGAGCCTGCTCGATGACCAGGTTTTGCTCGTACCCGTTTTTCGCCCACACGAGCATCAGATCCGCTCTAAGACCAGAGAGCGCGTTCGAAAAAACCACGACATTCGGAGGATACAGTCTTCCAACGCTGGGCTGGATCGATGCAATCTGCGCCACTTTGCCCGAGCCCGGATCGGAATAGAACAGTCCGAGCGGATGAGACTTGAAGACTTCCCCTGAGGGACTTGTCAGGGTCACCGCTCCGCGTGAGGTTATGTCCGCATCAAAAGCGGCTTGCATGGGCCCGTGGACAGCCTGGGCTCCATTGGAGCTTATCTCGATTAGGTCCTGGGACTCGACCCACATGCCGTTACTTGGGTAGTACATTCCGTCCTCGAGTTCAGTATAACGTTGGACCTGCTGCGTGATTTGTCCAGTGGTACTGTTTGTGAGCGGTACGGTCCTCTGCCAGACCCGGTAAAAGGGGCCGACATCCGTCACGACATAAGGAGGCGTCGAGGCGACTGTTTGACCCGATCCGGCCATGAGCGAGCAAAAGAGAAAGGCCGCAACGGTTGCCGTGCTTGGAGAAAAGAGTGAAGTCGAACCGGGGATGCTTTGCTTCATAATGTTCCTTGTAAAAGAATCCAGAGCGATGCTGCGGCGAGTGATTATCTCCTTGCTTTGCAGATTTTGGCTTTTTCAACACCTTCCTTGCGAGACCGTGGAACATTCCGTTTGATATGCCGCTCCTGGACGGAGCTCCGGAATGTTTTTCATGGCCGCAACTACAAAGATTTCGGCCCTGACGGGCCTGTGGAAATCCGGTTCATCTGTTCAACTCAATTTCGCTGTGTTTGCAACAAGAGAAAATTTGTGTCAATTTATGAAATGCGTGTCTGGTCTGAGGCTCTGCTTCGTTAGAACTCGTGTTGGGCATGAATGCTCAGGGGCACATATCGGGGGCTGATCTTCGCAGGACGCCGGAGTTCCAGAAATGGAGTCTGGCCGGCAAAACGAACCGGATAAGTATTCAATCTTCGTTTGCTTTCACTCTTATCGAACTGCTGGTCACCGTCACAATTATTGCTGTCCTGGCCAGCCTTGTGCTGCCAGTGCTCAGCAGGACCCGCGAGCAGGGCAAGCGCATCACCTGCGTCAACAATTTGCGCCTATTCGGCCATGCCTGGGTCCTCTATGCCGGCGACGACAACGACGTAGTGCCGCCAAACAATGGCGGCTTTCCTTTGGCGGAAGGCGAGCAGACCTGGGTAGGGGGAATTTTGAGCCCTTATGACAATAATTCGGACAACACTAACACGACGTATCTCGCTGAGAGCTTGCTGGGCCCTTATCTGGGCCTTTCCTTTGGGTTGTGGCGGTGTCCTTCCGACTTTAGCGTGGCGCGCGAGGTCGGAGTCGTGCTGCCGCGGGTGCGAAGCTACTCGATGAACAACTTGATCAA
>DATGLT010000451.1:0-8136 GCA_035294005.1 Verrucomicrobiia bacterium
GTGACGATCATGGGTCACGTCGATCACGGCAAAACAACTCTGCTGGATGTCATTCGCAAATCCAACGTAGCCGAAGGCGAAGCCGGCGGCATCACCCAGCACATCGGTGCGTACACAATCTCTTTCCCGCACCCGGAACGAAAGCAGGAGCTGGCACAAATCACGTTTCTCGACACTCCCGGCCATGCTGCATTCAGTTCGATGCGCGCCCGTGGAGCGAACGTGACGGATATTGTGGTGCTGGTCGTCGCCGCAAACGATGGAGTGATGCCCCAGACGCTCGAAGCTCTCAACCACGCGCGCGCGGCAAAAGTCCCCATCATCGTCGCCGTCAACAAAATCGATCACCCCAACGCCAACTCGCTCAAAGTTCGCCAACAACTCCAGGACAAAGGCCTGGTGCCTGACGACTGGGGCGGTGACACAATTTTCGTCGATGTCTCAGCGCTGACCAAGCAGAACGTCGACAAGCTCATCGAGATGATTTTGCTCCAGGCCGATTTGCTCGAGTTGAAGGCCAACCCGAATCGTCGCGCCAAGGGCAACGTCATCGAGTCGGGACTTGAACCCGGCGGCCCTACCGCCACGGTCCTGGTCCGCAAGGGAACACTGCACGTCAGCGATATCATCATTTGCGGACAGTATTATGGCCGCGTCCGTGCTCTGATCAGCGAGGAGGGCAAGCGCCTCAAGGAAGCCGGGCCGTCGGTCGCCGTCAGAGTGCTCGGTCTAAACGGAGTGCCCGAGGCGGGACTGGAATTCAGCGTAGTCGAGGACGAAAAAGCGGCGCGGGAATTGGCTGAACAGCGGGGCCAGGAGGCCAAGGCGCTGGGCCAGGAACAGCCCCGGGCTAAAGTCACTTTGGAGAACCTGTTCGCCCAACTGGAGTCAACCAGTTCAAAAGTGCTTAAGGTCGTGGTGAAGGCGGATGCCCAAGGCTCAGTGGAAGCCATCGTTGACGCCCTAAAAAAGATAGACTCAGACAAGGTGTCGTTGGAAGTGATTCACAGCGCGGTTGGGACCATCACCGAATCGGATGTGGCCCTGGCGTCGGCCTCGCGGGCAGTCATTCTCGGGTTTCACACCCGCGTTGACAGCGGCGTGAGCGACAAAGCCAAGCATGAGGGCGTTCAGATTAAGCTCTACGCGATTATTTACGAGTTGATCGACCAGGTCAAAGAAGCCATGGCCGGTCTGCTCGAACCTATCCTCAAGGACGTCACGGTCGGCGTGGCCGAGGTCCGGAAAATTTTCGAATTGTCAAAAGGCGCGCCCGTTGCCGGCTGCATGGTGACCAGCGGCAGAATTGTGAAAGGAAAAGTCCGGATCCGCCGCCGCAAGGAAATCATTTTCGAAGGCATTACCCAATCCCTGCGCCGGTTTCAGGATGAAGTCAACGAAGTGCGCGCCGGCATGGAATGCGGCATTCGCATCGAGGCCTTCACTGAGTTTCAGGTGGGCGACAATATCGAATGCTACGCAATCGAGAAGGTGGCCCAAAAATTATGAGTGGCGCCTGAATCCCGGCGCTAAGCGGCGCATGCCCCCGCCGCCGGGAATCGTCCACCAAGCTGCTTCTATGCCCTCGCTTCGACTTCAACGCGTGCGCGAACTCCTTAAACGGGAGATCGGGGAAGTCATTCGCCGCGAGTTTCCGGTGGACGAGGCCGGCCTCGTGACCGTCAACGACGTTGATGTCGCCGGAGACCTCCATTCCGCAGTCGTTTTTATCAGCATCCTGGGCAAAGCCGACCAGCAAAAGCGAGGGCTCGACCTGCTTACCCGCCATCGCAAGCGCATCCAGGGCCTGGTCGGCCGCGCCGTGGTTCTCAAATACACTCCCACACTTAAGTTCGTCGTCGATGATTCGGTCGTGCGCGGCAATCGCGTCCTTCAAATCATCGAAGAACTCGAGAAATCCAATCCCGGCAAGAGCGAATAGCGCATTGCCCGAAATGAAGCCACACCCGAAAATTATCGACCGAATCCTTGATGACATTCGGCAAAGCGAATCGTTTTGTGTCGTTGGCCACATCCGGCCTGACGGCGATTGCGTCGGCTCTCAGCTTGGACTCACGCTGGCGCTCAAAAACGAAGGTAAAAAAGTCGTCTGCTGGAACGAGGACAAGATTCCTCAAAAATACGAGTTCCTCGATCCGGATCGCATCATCCAAAAACCGAAGCCGGGGATGAAGTTTGATTGCGTCATTGCCACCGACGCGGCCAGCTTTGAAAGGCTGGGCAAGGTGGGGGCTTGTATTGCCGAACGCCAGAGGTTCATCAATATTGACCATCACGAAAGCAATACGCGGTACGCCGATCTGAACTGGGTCTCGGCACGGGAGCCTTCCACCGGTGAATTGATTTTCCGGATTCTCAAGGTGGCCAAATGGCCGATCACAAAGCAGATCGCCGATTGCCTCTTCACCGCCGTTTCAACCGATACCGGCTCCTTCCAATACTCGACGACCAGGCCGGGCACCTACCACGTCGCCGGCGAACTGGTTCGACGTGGCGCCGACCTCGCCCGCATTTGCGATGAAGTCTACCAGTCTTACCCGCTTTCCCGCGCGCGATTGCTCCGCCACGTGTACAGCCACTTCAGGCTGACTCATCACAACCAGATTGCGTATTTTTGGCTTAAGAAAGCCGACTTCGCCAGGTCCGGGGCCGACAGTTCTGATTCCGAAGGGTTGATTGACCATATCCGGGCTATTGCACCGGTCGTTGTCGCATGTGTGTTCGAAGAACTTGAACCCGAGCTGACACGGGTCAGTCTTCGTTCAAAAAGCGACAAGGTGAACGTCAACGAAGTCGCCGCCCGGTTTGGCGGCGGGGGGCACCCGGCCGCTGCTGGAGCCCGAATCCCCGGCAGCCCACTTTCGGTGCAACGCCAGGTAATAGCGGCGGTGAAAACCGCTCTTAACGGCGCCGGATCGCTATCCTAAAACTTCCGCGAAGGCCAGCACGCTCGAAGCGACACCAACCACAAAGAGAGCCCCATAAAGCACCGCTTCAACCCTCGAAGACGGGTCGAAATGTGTTCCGAGCCTGTTGGAGGATGTTGAAGAACGGTTATATGGGAGCACAACAACCACTGGAATAAATGATTGGAGTGCAATGTTTTGTGACGCTTCAACCCGACCAGATGCAAATGCATGTTGACCATTCATACCGTGGTAACCTTTTATATTGATGTTTAATGGTTACAGTAGCTTTGGCCGTGTAACTTGTAAAGGCCATTTTTAGAGGTTATCTTCTGGAAAATGGATCCGCACCATCAACAGCCTTCGGAACCTGCTCCCAAGCAGTTCCAGTTCGTTGGAGGCGATCTGTCTGTGGATTTCTGCAATACCGTCGGAGGGAAGCGGGAGGGTATCCCACGAGAAAACCTTCACAATTATGCAGATTTTCTGAATTGGTGTGAACAGGCCGGGCTTGTGCAAAAACCCGAGCGCGAGCTGCTGCAAAGCAGGGCCTTGAAGGAGGTGGATCTCGCGGCTTCGGTTTTTTCGCGGGCGATTGCGCTACGAGAAGCGCTGTATCGGATTTTTTACGCTCTTGGCAACGGGAGCGAGCCTGCGGCTGCGGACATTGGAATTCTGAATTCAGAGCTCTCGAAGACTTTGGGACGATTGCGATTAAAGCAAAACGTCGACTCGAGGCAGTTTGAATGGATGTGGTCAAAGGCAGAACTGGAGTTGGACAGTCCGCTCGGGCCGGTGGCACATTCGGCGGCAAACTTGCTGATCGACGAAAGTGCGCGAGGCAAGTTGCACCAATGCGGGGGAGACAATTGCGGGTGGCTGTTCCTGGACTGCAGCAAGAATCACAGTCGGCGTTGGTGCGACATGAGGGACTGCGGGAACAGGGCGAAGGTTAGGCGGCACCGGAGGAAGGTGGCTGCGCAAGGGACTAAGGGCGCGTAAGTTGGGGGAGAGAAGACAAATTCAACAAAGGAAAGGCTGGCGCAGGGCGTGATAGGGCGGGTACGTTAAACAGGCATTCAGTCACGACATGATTCAAGAATTCTCAGCATTGGACGGGGCGATCCTGATAGACAAACCGGCGGGGCCGACTTCGCATGACATTGTCGATTCGATTCGGCGGCAGTTCGGGCTTAAGAAGGTGGGGCATTGCGGGACCCTGGATCCGAACGCCACGGGTTTGCTGATTGTGGTCCTGGGCCGGGGAACGAAGCTTTCGGAACGGCTGATGTCGGACGACAAAGTTTACGAGGGGACGATCAAGTTCGGGGAGTCGACCGACAGTTACGACGCGGACGGTGAATTGACGTCATCGTTGCCGGTGCCGCCGTTAACCCTGGAGGAGCTCAATCAAAGCGCCTCGGAATTTGTCGGGGACCAGATGCAAACGCCGCCGATGGTTTCAGCAGTCAAGAAGGATGGTGTGCCGCTCTACAAGCTTGCGCGCAAAGGGGTTGAGGTTGCTCGCGAACCGCGGCTCATTCATATCTATCGATTTCGATTCAGCTCGTATGCGGAGCCGGTAGGGCGGTTCGAAATAGCGTGCACGAAAGGCACGTACGTGCGCAGCGTTGCGCATGAACTGGGGCAGAAACTCGCCTGCGGAGCGCACCTGTCGACTTTGAGGCGGGTGATTTCCGGCAAGTTCGACGTCGCCAATGCGACAGAGTTTGAGGAGGTCATGAAGCTGAGCAGCCGTGAGCTTGAGCAACGGGTAATCCCATTCCTGAAATTGTCGGTAGGTTGAGTCAAAATCGCGGGTCACCACCCAAGTGAAACTCATTCGAGATCCCGATTTGCTGGCGCAAGAACGGCGGAGATTATGCGTGGCGATTGGTTTTTTTGACGGGGTGCATCTTGGGCATCAGCAAATCATCCGGCAGACGATTAGCGATGCACGGCAGTACGAGGCACTGGCGCTGGTTGTGACTTTTGATCAGCACCCAAGCGTGGTGCTGGCGCCGCAACGCGCGCCGGGGCTTATTTATCCATTGTCAAAGAAGCTGGACGTCATCGAGGCGATGGGAGCGGACATATGTCTTCTCGTGCATTTCGACAAAGGGTTCAGTCAACAGCCCGCGGAGGCTTTTGTGCGCTGGTTGGTGGGACCGGAGCGCAGGGTGCGGAGCATATGCGTGGGAGCGAACTTTGCATTTGGTCACAAGCGCGGGGGCAATGTTCAGCTGTTGCGGGAGCTTGGGGCCGAACTCGGGTTCGGGGTGCACGGGCTTGCGGCGGTGGCGCTCGACGGAAAAGCGGTGAGCAGCACACGCATTCGCCAGGCCGTAGCAGCAGGTCAACTTTACGAAGCGAGCCAAATGCTGGGGCGGGGCTACACGCTGGCGGGAAAAGTGGTCACGGGCGACAAAGTGGGACGGCAGATAGGGTTTCCGACTGCGAACATGGATGTGGCCGGGTTGGCCTTGCCGCCGGGCGGGGTTTACGCTGCGCACGCAAAGTTTAATGGGAGTTTTCACCGGGCAGTGGTCAATATCGGCTCCCGCCCTACCCTCCGCGATCCAACACCGGTCCTGCGGGTGGAAGCCCACCTGCTTGATTTCGCGGGTGACTTGTATGGGCAACAGATCGAAGTGGCCTTTGTCGAAAAACTCAGGGAGGAAAAGAAATTTCCTTCACTGGCCGAATTGCGCGAGCAAATTCAGCGCGATATCAGCGAGGCCCAGAGCAGGTTCTGAATTCCCGGGCGATCAAAGCATTTCGATGACGCGTTTAAGTTCCTCGTCGGTGTTGTAGAAATGCGGCGAGAGGCGGATGTATTTCTGGCCTTTTCGGTCCGTGCGCAGCGAGGTCGAGACCCGGGCCTCGGTGAGTTTCTGGTGCAGAGGGGAAACATCGCGGTCTTTGTGGTAGAACGAGGTAATGCCGCTGCAATTTTGGGGCGGAGCATCGGCCTGGAGGACTTCGTAGCCGCGGGATTGAATGGCGGGAACCAGCCATGACCGTTTGCGCAGCAATTCGCTGGAGATGCTTTGGACGCCGATCTCGAGGATGAGTTGCATGGCTGCAACGAGCCCGACGACCCCAAGCAGATTGTGGGTGCCCGCTTCGTAACGAGCCGCTCCGCTGCGCAGGACAATTTGTTCCTGGGCTACGAATTCCGGGCAACGCACGTTATGCCAGCCATAGATCGGCGGAGCGAGCTTCTCCTGGACGGCTTCTTTGACGTACATAATGCCCGCGCCGCACGGGCCCAAAAGCCATTTGTGGGCATCGGCAGCAAGCAAGTCGACGACGGACGTATCCAACGGAAAGGCGCCCACGGTCTGAATCGCGTCCAGGCAAAAAAGGACGTTCCGCTCACGCAGGAATGTTCCAATGGCATCGGCTTCGATTCGGAAACCGCTGATGAAATGGCATGAGGCCAGAGCGACCAGGCGGGTGTTCTCGTCGATTTGACCGACGACGTCCTTGGGCCGGATAAAGCCGAGAGAGCGCGTGTTCATCAAACGGACTTCAACGCCTTGATCAGCCAGCGCCATCCAGGGATAGACGTTGGAAGGATAGTCATCAAAGTAGATCAGGATATTGTCGCCGCGACGAAATTTGAGGCCGCTGGCAAAAAAGCTCAACGCAAGGGAGGTCGGACCGACGAACGCGATTTCTTCGGGTTTGCAGCCCAGCAATTCGGCGCCCGCTTTGCGCCCGTCCGAAAGTATTTTGGGATAAACGAATTTTTCCTGGTCACCATTAGTGGCCTGCCGTGCGTAAAGCGCCACCGCTTCGGCCACGCGACGAGGCAGCGGGCAATCGCCGCCGTGCGCAAGGTAGATTTGGTCCTGGACGACAGGAAATTCGTAGCGCCGCAATTCTTCGTTACTCAGGATTTCGGCCAGATTCATGGGGCGGAAAGATACGAGTTCACTGGAAGAATGACCAATAACAAATCTGGGACCGTGATCGAATCCATACGAATGAGGGATTATATTGGTTGATTGAACATTGAGGATTTGTTAACAGGGCCCTCATCGTAGTTCGGTGCGGCAGCTGTGCCGCTTCGGACAAGTTGACTGGCAACATGCCGGCCCAGTCGGGTCTCAGGCAAGGCATCCACGACCTTTCCGGTCCGGCCGCAAACACCCAGAGCCGATCCGAAAGTTCCTCAGGTGACATCGCCGCCAGAATACAATTACCAATAACAAATTCTCAATTTTCAATTCATCAATATAAGCGCATTCACAGAAGCGCTGCATGATTGAGATTGGGTCCTTGAAAATGTTTTAATTCTGGTTCCTCAAAGCCCGCCGGCGTCTTTAACCTGGTTAAAATAATCCGAGTAGAAGGCAACCACCCGGTAGGCGATCATCAGGACAACGGCAAGGTAGACGAGCCGGGGGGTCCAGCGCGCCAGGTTGCGGAGTTTGCGAGTGCCTTCTTCCTCGTAGTACCCATAAAGTCCACGAAGAGTCTGCTCGAGTTTGCCGCTCACCTCGCCGGTGGCGTATTGTCCGGCAAACAAAGAGGGAAACCTGAAGGAATTGCGCACGACTTCGGCGGGAGTTTGGCCGGCATCGACCAGGGGCCGCCACGCCAGGACGGCGCGGCGCAAGGCGGGAGAACCGCTGGCGGCGGCCGCTAATTCCCAGGCTTCGAGAATATTGACACCTGCGCTGAGCAACGCTTCGAGGGCCGAGGAAAGGCGGGCTAGCGCGAGGTCGCGGCGGGCTTTGCCGAGGACAGGCACGGCGTGCAGGATCGATTCCATCCAACTGCGCCACGTTTCGCCGTGGCGGCTTTGAGCCGCATAGATGATCCCGAACGTCACGAGGTAAATCGGAATGAGCACTCCGAGGGTCTTGGCGGCATAGACCACCCAATTGCCCGTTTTGAAAAACTCAGCGAACGGGAGAATAAAAATTGCGAAGTGAAACAGGAACGCGGGATAGGCGAGGTCGCCGATCAGCTGGTGAGCCAGGCGGCCGCGCCCGGCGTAGTAATCGCTCAGAAGCCGAAAACAACTGTCCAGGCGGCCACTCTGTTCGCCGGCTTGCAGCAATGCGATATCGAATTCGGGTAACCAGGAGCCAAGGCTGCGAAGACCTTCGGTCAGCGTGGCGCCCGCGGAAAGCTGATGCAGGATCGCGCCGATGGGCTTTGCGTACGAGGCCGCCGGGGGATGTTGCTGCAAATG
>DATGLT010000452.1:0-28200 GCA_035294005.1 Verrucomicrobiia bacterium
TTGCCGCAATCCTGCGGGACCATATTCCCAGCGTCGAGATCTACATCTGGTCGGACATGTTTGATCCGAATCACAACGCGCACGGGAACTACTACCTTGTGGACGGGGATTTCACGGATTCATGGAAACACGTGCCTAAGAATTTGATCATGGCTGTTTGGGGCGGGGAGCCGCGCGAAGCCAGCCTTAAGTTCTTTTCTGACCAGGGATTCCGAAGCCTGGTCGCCTGTTATTACGATGCACCGGATCTCAAGGACGTCCAGGGTTGGTTGCAAGTTGCGCAACCCATTCGCAAAGTTCGAGGCTTCATGTATACGCCTTGGGAGAAGAAGTATGACCTGCTGGCAGACTTCGGCGACCTGCTCCATAGCCAGCCTGCCAAACCGAAGCCGCCCGCAGGCTCTGGTTCGCCATAGATCATTTGAAGACAGACGTTCTTCCCAAAATGACGTTATCCTTCCTGCGAATTCTTTTTGGCTGCGGTCGCATTTCAACCCAAGGAGTCTTTATCAAAGTAGCCGGTTTGGCGTTATTATGCGCTCTCTCATCCCCGGCCATTGATTTGCCCGTCGATGCCACGGGCCTGGGCTATACGAATTTTCGAGTCGCAGACATCCCATGGTCGATTCACGTCGTCGAGGTCCCTCGTACCAACAATCTGTACGAAATCCATTCGGTGCATGCCGGCAAAGCCGCAGTCGGGTTGGACACCCTGAGCGAACAGGTGGCCCTGGTTGAGTCGCCCACCTCCCAGGCTGTTGCGGCAATTAACGGTGATTTTTACCAGAGAGACCGGGCCTTTGCTGGTGCGCCGCGAGGATTGCAAATCATCGATGGCGAACTCATCCATGGACCGGGGAGCGACACGAGTTTTTGGATCGACGCGCAGGGCGAAGCCCATGCAAGCAATGTCCAATCCCTGTTTCACATCACCTGGCCGGACGGGACCTCGACCCCTTTTAGCCTCAACTCGGAGCGTTATCCAAACAGGATCGAGCTGTATACCCCTGCTATGGGCCGCTCGACGCGCGCGTACGCCGGGCGCGAATTGATTCTCGAACGCGCCGAGGGCAGTCCCTGGCTGCCGTTGCGCATCGGGAAGACGTACGTAACCACGGTGAAAGAGGTCCGGGAGCGCGGGGATTCGCCGCTACCGGCCAATTCGTTGGTCCTGTCAATTGGACCCGGTGCCCTGCGAGGGGTTCCGGACGTGACGAATGGGGCTGTGCTTCGAATTTTTACCACCTCTGATCCGGCTCTGCACGGAGTAAAAACCGCGATGGGTGGAGGCCCGGTCATTGTGCACAATGGGCGCCTTCAAAAACCGCCGGGCGGCTCTGACGAAAATTATGAGCACAGCTCGATGTTCGAACGGCATCCAAGAGCGGCCATTGGCTGGAATCAAAACGCTTTCTTCCTTGTTGAAGTCGATGGGCGCCAGAGAAGCCTGTCCGTTGGCATGACCTTGCAGGAGTTGGGACGGTTCATGGTGAGCCTGGGCTGCCAGGAAGCGATGAACTTTGACGGTGGCGGATCGGCCACATTGTGGTTTCGCGGGGAAGTGCGGAACAGTCCGTGCGAAAGGGCCGAGCGTGAGATAGCGAATTGCCTGGTAATCACGAAGGAGAAACGCGATTCGCCGATCAAAGGCTCTAGTCGGTAATGAATATGAAGCTTCGGGCTGAAGTGTTGCGTAGCCGAGTGGGTTGGGTCTGCGCTGCATTGCTGGCTTTCACGTGCCTGCGCACCACTGCATCTTCTACGAACGAAGTTGGAAAGCAGGATCGCTGGTTCTACTACACCAACGATGTCAACGACGAGGTGCCATTGTCGATCCATGTCGTTCGGGTTGAGCTTTCTCACCATGACTTCGAGTTTTGCACCTCTTTGGGCAAGGGCACCACGTTGGGCATGGCTGTCGTTTCCGACCAGGTCAAAGCGTTGCCCGCTGAGTGCGGCCAGCCCCTGGCCGCCATCAACGGCGATTTTTACGAAAAAAGCGAAAAGTACCTCGGCCGCCCGCGCGATGTTGAAATTCATCTCGGCGAGGTCATCAGCACACCCGCCGGGCATACTTCCTTCTGGATGGATCCCGACGGCGTCCCGCACATGACCAATGTTTACTCCCGGTTCCGGGTGATCTGGCCGGATGGCAAAGCAACGCCCATCGGTTTGAACCAGCAACGGGAAGATGATATGGCTGTTCTTTACACTGCGGTCACAGGGTCCTCAACCCGCACCGCGGGGGGGACCGAATACATCCTGGAACAGTCCACGAACAGTCCGTGGTTGCCGCTTAAGATCGGCCAGGTCTATACGGCAAAAGTGCGGGACGCGCGCGCTTCAGGCGACGCCCCTTTGAGCCGCGACACAATGGTTCTTTCGATTGGGCCCGTTCTGGCCGGTCGCGTGCCCGCCCTGCGACCCGGAGCAACATTGCAAGTGGCCACCGAAACCGTCCCGGATTTATCTGCTGCCCGCGTTGCCATCGGGGGCGGTCCCGCCCTGGTTCAAGACGGAAAACCGATGCAATGGCCCGGCTTTCTTCACATGCGCCACCCGCGAACCGCGCTGGGTTGGAACAAAGACTATTTCTACATGGTCGAAGTGGACGGCCGGCAAAGCAATCTCTCTGTCGGTATGACGTTCCCCGAGCTGGCTGCCTACCTTGTCAAACTCGGATGCACCCAGGCGATGAACCTCGACGGGGGCGGGTCTGCAACCCTGTGGGCCCTGGGCGCCGTGCGCAACAGTCCGAGTGAAGGCGAGGAGCGTCCCAGCGCCAACGCGCTTGTCCTCGTCCGAAAAAAGCCGGCCGCCTCGGCGCATTGATTTTGAAACTACTCTCCTCGCAGCTCGCTGTTCGGCGCGCGCGATTGTGTGCGCTGTTGGCTTTGATTCACGCTTGCTCTTTGGGCGTTTGCGCCGAAAAGCCCCAACCACCTGCCTTTACCAATCCCTCATGGCCTGGAGCTGAGTTGTTTCAAGACGGAAAACTCACGCAAATCCAAATTGCTATCAAAGCAGATGAGCTGTCGCAGCTGCGAAAGGATCCCAGGCAATTTGTTCGAGCCACTCTTACTGAGGCCGGAGTCACGTATCCTGACGTGGGTGTGCGTTTGAAAGGTTCGGTTGGCAGCTTCCGGCCGTTGGACGACAAACCTGCGCTGACCATCGATTTCGGGGAATTTGGCTTCGGCCAGCGCTTCCACGGGTTAAGACGCATTCACCTCAACAACTCCGTGGAAGATCCCAGTTATTGCAGAGAACAATTGGGTGGCGAGTTGTTCAGGGGAGCGGGCATTCCGGCGCCTCGGGCCACGCGGGCCAGGGTGCGCCTCAATGGCCGTGACTTGGGACTCTACGTCCTCAAAGAGGGTTTCACAGAGAATTTCCTCGAGTGTTATTTCGCAAAAATTGGAGGCAATCTCTTCGAGCCCGGTGAAGGCCACGACGTGAATGAGCAGCTAAAGAGAAACAGTGTGCTCGCGCCGCACGGGGACCGTACCGCCTTGCATGATCTTTATCGAGCGGTTGCCGAAAAAGACCCGGATCTTCGGTGGAGAAAGTTGCAGGAGACGCTCGAGGTCGGCCGATTTGTTAACTTCATGGCTCTGGAAGTCATGCTTGGCCACAGGGACGGTTACTGTCTCGCTCGGAACAACTTTCGTGTCTATGAGGACCTCGACACCGCGCGCATGGTTTTTTTTCCGCACGGAATGGACCAGCTTTTTGGCACTGTGCAACTGCCGTTGAAACCGCACATGGCGGGGCTTGTCGCAAAGGCGGTCGTGGAAACACCTGAAGGAGAGAAACAGTACGCGGCCGCTTTAAACCGGCTTTTTGCCGGCCTGTTGAGTCCGGAGGCGCTCACCAACAGGATAACTACAATGATACAACCCCTCCAGGGCAGCTTGGACAACTCGGACTTTGAGAAGATTCAAAGCGAAGCGGCAGTCCTCGAAGCAAGGATCGCGGAGCGCTACACGTTTCTGAAGCGTGAATTGAGCCGGGCTAACCCGGCGTCCGTGGCATTCAGCAATGGCGTTTTTGCTTTGTCCGGCTGGAGGAAGGTCGACTCACCGGCCGGGGGAACTATGGAGGAATGCGAGTTGCCGGGCGGGCTTAGCTGCCTCGGGATAGAGGTGAACTCGGATGCCAGCCCCTCGTGGCGAACGGCCGCTTGGCTGGAACCTGGCAGTTACAACTTCAGGGCCAAGGTCCGGGTTAAGGACGTCATCCCGCTGAGTTTTGGTGCGCATCAGGGGGCGGGAGTGCGCGTTACGGGACAATCTCGGCAGAGCGCGGACCTGGTCGGCACCTCGGATTGGCAGGTTGTAAGCGCGGACTTTGCCATTGAGGGTAATGCCCGGGAAGTCGAGTTCGTGTGCGAGGTGAGGGCGCACAAAGGGCAGGTGTGGTTTGATAAAGCCTCGCTGCAAGTGATCAAAACACCTTCGCATGTTGAGCATTAAGAGTTGGTGCTCAAAATGATGGGGAAAAGCAAAACGAAAAACCGGGTTGACTTTCAACTCCCCCTTGATCATAATCATGAGTGCGCTAGCGGCAGTTGCGGGACCAGGCAAGCTGCAGTTTGCGCGACCGCGAATTATGAAACGGAATCGGATAGCTTCAGCCTTTACCCTCATTGAACTACTGGTGGTCATCGCCATCATTGCAATCCTGGCCAGCATGTTGCTTCCCGCGCTAGCTCGGGCCAAATCCAAAGCCAAATCTATAACCTGCGTTAACAACCTCAAGCAACTTGGCTTGGGAATACGCATGTGGAGCAGCGATCAGGGCGAGAAATACCCGTGGGCTGTCGACAGCACTAAAGGCGGCAGCCAGGGGTCAGCCGACTGGACGGATAACTTCCGGGTGTGCTCAAACGAAGTTAAATCCACTCAAGTCCTGCTTTGCCCCACCGAGACTGGACCAACCAAGTGGATCGGGACGAATTGGACTACGCTGCGCGGGGACGCCAATATCAGTTATTTCATCGATACCAGCGCCGATCCCCTGCGCCCGCAGGATATGCTTCTGGGCGACCGCAACGTGACCGGTGGGGGCGGGGGCTGGGATCCTCATTGGAGTGTGTTCCTCGGCACATCCATAGACGCAAGTTGGGATGCGACTCTCCATTCCCGCAGAGGCAACATCGCTTTTACCGACGGCAGTGTCCGGAGTATGAACACACCTGCGCTGCGGGATCAGATTAGCCTCATGCTCGCCAACGGCACCACCAACGTCGTGTTTTCAAAGCCTCGAAGCGCGTTTTGATTCCACCGCCTTTCGTCGGGGCAGTTCCCGGCCGGGCCGTCTCAATTTATTTTTTCCCGTCCGCACATGCGGGACAACAAAGCGATTTCAGCCCTGAGCGGCATTATCCTCACCGGCGCGATCTTTTCAATCGCTTACTCGATTTCGGGCGGATTCGGGCCGCCGCTCAATTCCGCTCCGTTCGAACAAGCCGGTGTGGTTCTTGCCCGTCAAGCCCTGGCCTGCTTGAAGCCGGGCGGACACATCACGGTCATCGCCCGGGACACCGCCGCTTTCCTGAATCCGGCTTCTGATTACCAGCTTGCGGCCTTCAGGAAAGAACTGAAAAAATCGGGAGCGAAAATTGACGCCATGCAATCGATTCAAATTGACCCGCTGCGTCCCACCATTGTTCCTCCCGGAGACTTCCTTCAATGGATCAAGCAGGCGTCGGAAAAGGATGTGCTGGTATCATTTATGGGCCCCCCGATTTTCAACGAGTCCCAAATGGCTCAACTCGGCGACATCAAGCCCGCCATCGTTGCTTTTTGTACCGGCCCCTCCCGAGACCAGGTTGACCTTCGAGCGCTTTTTGGCCGGGGACTTCTTCGCGGAGCCGTCGTGAGTAAACGTTCCCGGGCTTCAGGCCTCCCCGTTTCAACTGGTTCGAGGGAACTGTTCGACAGCCAATTTATTGAAGTTACCGCCGCAAACCTGGCCAGCCTGCCTCCGCTTCAGACACCCGCACCTTGATTGCTCGTCACAAAACCAGCCGGAGTGCGCAGCCAGGGAAAATCCTGGCATTCACGATGACGGATCTGCTCGTCACCCTCGCTGTGGTCAGCTTACTATCGGCTATAGTGGTTAACCAATGCGTGGCGGCAACAAGCAAATCCAGACTTGCCCGCTGCATTGCCAATCTGCACCAGGTCGATCGCGCCGTGCTGAGCTTTTCCACCGATAATAACCAAACCCTTCCCAGCATCACGCCCGATGACCACCAGAGTTTGTGGTGGTGGTACAAGGAAAAGGTCAAACGTTACGCAGGACTCAACGGACCGTCTTCGTCCTCAGATGCGGTTTTCGCCTGCCCCGAAGACCGGGGTTACTCGGATCCAAAACCGTTTTGCCAAACCCAAAGGTTCGATTATGGCAGTTACGTATTCAACGGAGTGACGATGGAAGGAGTGCCCAACATCGCAGGCTGGCAACTTTCTTCCATCAAAACCCCCAAACGCACTTTGCTGGTCATGGAATGGACCGCCCATGCGCCGCTTTCCTGGCATAAAAGCAAAACCGGCAAGCGCAACATGCCCTTTTATACCGACGCCGAAAGCGTCGCGGGATTTGTTGACGGCCACGTCGCCTTGACCCGGATTTATTATGACGGCTTCAACGCCGCTTACACCCAGGACCCCATCGATGGATATGACTACCAGTACAGCGGAGATTAATTGCGGGTGCCCTCTTGCGGCATGTGGTCCGAAGCCAGCCAGATATCGGGCCGGTTGCGCGATCCCGCTTTTCCCCACAGTTCTCCTGGCTCTTTTCGCGCTGGTTTGGTTTCAAGGTTTTGTCTTCGCCGGGCCTGTTCCCGGGCCCTGGACTCCGGCTTTCAAGGGAGTCGATCTCGCCAACGGGACCAATAACCCAAGCGTTAATGGTAATTTTCCAAGGCTGCAGGTCGTCCGCTGCGTGCGAGTGGATTTGACCGATCCGGACGTTCGCCTGTTCTCAACCGCCAAAGCCTCCAACTACGTTGCCGAATCGACGGAAACCTACACGTTGAGCATTCCAAACTACCTGCGCCAGAACTCGCTGCAGATCGCTTGCGACGCCAATTTTTATAATGCCAACCCCGGAGGAGCCGACCCCACCGCCGAAGGAATTCCCGCAGAAGTTTTTGGCCTCCAGATTTCATCCGGCGTGACCGTCTCGGCCGCGACGGCAGGAGACGCCGCCATCGACCAACGCTACGCCTCGATTCTTTTCACGACCAATAACCAGCCCTCGGTCGTTTTTGTAAACAAGGCTCCCGGCACAAATACAGCAGGGATCTACACCGCGGTGACTGGGTTTTATCCAATCGTCTCCAATGGGATAAACGTTGGTGATGCTGCCAGTGCCAGTTATCCGGATCCATACATCCACCAGGTCCAGCCAAGGACTGCCTATGGGATCTCCCGAGACAACCGTTATTTGTACCTGATGACGATTGACGGGCGGCAAACCGGCTACAGCGATGGCGCGCTTGATTCTGAAACAGCTTACTGGCTGCTCCAGTTCGGGGCCTGGAACGCAATTAATATGGACGGCGGCGGATCCACGGCGTTGTACCTATCCGACCCGGCCGGCAATGCCGTGGGACTGAACCACTCCAGCTACCTGGCAGCCTTTGGCCGCGAGCGCTATATCGGATCCCACTTCGGGGTTCAGGCGAAACCCTTGCCGGGCTACATTAATGACGTCGTCGCTCTGCCGGACGACACTGCCGCCACTATCACGTGGACTACAACCAACGCGTCCACCACACTCGTCCAATACGGGCTCACTCCAAATCTGGGTTCTTCCTCCGCTTATTCCTCAGCGCCCGTCACTAATCACGCCGTCTTGCTCTCCGGCTTGTCTCCAGGCACCCAGTATTATTTCCGTGTGTTTTCCAGCGATGGCAGCGGTAATCATGGCGCGGGCATCTTTTCCTTCACCACAACCAACTATGCTGCCAGCGTCCTGCTCTTCGACCTGACCAACGTTTGGATGTACGGAACGGCGAACCTGGACGGCGTCAACTGGACGGCGCCAAGTTATGATGATTCGTCCTGGAACGCTTCCGGGCCAGGCCTGCTCTGGGTCGATACGCGCGGGTCGGCCAATGCCAACATCCCGGTGCCCATGGTTACCCAGATGCCGTCCGACCCATCCACCGGCAACCCGTACCCAACGTACTATTTTCGAACCCATTTCAATTTCACCAACAGCTCAAAAGGCATAACGCTCTTGGCAACGGATTACCTCGATGATGGGGCCGTTTTTTATCTTAATGGTACCGAAATCTACAGGCTTCGAATGCCTGCTACCCCTATTGCCTACGCCACTCTTGCTTCCGGATATCCCTGCAGCAACAGCGTCGATTACGGTGACGCTGTGTGCCCGGACAACTGGACCCTTTCGGGTGATGCCACTACCAGCCTCCTGGCCGGGGACAACGTCTTTGCTGTGGAAGCTCACAATTACAATTCAGCGAGCCCCGATATCACGTTTGGTTTGGCTTTGAGTTACAGTCTGCCGTTCTCGCCTTCACCCCAGTTGTCCATCCAACAGTCCGGCGCGACGGTAACCGTCAGCTGGACGCGTGGCGGATTCACTCTTCAGCAATCCGGTTCCCCGGCGGGCCCATGGTCAAATGTTCCGGGACCAGTTGTCAGCAGTCCGTTTGTGACCGCAAGTACCGGAAACGTGCAATACTTCCGGCTTATTAAATAGGAGGGACTGACTGTGCGGCCGAAAAGCCGGCGCAGGACGTATGCTTCAGTTTTAACCCGTGCCTCCGGCATGGAAGTTGCATTACGGACACCATATGCCTTTTGGCCACCGAATCACTGTTCTCTGCAAGGAGTTCAGACCGCGAGAAAACCACGGCCACACTGCGGACTTGAATGACGCCGAACGATGAACACGCCAGGGCCAACGGACAAACCCCGGTGGCACCGAGCTGTTCAAAAACGGTCAACTGGCAAAATAACAACAGTTACTTGTATGCCGAATCGCGACGGAGTCAACCCATTGGCCAGTTTGGATAAACTAATCACAGGGCTACCCACGGCCGAATATGTCATGAACATGACGGTGCTGTATGACGACGCGTCGAGCCGGGGCGCCGCAACGGCGATTTACTCGAAAGTCCAGAGCGTGGTTGGGTTCTCCGCGCTTAAAGGCACATGGTGGAAACTTGGCGACCTGCGCCATGCAGGTGTCCTGGCGGGAGCAGTCTCGAAAGCGATCCGGTCTGACATGATCGTGATTTGCGTCAGGCAATCTGAAGCGGTGCCACTGCCATTCTACTTTTGGGTGAATGCATGGCTGCCTCATCGCCTGCCCGGAGTCGGAGCCTTGGTCGCCATGCTGGAGTCGCCGGATCCGGCGAACAGTGAAGCCGGCCGGTTAAGAAAGTATCTCCGGGTAGTGGCCCGTCGCGCTCGAATGGACCTTCTGATCGCTGAACGCGCTCGCGATCGCATCAGCTTCGGCGTTTAACAGCCGGGTTTGGGCCGAAACCCCCACCGAGGGCGTGGTGGAGGTGGGGCCTGTCACGGCGGCGGATGCAAGCACCGCTTCAGCCGCGGAGGTTTCCAGCTCGAAACAACCCCTTGTTTCAGGGCTTCTTTTGGTAAATGGGGTCGTGGCCCGCCGACCTGCCGCCTTTTATTTCCGGGGCGAATAACCCCATAGCTCCAAACATTTTTTGGAAGACCTTTTTAATTGGAGGAAGTTATGAAAAGGTTTTTGGTCTCATTGGGTGCGGTCGGTTTGCTTGCGTTGCTCAGCGGTTGCGAAGCCCCGGGCGTCTACGGAGGAGGTTACGTCGGTGTGTCGGGCGAGTACCCAACAACTTATTCCGGCTATGGTTCGCCCGGGTATTACTCGTATTATCCTTACGGATACCGGTACGGATATCGTGAGCACTATCACCATCCCTACGACCGGGATCACTACTGGGACCGGGATCGGCACTGGGACAGACACCGCTATCATTTCGGGGATCGCGATTAGAGCCGCCTTCTCGTTCTCAGAGGGACGTCGGGTGGTCAGCGTCGCCGCCAGTAGAACTCCTTCTCCCGGAGGTCAGCAGTTATTCTCGTCTCAGTAAAGACGTCCGCCGCTAGCGCGCTTTTCTGGGTCAAGGCATCTTACCGCACCGCTTCCAGGGCATTGCATGGCCGCATCGGAATCCTTACACTGGCCGACGGTACCTTCAGGCCAATTTTCCTGGTGGTGCGCGTTCAATAATCAACTATGAGAGAAATCCTCGGCCGCTGGAACGGTTTCCTGGACTTTCCGTTGCTCAAGGCGGGTGGAGTCCAGTTTACTGTTGGTCATTTGATCGAATTGGTAGTGCTGCTCACGATCGTTTGGCTGGGCGAGATGGTTTTCCGCCGGTTTTTTCTGGCAAGGATTTTGAGCCGATCGCGGCTGCGGCCGTCGGTGCAGTTCGCTATTACCAAGATTGGGCGCTACACCTTTCTTGTGCTGGGCGTCTACCTGTCGCTCATGGCCGTCGAGATCAACCTCAGCTCTCTGGCTTTCCTTGCGGGCGCACTGGGTGTTGGCGTGGGATTCGGCCTCCAAAACATCGTCAGCAACTTTATCAGCGGTTTGATCATCTTAGCCGAGGCGCCGATCGCGTTGGGAGATCGGGTCGAAGTCAGCGGAGCAATCGGACGCGTCACTGAGATCAATCTTCGCAGCACCAAGGTGGTGACCAGCGATAACATCTGCATCATTGTTCCCAACAGCAACCTGATAACCGGGACGGTCGTAAACTGGAGTCATGGGGATCCAACGGTGCGAACACGGTTGCCTGTCGGAGTGGCCTACGGGACCGACATTGAGAAATTACGGACGCTTTTGCTCGAAGTAGCCGCCGCCGATCCCGACATCTTAAAGGAACCCGTTCCCGAGGTGCTGTTTGTGGGGTATGGCGACAGTGCGATCAATTTCGAATTGGCCGTCTGGTCGACAATGGTGGCCGACAAGCCGCTTCGATTCAGGAGCCGCATTTACTACGCCATCCACAAAACTCTTGAGGCAAACAGGATTGAGATTCCTTTCCCGCAAAGGGACCTGCACCTGCGTTCGGGAACTCTTCTGCTTCAGAATGGCGCCTTGACCGCCGCCCCCACCCTTCAGCAGCGGCTCTAAGCGCGCAGCTACGCGGGCACAGCAGCGGAGACACGCACAAAATATGGAACGTGCTTGTTTGGAATGTTGCTTGTTATTTCGTCGGCTACCCGGGGATGCTGGGCTCAGCCTGAATTAAGGCCGGCCAGGAATAGTTCGCGGTTAATGGCCTGTGCGGCGGTCGCCCCTTGCCCGGATGCAATGATCATTTGGCAATTGGCGGTGGTGACACACCCTGCCGCGTAAAGCCTACGAACAGTGGTACGCATGCAGGAGTCCGTCACGATTTGACCTTCGCCGTCGAGTTCGGCGCCGAGTTGTTTCGCCAGTCCGTTGTACATCACATCTCCCCGCGTTGTGAACAGCGCTTGTGCTCTTAGCTTGCGTCCGTCTTCCAGGACCAGTGCTTCCAATTTGGCGCCGCTACGGCGCAACTGCGTGATTCGCCCTGGTTCTACGGGAATGCGGCTGCTCGTTAACCACCGCTGATGACGGCGGTCCCATGCTGAAGCGTGCCCGTCGCACACAATGATGACGTGCGGACTATACGCCAGTATTGCCAGGGCATACTCGACCGTGTCGTCGGTCCATCCGTACACCGCGACGTGTTTGCCCCGCACCCGCATGCCATCGCAATCTTTGCAAAAAAACATGCTGTGACCCAGGCATGCCTTGACCCCGGGTATATCCGGAGGAAGGTGAAAAATCCCGGTCGCAAGGAGCAGGAACTTGCAGCAATAAGAACAGGACGCGCTCTGCAGCAGAAATTCTCCCCCTTTCCGCTGCGTTGTTTCGATAAAATCGTGCTTGAAGCGGACGCTGCAGCGATCGGCCTGGCGCCGCGCGCGGTTCAAAAGGCCCCTTCCGCTGATGCCTGCCGGAAACCCCAGGTAGTTCTCCACCTTAGGCTCCCAGCGGCCCATGGATTTGCCGGCGTCCACGACGAGCGTGTCGCGCAAAGCCCGACCGAGGTAAACGGCGGCCGAGAGGCCCGCAAATCCTGCTCCGACGATGATGATATCTGCTCTGGTGCGCATGAGACCAAAGAGGACTCAAGGAGCAGTGGCTGTTTTCCGCTTTTCCATGGCGGGCATCCGCCGACCTGTTGCGGCATTCCCCTAACTCCTAATCCCGATTTTTGAGGACCGTATATGCAGCCCCCAGTGCCGCGGCGTCTTTACCCAGTCGAGCCGGTTTCACTTTCACGACTTTGCCAACCTCCGGAACAAGATACTTGCGCAAGCCCCCTTCAAATTCTTGAATCGCCAGGAGTGGAAAGCTGTCGATGAGGCCTCCACCCAACACAACCATTTCGGGATTGAGGAAGTTGACAACATTGGAAGTGGCGATTCCGACAACTCGCATGCGGGCGCGCAGCATCTGCTCAACCATTTTATCGCCATGTTCAATGGACCGCTTGATCGACCCCCAGGTGACTTTGGAGAGATCGGTGCCCACCTTGCGATGGAGGTACGGAGCCCACTCCTTGACGGCCATGACGAGCGCCTCGCCCGCGATGGCCGCTTTACTGGCGATTCGGTCGACAATGCCGTGACTCAAAGCGGCTTTGGGACCGCCTACGGGTTGGGCCAGAAGCGCTCCAATCTGGCCGCCCATCCCGGAAGCGCCGCGGTAAAGCTCCCCATTGATGATCGCGGCGCTGCCCACACCGGTTCCAAAGAAGATACCGAGAGCATTCCGGCATTTGCGGGCTGCTCCAAGCACATACTCCCCGTACATTCCCATCTTTACGTCGTTATCAATTCGTACGCTCGCCTCCAACTCACGTTGCAGGAACTTGCCGACCGCGCAACCTTCCAAGCGCAGAAGGTTCGGTGAGCTCTTTATCTTCAGTTCATCGCAATCGACCTGCCCGGCGCAGGCAATTCCGATGCCTGCAAGCGAAAGGCCCTTGTTGTTGCTCAAAGCCTTCAGGGACGATGCCGCTTTGCCCAATTCACGAAGAAATTTGCCAACGCCTTTGAACGACGCCGTCTTGAATTTGACAGAGCCGATCACGTTAAAATCCTCATTGACCAGCAGGCACAGGGTTTTCGTGCCCCCGATATCAATCCCTACGGCGCACCTTTTCATTTGGCCGCGCGATGAGCAAGTCGCGCTGGCCCCAACGTAAACTTATCCGCGGGCGCGCCAAATAGGGCCTTTTGCGGAGACCAAGCCGCGCCACAAGAGTAAAAACCCTTATGGTCCGGAAGTTGAAAGCCCAGTGGCGTGGGATGGTAAAACGTGTAGGTTCCCCTCAGGAGGTTCGGAATGCCTAAGAAATCAATCTGGGGAGTGTTCAAACAAACATTCAGCGAATTCAGCGAGGACAACGTGTTGCGGCTGAGCGCTGCATTGGCTTATTACGCGATTTTTTCTATCGGTCCGTTGCTGGCCATTGTGGTGGGGGTTGCGGGGTTGGTCCTTGGAGCGGAGTCCGTCCGGCACCAGGTCGGCCATCAACTCGAAGGGATGCTCGGGCAGGGCGGCGCCAAAACGGTCGAGTCGATGATGTCCTCGCAGCGCAAGGGGACAAGCGTTATAACGACCATTGTCGGAGTCATCGCTCTATTGTTCGGGGCGGGTGGCGTTTTTGGCCAACTCCAGGATTCCCTGAACACGATTTGGGAAGTAAAGCCCAAGCCGGGAATAGGAGTGTGGGGGATGATTCGAACCCGGTTTTTGTCATTCTCCATGGTACTTGGGGTTGGTTTCCTGCTTCTCATATCGATGGCGCTTTCGACTGCTTTAACCGCCATGACCGAGGCCATTCAAACCAGTATTCCGATGGGCGGCTTTCTTGCACATGGGCTGGATATCGTTGTTTCGTTTGGAGTCGTGATGGTCCTGTTTGCCATGATTTTTAAAGTATTACCCGATGTTAAGGTTCCCTGGAAGAAGGTCTGGATGGGGGCTGCCATGACGACTTTGCTCTTCACGATCGGCAAAGAACTGCTCGCTTTGTACCTTGGCCGGGCCAGCACGACTTCCACGTACGGCGCAGCGGGCTCAGTCATCATTATTTTAATGTGGGTGTATTATGCCTCAGTCATCCTCTTTTTCGGAGCCGAATTCACCCAGGTCTACGCAAAGAACACCGGCACAGTCGTTCGGCCGACCGAGTATGCCGTGCCGGTTACCGCAGAGGAGAGAGCCCAGCAAGGCTTGGCCGCCCCCGAGCCATCACCAGCGGGCGCAACTCACTCCTCGGCGACGGGCACAAAGGTGAATGCTCCAAGGGAAGGTGGAAGTTCTACCGTTTGGCCAGAACAAGCCCGGCCCGGCGTGACGCAGGGCAGGGGAGTGGGGGTGCTGTCAGTGATGCTGGCCACCGGCTTCATTGCAGGAACCGTATTCCGGATGACGGGTATCCGAGCTGTTGGAAAAATATTGGCTCACGCCAGGAAAACGGCGGAAAAAGCCGAGGGTCGGGCTGGCACTTAGTGCTCCATCCATTAGCTGACGTTTGTTGCTCCGAACTGGTTCCTGACGTAGGAAAAGAACTCCGTTATTGTGACGAGCGGCTAAACCCTCCAAAAAACAGAACCGCTCGTTGCCTACGCCGCCACGGATGGCCGCCGGTAGTAGTTTTTCAACTCTGAATTAGGGTTTGACCCCAGGCGAAGTCGGTTTAAAATCCCCTATCCCGGTGGAAAATAGGCGTCTTTATCTAGGGGAAGAGCGGGGCGCACGGAAATTCAATCCGGCGGTCCTCAGCTGCGCTTGCACATGGCTGGCCTTCCTGGCGATTTTTGCCTTCTACTCAAGTCGCGCAACGCCCATTGATGCGCGCCCGAACATTGTTTTCATTCTGGCTGACGACCTGGGATACGGTGATTTGAGTTGCCAGAACTCTGCGTCTCGAATTCAAACCCCCAGGCTGGATCGGCTTGCAAGTCAGGGAATGCGTTTTACCGATGCGCATGCGCCATCCGCTCTTTGCACCCCCACCCGCTACAGCATCTTAACGGGGCAATACTGCTGGCGCTCCCGGCTCAAGTCAGGCGTCCTCAATATGTGGGACGAGCCCCTGATTGGCCCCGACCAACTCACGGTGGCTGGTATGCTGCGCAATGTGGGGTATCGGACGGCTTGTTTCGGAAAATGGCACCTGGGCCTTTCGTGGCCTTTCGTCGGGCGCCCCCCGGCGGGTTTCGACACAACTGTTAAATGCGGTGACATCAACTGGACGGGCCGAATTTCAGGTGGGCCGGTTGACCGCGGATTCGACTATTATTTCGGGATGAATGTGCCGAACGAAGCTCCGTTCGTTTTCATCGAAAATGATCGCACGGTTGGCGTCCCCACAGTGGAGTATCCGACGGTTTCGGGCCAGCAGGGTCACTTTGGCGGACCGGGAATGCCCGGGTGGGACTGGTCGGCCGCTCTTCCGCTGATCACCAGCAACACGGTCAACTGGATCCGGCAGTCCGCGGCACAAACTGGCAAGCCCTTCTTTCTATACGCCCCTTTAGTGGGTCCCCATCAACCGGTCGTGCCATCCGCATCGTTCCAGGGTTCGAGCCGGGCGGGAATTTACGGGGACTACGTTCAGGAATTGGATTGGGCAGTTGGCCAATTGTTGGATGCCCTGGACGCAACCGGCGCATCGCCCAACACCTTGGTCATTTTCACTTCCGACAATGGCCCGGACGAATTCGCCTATGACCGGCTTCAGCAGTTTCAACACGCGAGCATGGGCCAATTGCGCGGGATAAAGAATGATATATGGGAAGGAGGGCACCGTGTGCCGTTCCTGGCGCGCTGGCCCGGAAAAATTCCCGGGGCTTCCGCCAACTCTCAAACCATATGCCTCGTCGACTTCATGCACACCGTTGCCGACGTCGCCGGCGCGACCGTTCCAACTGGGGCCGCGCCGGACAGCGTGAGTTTTCTGCCTTCACTTTTGCGAACAAACCTCGCGCCGCAAGGCGGGCGATCTCTGATCTTCGAGAGCGGTCGTGGCCAGTTCGGCATTCGGTCCAACAACTGGATGTTCATCGACTCAAGTACTGGAGATGGCCACAACCCCGAAATGGAACCGGAATGGTTCAAGCAACTTCGAAATTATGCGGTGCGAACAACGCTGCCTTCCTTGTTATACGACCTGGGCCTAGACCCGGCAGAGCGGAACAACCTGGTAACGTCGCGCCCTGAGATGGTCGGAATCCTCCGGGCCGAATTGCGCTTGCAACGCGCAAATGTCGCCTGGAGCGGAGCCGCTTCCGGCGAGTGGAACCTCAGCCAAAACTGGGCGCCTCAACAAGCACCCGCCGGCGCCGACATTACTTATAGCAATCGAACCGGATTCCAAAACCTGTCGCAGAGCATAACCAATCCCTTCAGCATCAACAGCATCATCTTTGACCGTTCGCTCAACTCAAACGTAACCCTTGTTGCCAAAGCCGGTGGAAGTCTGGCCATCGCAAACGGAATCGACATGGGCATGGCCAGTGCCAGCTTTTCTGTCAATGTGCCGCTCTCGTTGAGCCAATCCCAGGTATGGGAGGTCAGTTCGAATTCAGTTTTGAACGTCGGCGCCGCCCTGGATCTTTCGGGACATTCCCTCATGTTGTGTGGCAGCGGCCAACAGATCTTTTCAGGCCCAATCTCAGGCGGTGGTCAACTCATCGTCCGAAGCGGAGGCAGCACGTTGCTCGAATCGAGCAATTCCTTTGCCGCAGGCACTGAATTGTCCGGAGGCGGGTTCCTGGTGGCTCGAAACAATCACTCGCTTGGTACGGGGCCTCTTATCATCCCGAACAATTCGACCCTGGTCCTCGCTCCGGGAATCCATCTGGTTAACGAAGCGATGATCCAGGGTTACGGAACCGAATACAATGGACAGCAGTTCGGAGCACTGGCCGTTTGCAGCAATGGCACCGCGGTTTATGAAGGCGCTGTGCGCTTGGGTGGAGATGTTGGGCTGCGCGCCGATGGTTCCGAGTCGGTTCTGGCCATCGCCTCGGCCATGACCGGAGATGCGAATGTCACCATTCTGCCAGGTGCGGGCGTGGTATCTTTCAGAACAAACCAGTTGTTTGCGGGCTCGCTGAGGATCCAGGGCCAGCTCAGCCTCGATTCCCCCCAGACCCTTCCTGCAACTACCCAGATCATGCTTTTAGATTCGAACTCTGCCAATCTCTACCTCAATGGGAATCAGGCGGTCGCGAATCTGAGCGGGGGCGGCCGAAATGGCGGCAACATTAACTTGGGAAGCAACGTGCTCACAATTGCTGCTCCTGCTGGAGTTTCTATTTACTCAGGCTGCATTACGGGCACAGGCGGGATCAGCAAAGTTGGTCCGGGCAAACTCATGTTCGCAGGCACTAACACGTACCTGGGCGGTACTCGAATCGGGCAAGGGGAGCTCGAAGTGGATGGCGCTTTCGGCCCAACCAAGGTTTTCGTCGAGGGTGGCGTTCTCAGCGGCAGCGGGTCGATTGCGGGTTCGGCCGAGATCCGCAGTGGCTCTTTGCTCGTTAGGGATCATATGCCCCGGGCGTTGATTTTCGGAGGCGATATTTCGTTTGGAGCTCAAGGCACTCTTGAAGTCGAAATCGATCCGTTTCAGAACACGGCGGGCAACGTTCAGGCAGCGTCCATCGCGTTCGGTGGGCGTCTCCTGGTCCACAACCTCGTTCCGGCGTGGGGCGTTACCAATGGACAGACGTTCCGGGTGGCTTCCTCAACCCATAGCACCGGAAAGTTCCTGGCGATAACGCCAAACCCGGCTCCCGGGTTTGTTTGGTCCTTTGACCCCGCTCGTGGACTGTTGACGGCAGTGGCTCAACCGACGCTGCAGTTCACGGCATCCTCGGGAATCTTCTCATGGTCGGATGCGCGTTTTCATCTGCAGGTCTCAACGAATCTTTCCGGGTGGTTTGATTATCCTGGCGGCGCGTCAAGTCCAGTGACCCAGCCGATCGATCCAACGCGGGGCGCGCTCTTCTTCCGCCTGGCCGCTCCTTAGGAAAGCCATTGCGGGCTCTTCGTGTTCGGACCCGTCTAAAAGCAAAACCCGCGGCCCGGAAGCCGCGGGTGATCCTACTTGTTGGTTATGAATCTAGTTAGAACAAAGCCGGTGTTCCTTCGATCCGCACGGCTTTGAGTTCCCGCGGATTCAGGCCCAGCAGCTTCAAAATAGTTGGCGCAATTTGAGTCGTTTCGACCGGCCGCGTCACGGCTGTCCCGCCCTGAGCTCCCGGCCAGGCTACCAGGATTGGCACATTGCGGTCCTCGGCGTGGTCTCCGCCATGTTCTGCAATTTTGCTTTTATGTCCCGTGTAAACCACGCCGTATTGCGCGATACCAATTACGTCAGGAACCCGCGGGTCGCTTACCGGCACTCCCATGAATTCCGCCGCCTTCGTTCCAGTGTAGATTTGGGATAGGCCCGCTGAGGTCACCGGTTTGCCATCGACGCTGGCAGTCGAATCGTTGTAGTTCGACAGGAATTGGCGGGCGTAATCCGTGGCTATGCTCGAGCGGTCGTTAAGCCAGAGAAGCATTCCATCGTCGTCGGTTCCTTGCGCAACCAAAGGAGTGGCATTGGGGTCGCTGCCCTGGTGATCTTTGTTCCAGGCAGCATTCAGGGCATTGATGATTTGGCCGTCTTTGATTCGGTTCAACGCCGCGAGGTTCATTGGGGATTGGCCATGCTTTGCCGAGATAATGATGGCCGTGCGATCCGAAAGGCCATGCTTTTGGATTTCGTCGATCATTTTCTCGAGCGATGCGTCGACGAAATTCAAGGCATTGCTGAGCACCGGTCCGGGCGTGGAGCCATCGGCAAGATAGCCGCCGGGAGCATTTCCGGAGGCGTCGCCTTCGGTTGTTGAAGTGGGGAGCTTCTGGCCGGTAGACACGCTTTGGAAATTCATTCCAAAGATGGCAGGAGTGCCGGGGTTCCCCGAGCCGTCATGGCGATGTCCCTGGATCCAGTTGAGCACCGCCTGGACTTTGTAATTGTCGTATTGCTGCGTCGACAGGTTGTCCTTGGTCCAGTCCGGCTGGCTCGAGTCCGTCGGAGCTTGCGGATTGGCGCTGCTGTTGATCTCGGGAGTGAAATAATCATCCACGCCCTCTCCGGAAGGCCCCGAGAGAATCTGGTACGCCGGATGTTTGTCAGACCAGGCGGTCAGCAAATGATGGTTATGAAGGACTTCGAAGATGGTGTTTACTTTGATGTACTGGCTGGGGTAGATCGGGTTGCAGGTGGCGGGATCGACCGGCAGCTGAGTCGGATCGATCAGGGCCGCCGGGTTGCTGTTCAGTTGAAGGATGTTGGCCCAGGGATCGTTGCCCGGAGCCGGAACCAGCCCCTGGCCCGCATCGAGCGCCCCGAGATTAAGATCCAGCGCTTCGAAATAAGTCACTTCTCCGCCGGGGACGGGACCGGAACAATCTTTAGTGCCCGCCGGAAACACATGATGGTTCCAGGTATCGTCGTAATAAATCCCCGTGGACGACGGATTGCCGCCAGTCACCTGCCCGATTAAGCCCGGGAAGGAATCCGACGGGAATGGGGTGCTGGCGTCCGAGTAATCGACGCCTTTGGCCAGCAAGGTCGCGAACGCGGAGTGCGGGTGCGTTTGAGCGTACCATGCGAGATCCGATTGATGCAGGCCGTCCACAGAGATGAGAAGCACGTGCTTCACTTGCGCATGGTCTCCGTGATCGCCTTCCTCGGCCCTGGCTGATTGAGCTGGGCTGATCGCGGCAAGCGCACTCAGCATGCTCAGCAACGTGGTTGTTCTTAAATGATTTTGTGTTTTCATGTGTTTGGTATTCTCTCCTGCCTGCCCGAACCTCGTATCCAGCCCAGGTCAGGGAGTCTTATACGACTTATAAGACCCTCGGAGAACGGAAGTAAACGTTACGATCGTTAAGATCGTTTGGCGGATGTTACGACTTTGGGTCGAAATTGTGACATCCCGCGAAATTGGATGGCTGGCCCCGCTTAACTGGTCGCTTCGCGTTTGGCAAAACTCAGCGCCGCCTCGTGCACAAAGCGCAGCTTTTGCAGAGCGAGTTCCGAGAGCACAAAGGGGTAGACGTCCGGGAGCCCCATTCCCCGGTTGATTTCGTTCAACGCGAAGGTAAGGGGCAGCCACGCTGAGATGATTCGATCCAGGTCTTGCTCCAAGTCTTTCAGGTTCTTTAAATCCGTGCTGAGCGAGGGAGCGGCGGGATGTTGGGGGTGAAGCGACAGACCAAACCCGGCGCCCGTCTCCACCATATCCTGGATATGCAGATAATGAGCGAATGTTTCGGCCCAGTCCTCCCATGGATGCGCGCTTGCGTAAGCGCTGACATGGCGTTGGTTCCAGTCAGCCGGCGGGCCCTGGCTATAGTAATTCTTTAGAGCTTCGGAGTAGCTGGCCCGTTCATCCCCGAAGACCAAGCGGAATGAGTCCTGTTTGGAAGGGCGCTCGATCAGTAGGCCCCAATAAAAATGGGCGATCTCATGCCGAACGTGACCCAGGAGAGTGCGGTAAACTTCTTTCAGCGCGATGCGGCGCTTTTCCCTCACGTCATCGTCGGCTTCCTCGACCGCGAATGTGATCAGGCCGTTGGAATGACCCGTCAGGATCTTGGGACCTCCAGGCGGGTCGGCCAGGAAACTAAATCGCAAGGGATGTTTTGTTGCCGGACCGTTCGCCTCGGTTGAGAGCCCGAGATGCCTCAGGGTGTATAACACGCGGCGTTTTGCGGTCTCGAACTTGGCCCAGCGGTTGAGGTTGCCCGCCACGCTTAAGTCCGGAATGACCTGGTTCAGCCGGCACGCCTCGCAAAGCGCTTCAGGATCATCGGACCGGACCAGCCAGTTGCAGACCTGGTGACGGACGCCGTTTCCGCAGAGCCGGTACTGTTCCGGGCCTGCAGAAGCAGACGGAACGCGCCATTGACCTTCGCCGGCTTTTTCGAGCGTGGCGATCTCCATTCGTTCCGGCAGGAAACCCAGCGTGCTTTTGCATTTCAAGCAACAGGTGTTCTCGAAGAACACCAGGCTGCCGCAGTGATTACAATGGAAGGTTTTCAAAACTGAAGTCGTTGCGATTGCCGCATCCTACCAACTTATGCGAGACCGGTTTGAGCGCGCAGCGGGTAAAACCCTCAGACCTGCGGAGCAAATGCGATGACTCAGCCTGGCTTCGCTGCACCGCTCGCCAACTGGCGGCATCGTTGGTATTATTGCCGGATGCCTCCCGGAAATCTGCTCGAGATCGGTTGGACACCAGGGTGGCGTTTGTTGGCATTCTTATTGTCGACGACGTCGTTGGGTTGTTTGCTGGCGCAGTTTTATGGGATTTGTTCGATGCGAATTTTTGCTGCGGCCGTATTCCTTCCCGCAACCGCGGCGCTGGTTGCCCTCTGCTGCCTGAACCTGGCGCGAGCCCGGGGCCGCTTCTGCCGGCCGATTGCTGTCGGAGCCGCGGCGGGATTCATTGCCGCTGTGGCTTATGACCTGTTCCGCCTCCCATTCGTCTATGCGCGCCAGTGGGGCATCGATGCCTTTGTTCCAGCCCTTAACCTTTTCAAAGTCTTCCCCGCCTTCGGTGCCATGTTGCTGGGGCAACCCGCCGGGCAAGCCCATTATTCGGCCGCCGCCTCGATCCTCGGTTGGATCTACCACTTCAGCAACGGAATCACGATCGGCGTAATGTATCTGGCCTTGATCGGCGATCCCGCCAGGAGGCATTGGGCCTGGGCGGTTGCGGTTGCCACCGGCCTCGAATTGGGGATGCTGCTGACGCCCTACCCGGCAGTGTTCGGCATTCCCGTCACCGCGCGCTTTGTCTGCGTAACCATGGGCGCGCACGCGGTTTTCGGGGTGTGCCTGGGCCTGGTGGCTCGAGGCATTTGGCCTCCGCGGGCGGAGGGCTGAATAAACGCTTCTCGGGACGCGTCGATCCCATTCAAGCCGGTAGTGGATTGACACTGCGTAAAGGGAACGCCCAGGTGGTGTTGCATTAGATTATGTGCTTTGCGGCATCAGCCCCTGATTCATTTAAGGCAAAATCATTTGCCAAATAATACTGCCTGCTTCATAGTAAATCCGGTTCCGCTCGTACACGGACCCTTTTTTGGCGCTGAAATAAATTTGGCTCGATTTCCATGTCACAAGCACCCGCAACTCCAGGCAGTCCGCTGGAAAAGGAAACCACGGTCGGAAATTATTTTGTCTCCAATTACCCGCCGTTTTCGTTCTGGAAACCGGAGCGCACTCCGGAAGTGACCGCAGCGCTGGATCGGCCACCGGCGCCCGGCACGCCGCTGGGGGTCTATCTTCACATCCCGTTCTGCCGCAAACGTTGCCATTTCTGCTATTTCCGGGTCTACACGGACAAAGATTCCTCCGCCATCAAGGCGTACCTGGACCTGGCGGTGCGCGAGCTTGAGTTGTACGCGCAACGCCCATTCATCGGCGGGCGCAAACCCCAGTTCGTTTATTTCGGCGGCGGCACGCCTTCTTACCTTTCTGAAACGCAGTTGCGGGACCTGGCCGACCGCATGAAAGCCATTCTGCCGTGGGACACCGCCGACGAGGTGACTTTTGAATGCGAACCCGGCACGCTCACGGATCATAAACTCAAGACCATCCGCGACCTCGGCGTGACCCGGTTAAGCCTCGGGGTGGAAAACTTCAGCGATCACATTCTGGAAATCAACGGCCGGGCGCACCGCTCGCGCGAAATCCATCGCGCGTTCCACTTTGCCCGGGAGCTGCAATTCCCGCAGATCAACATCGACCTCATCGCGGGCATGGTCGAGGAAACCGAGGAGAACTGGCAGGAGTGCGTGCAGCGCACGATCGAATTGTCCCCGGACAGCGTGACCATCTACCAGATGGAGGTGCCGTACAACACGAAGATCTACCAGGAAATGAAAGCGGAGGGCCGGCTGGCCGCCCCCGTGGCGGACTGGCAGACCAAGCGACACTGGGTGCGGGACGCGTTTGAACAACTTGAAAAGGCCGGTTACACCGTGGCCAGCGGCTACACGGCCGTCAAGGACCCGGCGCGGACGCATTTCGTTTACCGCGACAGCTTGTGGCAAGGGGCCGATCTCATCGGTTTGGGAGTCGCCTCTTTTTCTCATATCGGCGGCACGCATTTTCAGAATCTCCACGATTTCGAACCGTATCTGGCAGCATTGAAAAAAGGGGAACTGCCGGTTTACCGGGCGCTGACGCCCACCTCGGAAGAGCGAATGATCCGGGAACTGGTTTTGCAGTTCAAGCTGGGCCGGATCAGCCGCGAGTATTTCCAACGCAAGTTCGGCGTGGACGTAACGTCCCGATTCGAGCAGCCGCTATCGCAACTCCACTCATGGGGGACGCTGGTCACGGACGGGGACTGGCTGAAGCTGACGCGCGACGGCTTGCTGCAGGTCGACCGGTTGGTGCATGAATTTTTCCTGCCGGAACACAAGACGGCCCGGTACGCGTAGACCGCCCGGCAATGCTTGCGACAACCTCAGCACCGAGAGATAAAGCCGTGCGAACCTCCCGTTGGGCGGCCTTGCTTGAGCGTTTCTACAGCAAGGCGGGATCCGCGGCTCCTCGCATCGACGATCTCGATGGCCACCAAATGCCTGAACCGTATCGGCAGTTGCTGGTGCATTCCTCAGACATGACTCCAACGTTGGAGAAATTTTATAAGCAGCCGATGCGCCTGACCGTATTCAGCCGAGAGCAACACGAACAATCCTACTTGCGGGAAGTTGTCCTGAAGTGCGCCACCGACTCGCGCCCCGTTGAATACGGTGTGATTCGGATTTGCCTCAACCATCTTCCAGCCAATGCCAAACAGTGCGTGCTCCAGGAGGAACGGCCTTTGGGAAATATTCTCGAGAGCGAATCCATTCCGCACCTGAGCTGGCCCCAGGCATTTTTCAGCATCCAGCCCGATGCCCGCCTGCAAACGGTTTTGGAAGCGGCCCCCAAAGCCCCTCTCTACGGTCGCCGCAACGTGCTGCTGGATGGCTCGCGGAGACTCCTGGCCGAAGTCATTGAAATCCTGGCTCCGGCCCCCTGACACCTTTTATGCCTACTCCTTCAACCTTCGATACCATTGTTATTGGCGCCGGCCCTGCCGGATCTTCGGCCTCCGCTTTGCTCGCGGAGCGCGGACTGCGTGTGCTGGTGATTGAACGCGAAAAGTTCCCTCGCTATCACATTGGCGAGTCGCTGCTGCCCTTCACCTGCTTTCCCCTCAAGCGGCTTGGGTTGCTCGAAAAAATGCGCCAATCCGTGTTTGTAAAAAAATACAGCGTCCAATTTGTCTCCCCTTCGGGCAAAGCGTCGCAGCCGTTTTATTTTTCCACGAGATACGAGCCGGAGGTTGCGCAAACGTGGCAGGTTCTTCGCTCTGAATTCGACCAAATCCTGATGGAAAATGCGCGTTCAAAAGGCGCCGAGGTTCTTGAGGAGACCACGGTCAAGGACCTCATCCAGGAAGACGGCCGCACCCTCGGTGTTCGGGCGCAGGCCAAAAACGGGCAACTGCTCGAATTTCGTGCGCCCATGACCCTGGACTGCTCGGGCAAGGAAGCCTTCGTCCCGATGCGCTTGAACTGGCGCGTGCGCGAACCCAAGCTCAACAAAGTCGCCGTGTGGACATACTACCGCGGCGCCAAGCGTGACGCGGGGATCGAGGAGGGCGCGACCACCGTGGCGTATGTCCCTGAAAAAGGTTGGTTCTGGTACATCCCGCAGCATCGCGATATGATCAGCGTGGGGGTCGTCGCCGAGGGCAAGTACCTGACCCGGGACGGACTGCGGGAACCGCGCGACATTTTTAACCGGGAGATCGAGCAGAACCTCTGGATAAAGGATCATCTCTCGCGCGGCACGCAGGTCGGCCAGCATTTTATCACCAGCGAGTATTCGTTCCGTTCGAAATATTGCGGGTCCGACGGGCTGCTGTTGGCGGGGGACTCGTTTGGTTTTCTTGACCCGGTATTTTCCTCGGGAGTCATGCTGGCGCTCAAGAGCGGGACGATGGCTGCCGATGTGATTCACGAAGCGCATGTGGCGCAGGATTTCTCGGCGGAACGCTTCACCGAGTACAGCCGCTTGTTGCGCGAGGGCATAGAAAACATGCGCAAGCTGGTTTACGCTTTTTACGATCCCAACTTCAGCTTTCGCAAGCTCACCGATAAATATCCCGACACCACCGGCCCCATCACCGATTGCCTGTCAGGGGACGTCAACAAGGACTTTTCCAGGTTGTACGCGGCTGTGGCCGAGTCGGCCGAGGTTCCCGAACCGCTGCCTTATGGGGCTCCGTTGCTCCGCACCGCCGAGCCGTCCTGCGTCTGACGTGGATATGGCTTTTGAGTTCACGCATACCAGGCGCGTCGAGTTCTCGGACACCGACATGGCCGGGATCATGCACTTCTCGAACTTTTTCAGGTTCATGGAAGTGACCGAAACAGCTTTCATGCGGTCGCTCGGACTCTCTGTCGTTCTGTCGAATTGCGGCTTCGATGTCTGTCTTCCGCGGGTCCACGCTGAATGTGATTACCAATTGCCTCTGCGGTTCGAAGACGAAGTCCAAATGCGCCTGCTCGTCGAGAAGAAAGCGGGCCGCACCCTGACATACCAGTTCCGATTCATGAAATTGAACGCCAATCCGCCGGTGGAAGTGGCGCGCGGCAGGCTGGTCGCTGTTTGCGCTGCTAAACAGCCCGACGGCTCCATGAAAGCTGTCCCGTTGCCGCAGGCGTTCGCAGACAAAATCCAGGAAGCGCCCGAGGGGGTGCTTGCCAATGGAGCCCGTCCAAAACAAAACCGGCCGGCGACTGAAGTTCTGACAAAATCATGACTCGAACACCCCCGCCGCGGAGGTGGAATTTTTAAGAATTCAAACCATATGAACCAACTCAACGCTTCACAGCCTCAACATCAAAGCTGGCTCTTCTTCTCCCTCATTACCGTGGGATGCTGGGGCTTGTACGGCGCTTTTCTTCACTCTGGCCAAATGGGAATGCAGGATCCTGTCCACGGCCGCTACAAAGCCTTCCTTTGCGTCGGCATTGCCTATTTCCTGACGGCGGTCCTGGCACCGGTGGCAATCCTGCTGGTCAAAGGTGCTTCCTGGACTTTCACGCCCGGCGGCATTGCCTGGTCGCTGATTGCCGGGATTGTCGGAGCTGTGGGGGCATTCAGTGTCTTGCTGGCCTTCGGCGCGAAAGGTTCCCCTGCGGTCGTCATGTCCATTGTATTTGCCGGGGCTCCGGTCTTGAACGCCATCTATTCACTGCTGCTCCACCCGCCGGCCGGAGGTTGGGGCAAGCTCCCGATTCCTTTTGTGCTTGGAATTGCTCTGGCCGCTGTGGGCGGTTGCCTGGTGACTCTCTATAAGCCGGCTTCAGCACCGGCGCGCCCGGCTCCGGCCGCAACCGCTTCGACTCAATCCCTGAATCGCGGTCCCGCCGGCGGCGCGCTTTAGTCAGGCCTTCTTGACTGTGGACAAGTTTCCCGGCCGAAGCGAAATCCAGGAGCGGCAGCTGGGCAAAATTCGCGCCCTTCTCCAGGCCATTCACGCTGCGAACCCGTTTTACGCGCGCAAACTCCATGACACGGATTTAGCTGCAGCGGCTTCGAGCCTCGAGGGGTTCAAGGCCGCGGTTCCATTCACCACCCGCCATGAGTTGGTCAGGGACCGCCTCGAGAATCCGCCTTACGGCACCGGTTTAACCTGCCCGATCGACTCCTATGTTCGGTGTCATCAAACCAGCGGCACGACCACTCTGCCAATGCGATGGCTCGACACCACCGAAAGCTGGAATCACATCATCGAGAATTGGTCCCAGATCTTCGCCGCCGCCGGCATAACGCGCCTCGACAGGTTTCTTTTCGCATTTTCGTTTGGCCCTTTTCTCGGATTCTGGTCTGCGCTGGATGCGGTCGTTCGTTCCGGTTGCTTTTGCTTTCCGGCAGGTTCGATGACGAGCCTTGCCCGGCTCCAGGCCATTGTCGACAACGGCATCACCGTGCTCTGCTGCACGCCCACCTATGCGCAGCATTTGGGTGAGGTCGCCGCCGAAAAGGGAATCGATCTGGGACGCAGCGCGGTGCGGCTCATCATTGTCGCGGGCGAGGCCGGAGGCAGCATCCCGGCCACGCGCAAGCGCGTCGAAGCGGCCTGGAAACGTGCCACGGTCTTCGATCATCATGGCATGACCGAGGTCGGCCCGGTCTCCTACCAATGCCCCGCCAACCCAGGTACCTTGCATGTCCTCGAAAGCGCGTACCTTCCCGAGGTGCTCGATCCAAACACCGCGGAAAAGACCGGCCCCGGCCAGGCCGGGGAACTCGTCCTTACGACTCTGGATAGGACGGGGTCGCCGCTGCTTCGCTATCGAACGGGAGATCTTGTGCGGTACAGCGAGCGCGCGCAGTGCGATTGCGGCCGAAGCGACCTCGCGCTCCCCGGCGGCATTCTCGGCCGCGCCGATGACATGGTTGTGGTTCGGGGCGTCAACGTCTACCCGACTTTGATCGAGGAGATTGTTCGCGGCTGTCCCGAAGTGATGGAATATCGCGTGCAGCTGGACTGCCGCAAGGCCATGAGCGAATTGACCCTGGAAGTGGAACCCAACCCCGCGTCGGCGGCCGGCCCGGAATCGCTCCAGGCGCGGCTGGAACGCAGTTTACAGACGGTGTTGAACCTGCGTGTGCCCGTGAAACTGCTGGCTCCGGGTTCGCTGCCCAGGTTTGAAATGAAAGCGCAACGCTGGACGCGATTGACCCAGTGAACGCGCCCGCACCGCTCGTAAGCACTCTGCATTTGCAAAATCATTGAACATCATCCAGTATGCGATCGTCTTCATTAGCGGATTAGAGGAAAAATGGATAACCGATTGGTGCTTTGTTTCTTTGTGACAAGGCGCGCTGTTGTGCGCGCTAAAGCGGCCGGACTTGCTCGAACCGGCGCGCTGCTCGCTTCATTGTTGGCAACCGCACTCACCACGGCTGCTCCGGTTCGGGGCTGGTTGAGCTGGCGCGGACCGGAGCAGACGGGTGTG
>DATGLT010000453.1:0-14635 GCA_035294005.1 Verrucomicrobiia bacterium
GCCAGAGGCAGGATTGAGCCGGTCGCTTCGCCCGCCGAACATCCCAAGGCCAGGTCGGCGACGTCAATTGGCTTTTCCTTTTAGTCGTTCCCGCTTAAATTTCCTCATGCCCTCGTTTGATATTGTGTCTCAAGTCAACTCGATGGAAATCGAGAACGCCGTTAACCAGGCCAAGAAGGAATTGGCCAACCGCTTCGATTTTAAAGGAAGCGCAGCCGAGATCCTGCTCGAAAAGGACGAAATCAAGCTCTCTGCTGAAGACCAATTCAAGATCCGCGCTTTGACTGAAATCGTCATGTCCAAGCTGGCTAAACGCAACATCAGTTTGAAAAACGTGGAAAAGACCGAACCGGATGTTTCGCCCCTGGGCCACGCCCGCCAGGTCATCAAGATCAAGCAAGGTCTCGAACAACCCGTTGCCAAGCAAATCACCGGGTTTATACGCGACCGAAAATTCAAGGTCACCACTCAGATCCAGGGAAGCGAAATCCGCGTCACTTCCAAAAGCAGAGACGAACTGCAGCAGGTCATTGCCGCCGTTCGCGGCGGAGAGTTTCCCGCCGCGCTTCAGTTCGTTAATTTTCGCGATTAGAAGGGTGCATTAGTAATGCCCCGAAACGATCGAGAGTTGACTCTCTCTTACCACCGGGTGATCGGAGTTCCCCATTTCTACACACTCCCACTGATGACATGATCAATTCAATTAATGGAATCGAAAACACCTGAGTTTGGGGAATTTGAGACCAGGATGCGCTCGGCGGGGGTCGCCGAAATGGCCATCCGCGCCTTTAAGCACAGTTATGACAGCCTCAGGGCGGGCGACACAGGGCTGATCCCGGAGCAAAGCATCGAACCGGTCGATGCCTTGCCAGCGCTTGAAGAGGTAAAGGCTGGGCGCCAGCCCGATCCCGCTCTGCTCTCACAGGCGGCGGTCATCAAACTCAACGGTGGCCTGGGAACCAGCATGGGACTGGAGTCGGCAAAATCGTTGCTGCCGGTAAAGAACGGGCTCACGTTTCTGGATTTTATTGCGCGGCAGATCCTATTTTTGCGGGAAAAGCATGGAGTGCCGTTGAGTTTCGTGCTGATGAACAGCTACAGCACAAGCACGGATACCAGGAGTTTCCTTGCCAGATATCCCAAGCTCGGGAAACCCGAGGAGTTGGAGTTGATGCAAAGCCAGGCTCCCAAGGTCGATGCCAAAACCCTTCGGCCGATTTCCTGGCCGCCTAATCCAAAGCTGGAATGGTGCCCGCCGGGCCACGGTGATATTTACCCTTCTCTGCTCAGTTCAGGCCTCCTTGAGGCATGGCTGAAGCAGGGCAAAAAATATTTGTTCGTTTCCAATTCTGATAACCTGGGGGCAACTCTCGATTTGGGCGTGCTCGATTATTTTGCCAACTCGGGCAAACCCTTTCTGATGGAGGTCGCCGAACGCACGGCGTCCGACTCGAAGGGAGGGCACCTGGCGCGCCGAGGCCGGCGGCGTCTGCTGCGAGAATCAGCGCAATGCCCGAAGTCAGACCAGGCCTCGTTCCAGGATATCCGGCGCCACCGATTTTTTAATACAAACAATCTCTGGATTCGCGTCGATTCGCTTTGGGAAATGCTGCGCGAAAATGGCGGGTTTCTTCTTTTGCCGCTGATTAAGAATCAAAAGACGGTGGATCCGCGGGATGGCGCTTCTCCTGCCGTCTTTCAACTTGAAACAGCAATGGGCGCCGCCATTCAGTGTTTCGAGGATGCCGGCGCCCTGGTCGTGCCTCGCTCCCGGTTTGCGCCGGTCAAAACCACCTCTGACCTTCTCGCGTTGCGCTCAGATGCGTACGGGATTACTGAAGACTGGCGAATCTCCCTGGTGCGGGAAGCGGGACCTCCAGCAATCCTTTTGGACCCAGGTCATTTCAAGCTTGTCGATCAACTGGACGTCAGTCTCAAGGATGGGGTTCCGTCACTCAGGAACTGTCACAGACTCGAAGTGAAGGGACCGGTCCTTTTTAACTCGGCAAATATTTTCCAGGGCGACGTCTCCATCACCAATCCGCGATCCGAACCTCGTCCCTTGCCGGCGGGCACATACGCCAATTGCAGCCAAACACTCGAGTGAGCCGGCTTACAACTCGAAGTTCTGCAATCGCACGTGCTCAAAAAACTGTTCGGCGACAATGAAACCAATGCACTCGGGGGATCCACACTGGCAGGGATAGCTTCGGTAATCCACCAGATCAAAGCCGTAGTTGAAAGTAAGTTCCTCACCGGCCCGAATGTCCCGCAAAGCAAAGATCCAGATTCGATCCGCTTCGAGCCGGGCTTCACAGTTCGGTGAGCAGCTGTGATTCAAGAGCCGCGCGGGGTTCCATTCGACGTTCCCATCAATGTCCTGCTGATCATTGAGAGAGAAGATGAAGACGTTATTGGACTGACAACGCCGGGCTGATTCCTGCTTGTCAATTTTCTCGCCCAGATACTCGATAATCCGAGTCTCGGCAGGGATTTCCCGCCGGGCGAATGCCCCCACGCCATGGATCCCCGAAGGCCGGCACTCGACCAGACCGTCCTCTGCCACCGGTCCGTTCAGTTCATCGCGCATTGTCACAGATTAAGTGGCGGGTAATCGTATGGCAACAGCCTGCCGCTCAGTTCGATTAAGCGGCCACTAATTCGGTCCTTTTGGCCACTTCCTCGCAGACATCCGTGGCGGCCCGGGGTTTTCCCAACGCCTTGGCTGCGCGCGCCATTTGCGCGAGTTTCTTACTGGCAAACAGCTGCCGCATCCGGTACGGGAGATCCTCCACGCGGTTAACTTTGGCGGCTGCGCCTCGTTCGAGCAGAAAATCGCTGTTGGCCGCCTCCTGCCCCGGAATAGGGTTGATGATCAGGATCGGTTTTCCTGCCGCCAGGGCTTCGGACGTCGTCAACCCGCCGGGCTTGGTGATGATGAGATCGGCCACAGCCATCAATTCGTGCATGTTGGAGGCGAAACCCAGTACGTGGGTCGGGTGCTTGCGATCGCAAGTAGCCAAAGCCCGCCGCAGTTCCTCATTGCGCCCGGTAACGACCACGTTCTGAAATGACGCTTCAACCTTGTCCAACTCCGACAATATTTCGGCCACGGGTCCCATGCCGAAGCCGCCACCCAGGACAAGGATGACGGGTTGGTCGTCTCGCAAACCGATCCTTTGCCGAACCTCGCGCGGATTCGGTAGGATCATAAACTTTGCGGCTATCGGTATGCCGGTCACGACGACTTGCCCCGGTTTTGCTCCACGCGCCACAATTCTGGCTTTCGTTTCCTCGGTAGCGACGCAATAGAGGTCGACACAGGGAGCCATCCAGAGCGCGTGCGCTTCGAAATCCGTCACCACGGTCGCGACCAGTGGCATGCGCGAGGATTGCCTCCCTTTTGGAATTTGCCGGCGCATATCCGCCAGCGTATCCAACGCAACGTAATGAGTGCACACCACCGCATCGGGCGCAACCTGGCTGATATACCTTGCGAAACGAGCCCGAGATCGGCTCGGAAAGACGCGCTTCAACTCGTTGAGCCGGCGGGCAACCCGCGGATTATCCGTCTTGCCAAAGAGCATTCCCCATAATTCGGGCGCATGCTCAACCAGCTTCACATAGCCGTCGGCATGAATTTTCCGGTGGATGGGCGAAAAGAATTCGACCAGGTCCACCTTCTTGAGGGAATCCTGGGGGCGCAGCGCGCTCCAAGCCTCCTCGAGCGCCGAGGCAGCGGCCAAATGGCCGGCCCCGGCAGTTGCAGTGGCAATGACGACGCGCATAAAACGAACAGACTGGACGAAAGTGCCTGAACCGCCCTGAGGTTGAAAGCAAACATTAACTACCGCGCGGAACGCGAATGTCGCTGGATTCTTGACTGTTGCAGCTGCGGGAATCCAGTATGGGTTGATGAAATCGTCCTCGGCTCCGCAGGTCTCGATCGGAACGGCACCAGGGTCACCCACGGCAGCTCCACAGGAACCGATTTCAGCATACCACTGGCTCGTGGTCGTACTTGCGGCCGCCGGGTGGCTGTTCGACTGCATGGGCCAGCGTGTTTTTGTTCTATCGCGCGAGCCTGCTTTGCGGGAATTGCTCGGGGCTGCGGCCACTGACAGCCAGGTCCGGGAATGGGGCGTGACAGCCACGTTCCTCCTGATGATTGGGTGGGCAACGGGCGGAATCGCCTTTGGACTGCTCAGCGATCGTTATGGACGAGTCAAAACCATGGTGACCGCGCTTCTGGCGTTTTCCGTTTTCTCAGGATTGTCCGGACTGGCACGAACTGGCGCGGAATTCCTTCTATACCGCTTCATTTTTGGGCTGGGGGTTGGCGGAATGTTCGGCGCGGCAACAACCCTCGTTGCCGAGAGCGTTCCTCCCCACTTCAGGACGGTGGCACTGGGCTCCATGCAAGCGCTCTCCGCCTGCGGAAATATGCTCGCATCGGCCCTGAGCTTGAAAATCGCACCGGGCCACGAGAACTTCTGGGGTCATTACAGCGGATGGCAGGTGCTTTCGTTCGTGAGCGTGTTTCCGGCAATCATGGCCGTGCCCATGCTGTTGATCTTGAAAGAACCGGCGTCCTGGCAACGGGCGAAAGCGCAGGCCGCCGCGGGCCAGGGCGGCAGGTCCGTGGGCTCACTTGGCGACCTTTTCCGAAACCCACGCTGGCGAAAGCACCTCTTTGTTGGGGTCTGCCTCGGAGTTGCTGGAATGGTTGGCCTTTGGGGGATCGCATTCTTTTCGCCCGAACTCATCAGTACCGCTTTTAAGAACCGCCCTTTACTCGTAACGGACGTCACGCGGCCCACGGAATTGTGCGTAGCGCTTGGTTCGCGGACTGACCCCGCCACGACCTTGTTAAGAACGCGCCTGACGCCCGAACTAAGCTCGGCCCTGGCACGCCAAAGCGCCTCCGAAGCACTCCCGCCGCAACTCCTCGAAAGCACGGTCGACGAGCTCAATCGCATCATGAAGGCAGGTAGTTTGTACGACGCTTCGGCCTTCGAATCGGTCACGCTAAAGAAAGCCACGCGCAACTTACTCGGGGTGCTCGAGAAACATCCAGACTCGAAGAATACCTATTTTCTGAACCGCCAACTCATCGAACAGTTGTTCCCCGGCGATATCCGGGAACTCCAGACACTCATCGATCAAACCCGGAGCCGAGGCACTTTCCTGCAGGACCTGGGGTCCTTGTGTGGGATGTTCGCGTTCACGCTGGCTGCCGGGTATCTCAGCCGGCGGGCCGCCTTTTTCGGCGCGTTCACGGTCTGCCTGGTGGTGGTCTCCTACGTTTTCTATTCACTCAAGACAGAAAGCGATGTGTATTGGATGCTGCCGATGATGGGCTTTGCCACGCTCTCGGTTTTCGCGGGATACTCGATTTATTTCCCCGAGATTTTTCCGACACGCCTTCGTGGCACGGGCGTGGGGTTCTGCTACAACACGGTGCGGTACGTAGCCGCGCCGTTTCCTTTACTGCTGGGATGGCTGAGCAACCGAATGCCATTTCGCATCGTTGCCGTCATGATGTGCGGCATCTACGTGCTAGGAATGATTGGGCTGAACTGGGCGCCCGAAACCAAAGGCCAACCGTTGCCGGAGGACAACTGAACCGGCCGCTCAAACCGGCGCAGGCGCCGGAGAACCCAGGCCGCCAGGCAGCTTCGGCTGTGATGGCTTGCCGGGATTTTCAGGCAATGGAGTGCCGGCGGCCGCCCCATGCGGCGGATCCACATGCGGTGTCGGAGGCGGAGGCGTAAACTTTCCGGTCCGGACGATTTCCTCGACCTGCTGGCCATCCAACGTTTCGTATTCGAGCAAGGAATTGGCGATCAATTCCAATTTGTCCCGATTCGAAGTGATGATCTCATGAGCGGTTTTGTACGCTTCATCGATGATCCGCTTGACCTCCCCGTCGATTTCCTGGGCCGTGAACTCGCTGTAAACCTTGGTCCGTGCCATTTCGCGGCCGAGGAACACATACTCGTCATCATCGCCGTATTGGACCATGCCGATACGGTCGCTCATGCCCCATTGAGTCACCATGGCTCTAGCCATGTTGGTGGCTTGCTGGATGTCGCCCGCCGCACCACTGGAAATGTCGCCGGAAACAATTTCCTCCGCAATCCGCCCGGCCATGGTCATGGCGATGAGATCGAGCATTTCCTTGCGACGGCGATTCAGCACGTCGTTCTTGGGCAGGGACATGGTCGAGCCGAGCGATTGTCCCCGCGGAATGATCGTCACCTTATGCAACGGGTGGGTATGTTGGAGAATGACATTGACCAAAGCGTGACCCGCCTCGTGCCAGGCCGTGAATTTCTTGTCCTCGTCGGTCATCGCGAGGCTGCGGCGTTCGCGACCCCATCGGACTTTATCGCGCGCTTCCTCTAATTCCTCCATCGTAACGGCTTTTTTGTTTTCGCTGGCGGCCAGCAAAGCAGCTTCGTTCAGGAGATTGGCCAACTCCGCGCCGGAATAGCCGGGCGTTCCGCGGGCAATCACGGAAAGATCGACTGAAGCCGCCAGTTTAACGTTCTTGGCGTGGACCTTGAGAATCGCCTCGCGTCCGCGGACATCGGGCAGATTGACGGTAACCTGCCGGTCAAAACGACCAGGTCGCAACAGGGCCGGGTCCAGCACGTCGGGCCGATTGGTTGCCGCGATGATGATGATCCCTTCCTGCGTATCGAAGCCGTCCATCTCAACCAGCAACGCGTTGAGAGTCTGTTCGCGCTCGTCATTGCCACCGCCCAGGCCGTGTCCACGGCTGCGGCCGACAGCGTCAATCTCGTCAATGAAAATCAAACAAGGAGTGTTCTTGCGCGCCTGCTCGAACATGTCGCGCACGCGGCTGGCGCCGACACCGACAAACATCTCGACAAAATCCGACCCGCTGATGCTGAAGAAAGCCGCGTCGGCTTCCCCGGCAATTGCCTTTGCCAACAGCGTTTTCCCGGTTCCAGGAGGCCCGACCATCAGGATTCCCTTCGGAATACGGCCGCCCAGCCGCTGGAACTTCTTTGGGTCTTTCAGGAATTCCACCAATTCAGAAACCTCTTCGATGGCTTCCTCGATTCCTGCAACATCCTTGAAAGTCGTCTTGTTGCGTTCCTTGGCCAGCAGCCGTGCTTTGCTCTTTCCAAAGCTCAATGCGCCTTTACCAGCCATCTTGATCTGGCGAATAAAGAAGAACCAAATCAACGCCGCGATGATCACGAAAGGCAGAACGCTCACAGCCACGCTCATCAGCATGGTGTTGGGCTCGCGAGGTGAGAACTGTGGCAATCTATAAAGCTTCTCCTCCATCGCATTGGTCAGTTTGACCTTCGCACGGAAAGCAATCGGAGTCTTGTCTGTCTCGCTCTTGAAATATTTGCCGACAATCTCATTGAGCTGGCTCTGCTGGTTATAGTTGATCGTCGCCTCGGCAATGAGGTTCGAGTCCACCAGCTGTTGAAATCTGAATTGACTGATTATGTCTGCCGGCGAATCGAGCTTCTCCTTGAACAGCATCAGGAGGATAATACCGCCAAAAATCGCAATCCATACTATCCAGGTTCGCGGGGGCACCCTGAATTCGCCTTTTTTGGGGGGTTTTTCGTCGTCGCTGTATTTATTCTCGTCTGGCATTCTTTTGATTCGGTTGTCGCAAAGGTAGCATTATTACCCAGGTGCCGCAACCGCCCTGAGTTAAAGCCTTTGCCAACGCCAATGCAAGCGGCGAATCGTTCCTGGAGTAAGCTTAAACCGTTCCGAAATCCGCAACCCCTCAACCCAGAAAACCTGGCCGTGTTCAGTGGTGCCAACCAGGAGCTTGCGTCGGCGGGCCTGGGGAAGCTTTAAATTGACGAACCAGTCCTGTATCTTGACAGTCCCGCCCATTCCAATCGGCTCAATCCGATCCCCTGGCCTCCAATGCCTCACGACCACCCGCCGGCCCAGGGCTGCGGCGTCGAAAAACTCTTCCCCTTTCTTTCGCGCAGGCAATTTGGGTCCTTTGACGCTTTTCAGTCGCCACGACATCTCGACGCCGTGCCACCTTTTTTTACCGGCTTGAGCAAGGTTTAGCTCAATCGAACCAGGCTCGAAATCGGTTTTGGGGCTTGTTTTGACTGGAGTAACGCGCCCTTGTTGTTGTTTGAGCACCAGGCCCGTGCCAGGATCGGTTTTGTCCGGCTGGAGCTTAGGCGAGGAAAAAGATGTCCGGCTCACTTCGATCTGTTTTCCCGGATGCCGACGCAAATGTTCAATGAGTTCGAAATCTGGTTCGACACCTAGGGCCAACAGCTGGTGCTGCACGCAGCACCGTTGCACTGCGGCGGGCAACTCCTCGAAGGAGTAGCTCGAAAGGTTTGGAACCTTCCAAAGAGAGGTCCGACGCGAATCGTCCTTCTTCGCTATCCGGTGACGTGCCAGCCACTCTTCGGCGATGCTCCAGGTTAAAGACGATTCGTCGGACACAATTCGCATGACACGGGTGATGGCGCGGTCCAGCGCGGGCTGGTACCGCGTTCTCAGCAGTGGCAGGAGTTCGTGCCGAATCCGATTTCGCAATATTTCCACGCTGGCGTTGCTGGCATCTTCACGGAACTGAACCCCATGTTGAACCGAATATTCCTGGAGCACCTGTTTCGAGCAATTCAGCAGCGGCCGCACCACTTCGAGTTGTGGATCCACGGGTGAAGCGCTCGACCATTTCATTCCGGCCAACCCTTGAGTGCCGCTGCCGCGCAATAACCGGATAAAAAGCAACTCGATTTGATCGTCAAGGTGGTGAGCAACCGCGATGGTTCGAATTCCACGATCTGATGCGGCTTTGGCAAGAAATCGGTGACGCAATGTGCGGCCGGCCATTTCGAGTGACACACCCGTTGATTTCGCAAAGGCACGAACATTCGCCCGGCCAACCGTTACTGGAACACCCAATGAGGCGCAGGTCCTCGAGACCAGCCGCTCGTCAGCGTTGCTGCTGAGGCCACGCAATTGGTGGTTGAAATGGGCAACCGTCAACTTCCAACGAAATGGCTTCGATAACGAGTGCAGAATTGCTAACAACACCATTGAATCCACCCCGCCGGAAACCGCAACCAGGACCGGCTGCCCGGCACGCAAAAGGCCGCGGCTGCTGATCTCAGATCGGACGGTCTCGGTGAGCGAGGTCATGGGAAAGAACTTAGCGCGCGTGGTGCCGGTGGCTCTTAACGCCTTGCGCCATGCCGCGTTGCAACCCGATTTGCGGGGTTTTCATGCTGTCGTATATTTCCGTGGGGTTAGTTATTGTGGTAGTTGTTAGGTTGGTTAGGCAAGGCGGCCTGGCGCGAGCCGGGTCGCCTTGTTCGCAGAACCGGCGCCTTAGCTTGGCCATGGGCGTTTAGCCGTCGACGGGGGCCGTTGGAGTGTCCAGCAGCAGCTGGTAAAAATCGAGGTCGAGCCATTCCCCAAACTTAAAGCCCACTTGCCGAAGCGTCCCGGCGTGCTTGAATCCAAAACTCGTATGAAGCCGGATACTCGCCTGGTTTCGCGAATCGATGCCACCGACCAAAACGTGATACTGCTGCTGGCGCGCGCTATCAATGAGCGCCTTGAGCAGTAGCTTTCCCAGGCCCTTTCCGCGATGACCGGCTGCAATATAAATCGAGTGCTCGACTGAATACTTGTAAGCAGGCCAGGCGCGAAAAGTTCCGTAGCTGGCGAACCCGAGGAGCTTGCCATCGTCATCCACCGCGCCGAACACAGGGAAGTTGCCACGGCTTTTGTTCTCAAACCATGAAACCATCGAGGCGCTCGTTCGAGGTTTGTAATCGTACAGGGCAGTCGAGTTGGCGATGGCTTCGTTGAAGATGGCCAGGATAGCCTCCGAAAAAGTGCTGTCACATCGGGTCAGATGCATATCCTGATTGTGAGCGCAATGTAGGGAGGAGCACTCTCAAGTCAAGGCAGGCTTGCGGGCGTTCGGGCATAAGGGATGCGACCCACAAATTGCTCTGGGGACCCATCGGATATGCAACATGAACCCGAGAGGGTTCACAGCCGGTACCCGGGCCGTCGCAGCGCAGCGGAGACGCCCGGTAGCGCCAAAAAATAGTCAGTCCGCACCCGGACGGGTGCCAGCAAATGCAAACGGCGTATGACGTCGCCGAAGATTTCAATCATCACCCGGAACGGGGATCTCGCCGTGTTGTTGTTGATTTTTTCGGCGCGGTTCCGTGGGTCAGGCGACCAGGTCCCCTGCCCCCTGACCCACGGCTACTCGCTGCGAACCCTGCGGGTTCGGGATCCGGGCACAACCCTTGCCCCTTCGCTAAGGATGGGGGCAACCGCCCAGGACGCCGCCCTGAACAATCCCGTTCGTAAGGCCTATCATCGCACTTTGGAGGGTCACTTGCGCCGCGGCTGCGTTGGCATAATTCAGATCGTTGGTGTTGGCGGCGTACACCGAGTAGGAAAAAAGAAAATTACTCAACGCACCGACGACGCCCTGCGGCGTGTAGGTGGCGTTGATATTCAAAGGACTCGCGGCAAAGATTGAAGCCGAGGCGCTGAGCATTTGGGCGAGGTTAGCTGCCGCCGCGTTGGTCATCAGGTTGATCGGCATGTAAGGCACATCACGCCATACGTTGTCGGCATAAAAATATCCGACATCGCCAGACACAACAAACTTCACATCCAGCGCCAACGAGGGGGTTTCATACAATTGAACGACCGATCCCTTGATGAAGTAGGCGTCCAATCCCTGATTGCCCACAGCAGCCAGTGGGGACGAATCGACGGTGTACAGGCCCTGGTTGGTGCCGGAAAAACAGTTGTTTAATTGCAACCGCGAGAAGAGGGGTCCGAGGTTGAGTCGCTGGACGTTGATGTCCTCGCCAAGGGCATCGTCTGGCGTTGCCCATAACGCGTTAAAATTGCTGCTGTTGGTCTGAGCCGCCGTGAGCGGAGTGCCCAGGGTCGAAATGAGGATGACCCGCGCGTTGGTAAGTTGCGCGCATCCGAACGCGCTGTTCGTGTAGGGCAACGCGGGGACGTTGGACCCCAGAACCATTGTCGGGTCGGACAAAAAGAGACGCGGCATTGTGGGATTGCGCGCGTTATACAAAACGGCATTGGGGCTGAGTCCCATTTCATTGGCAACCGCCTGGTACCAATCGTTGGAACCTGGGATGTATCTTGTTCTGAGGACACTATTTTGCAGCGCGTTCGCAAACGCCTGCAAGGTGGCCCGCTCCTGCTTGCTCATGACCGAGTTCACGCTCTTGGTTGTGGCGGAAAAAATGACGGTTGCGAGAATGGCCAGGACGGCAAGAACCCCGATGACTTCAAGCAAAGAAAACCCGGATCGAAAGTATGCCCTGAGTTCAGGATAGTATGAGGACCGGGCAGCGAACTTCGCCGGGGTTGGAAAGGTAGTTTGCATCACATCAGGGCACGATGGTGCAATCGAGGCCGGACAGGCCAGGCCCGCGATGGTGCCCTACCGGGCAGAAACAGCTGACACTCGACGTGAGCATCTGATAGGCAATCACGTTGTCCGGCCCTTGTGCTCCATCATACGAGAAGCACGTTTGAGCCCAGGAAGAATACGCGTTCATGTACGTCTGCAGGGCTTGCGCCACCTGGACCGGGCTGGCGACGTTGTTGGTCTGGTAGCTTGAGCGTAGAAAATTGTAGGCGGTGTTCGTAAACGATTGTTCCGACGTGGACATCGGGCCGGGCCCGATATCGGAGTTCCATGTTCCCAGCTCATAAACGCGGCTCATATCTTTGTTGATGACTTCGGACGAAACCAGAGTGCCGTTCGTTAAACCGAGAATTGAACCATCCAAAAAGAACGAGTCCCATTGATTGGCAACTGTCCCGGGGCTGGTATCAACGGTGTAGCCCGGGGCCGCCACATTCGTTCCGTCACGGTTGAAAAGGATTACATGATGGAAAAGCTGCTGGAGATTGATGCGCTGGATGACGAGATCTTCGCCGCGGCCGGCCCAGGCACTCCAGGTGCCGCCGGCGGGTCGGGTCCGGTCGGGAGCAACCCAGATATTGTTGAAATCGCTGGCAGAAACTCCGGATGAAGTGGAAACCGGCAACGCCTTGGCAATGGTCGAGACAATGAGAATGCGGGCGTTGGTGACGCTTGCGCCGGCCGCGTTCTGAGCAAAAGGAAGTGTCAGGCTGCAGTTGGGATCAAAGAGGAAAGCGCGCCCGATTCCGCGAAAATTTGTCGCGATGCTGTTAGGCGACATGGCAGCCCAAACCGCGGCGTCGGAGGGCCAGGCTGTTTGGACGTGGAGCGTTTTGGTTCTGAGCGTCTGAAGGACAATGGCGTTGCTGATCGCGCCAAGGTTGGTCACTTCCTGGGTCCAGGCCGCCTGGTCAATTTGGCGCACAACCACGGGCACAAGAAGTGACGCAAGGATCGCGACGACCGCGAGAGCGCCGATCATTTCGATGAGTGTGAACGCAGCGATGGTCCTGGAACAACACCGCCATCCTGCGGGCGAACTGTGCAAAAGCGGACGCCGCCGGTTCATTTTCATCGGATAGCACCCATCAGGCTAATGATGGGCAGGTAAATTGCAAGGGCAACAGCCCCGACCAGGCAAATGAGGAACAACATGAGCATCGGTTCCAGGATGCTGAAAATGCGCTTAATCCGGCGGGGAATCACTTCCGAATAATATTCGGACACATTGTCGAGGGCCTTGTCGAGGTTGCCCGAGGATTCACCCATGGCGACCATGCGCTTGAGCAGGGCCGAAAAGACGCGCTGACGATGCATCGCTTCACTCAGGGTGCTGCCGGTTTTGACATCCTCTTCCACGGCCGCCACGGCGCGGTCAACAACCTGGTTTCCGACCAGGCCCTGCTGGCAGAGGTTGAGCGCCTGAATAATCGGGATGCCGGAACGGTACAAGATCGACAGATTGTGGGAGAATCGTGAAAGCGCCAGCATCAGGTTCAGTTCGCCGAAAACCGGGCCGCGGAGCTTTACTTCGTCGAGAAAATACCCGAATCGCGGGGAAACGCGCCGGCCCACCAGCAGAAGGACAACCGTTGCGGTAAAGGCGGGCAGCCAGATCCACGCGGTGGCCTTGGTGAAATTGCCAACTCCGAACACCAACCGCGTGAGCAGCGGTTGAGCGACGTGCAGGCTCGAAAGGAGCAAGGCAAATTTCGGGATAATAAACGTGAAGAGGAAAAGCACGAAGGCGCAAACAACCGCCAGCACGATCGTCGGGTAAAGCGTTGCCTGGCGGACCTCGCCGAGGACGCGCTCGACCCATTCGAGGTATTCTTTGAGATCGGCAAACGCCTCGGGAAGTTTGCTAGTGGCTTCGCCTGCCTTGATTACTGTGAGAAAATGGACCGAAAAGACTTTCGGAAAAAACGCCATGCCCTCGTGGAACTTGAGTCCGCCTTCGACCTGGCGTTGCAGGTTTTCAAGCACGAGCTTGAACCCCGGCATTTTGCAATCCTGGGCCGCTACTTCCAATGCTCTTACCGCGGTCACCCCTGAGCGGATCTGGAAGCTCATGAGTGTGCAGAAATCGATCAATTCCCTGCGTCCCTGAGTGCCGTGTAAAGAAAAGCGCCGGATTGCCGCTTTCGGGCTGTCGGCCGGCACCTTGGGCCAGTGGACGATCGCTTCGGTGAGCCACAGGCCGGTTTCCTTTAGCTTTATCTCCAGGCTCGATTCGTCCTGGGCGGGCATTGTCCCGCTGTGCGTCCGCCCGCGCTCATCAATGGCTTCGTACTTGAATAAGGGCACAACATAAATTAGCGACTAACGCCCGGACGCTAAAGGCCAAAATGACGAGTTTCCGCCGGACATGAACCAGAAATGAACCCGAAGGGTTCACCGAACCCTGCGGGTTCGGATCGCGGAACATTTCCCTATTCGGGCAAGAACGCATTCAAATCGGCAGTCGTGATTGTGGCGTCCAGGTAGCCGAAGGTTCCGCGGTTCCTGACTTCGCTGGCCGCCTGGATCAAACCGGTCATTGCAGCGCGATACAATGAAGAGGCCAAACTGACGCGTTTCACGCCGGCTGCGGCCAAGTGTTCGACGGTGAAGGATTTTCCACGAACGCCGGCCATGAAGTTCACCGGCTTGGAGACCGCGGAGCAAACGGCGCGCACCGCTTCAAGATCGGGCAACGCGGGCGCAAAGAGCACGTCGGCGCCCGCCCGTTCATAGGCTTGCAGGCGCGCGATTGTGTCGCGCAGGTCGGGTTTGCCGCGCACGAAATTCTCTGCTCGCGCGGTGAGCATAAAAGGAATTGGCAAAGACCTTGCCGCTTCGGCGGCTGCGGCGATGCGTTCGGCCGCCAGGGCCAATTCGTACAACGGATTTGTCTTATCCCCGGTGTGATCCTCGATCGAGCAACCGACCAACCCGGCTTCGGCAGCCATTCGAACGGTTTGCGCCGCATCCTCCGGCGCCCCACCGAATCCGCTCTCCATATCTCCCGAAACAGGAAGATCGGTCGCCGAAGTGATTGCCCGGGCATTGGCCAGCGATTGGTCTCTTTGCATGGACCCATCGCGCCGGCCGCAGGCCGCCGCTGACGCGCCGCTGGATGTCGCCAGTGCTTCGAACCCAAGTCCGGCGAGGATCCGA
>DATGLT010000454.1:0-3218 GCA_035294005.1 Verrucomicrobiia bacterium
TGCGCGCCTTGGATTGATGCCGACGAACAGAACCTCTGCCCGTCCGCTCGCTCCTATGGTCGGCGGAAACTTGTAATACGGCCGCCCCGGACCCGGGCGACTGAACCCAAAAGATTCCGGACAGCTCTGGCACTCGTACACCGTTCGCAACAAATCTTCCCGTGTCTTCATCCCTCACTATCCCTCACGCCGCCGCCAGCGCCGGATGCGCCACAATCTTCGCCTGCCGCTCCTTCTCCGCCTTCTCCCTCAGCCCCTTCGTGCTCTCCGGCGTGATCGCAAACCACGCCTTCGCATCCCTCTCCGTCACCAGCTCACGGTAATGCTGGAAAATCATTTGCGGACTATTCCCGGCCTCCAGAGCCACTTGGGCGGCACTCTTCACATCCGCCAGGCGGTAACTGCAAAACGAATGCCGCAGCGCGTTATGCCGCCACGGCACCCGCGGTGCCAGCAACCTCTCCGGATTCGACGGGTCGACCGGCCGGGTCGCACTCGTTAGCCGCTTCACCGCGTTCACCACATTCGCCAGCTCGAGCACCGGCCCATTAGTCTTCTTATGATCCACCAACCACGCCTTCAGATTCGGAACAATCGGCACCAACCGGCGCGAATTCGTCTTCGCAATACTCGCGTCCACCGTGATATACCCATTCTCCAAATCCACCTTCGACCAGTCCAACCGCTCAATCTCTGCGCTCCGCAAACCGGCAAACCCGCCAATCGTCAGAAACGGCACCAGATTGTCCGGCGCGTTCGCCAGCAAAATGCTCATCTCCTCAGGCGTAAAAATCTCGACCTGCTCCTCCTTCATCTTCCAGAGCGGGACCGAAGCCATCTCATTCCAGTCCAACGCCAGATACTGTTGCGCCTTCGCGTACGAAAACAACGTCTGAATGCACAGCCTGAAATTGTTCCGCGTCCGATTCGTCACCGGCTTGCGCGGCGCCCGCTTGTCCTTCTTCGAACCTTCCCGCGTCAACTCCTGCAGCCAGCTCTTAATCTCCAGCCCGTTGATCGTCGCAATCATCCGCGGGAACTCCCGCGCGAACTTGCCGCACCGCGATTCCAGGTCCTCAATGTAACGCTCGCTGCACCCCTCCGCCCGCTTCGCCTTAATCATCTCGTCCAGCACCGCCTGGACCGTCTTGGCCGGCACATTCATCACGTTTTGCCTGACGTAATACCGCACCGCCTCAACCAACGACCCACCCTTGAGCAACTCCTTCGCCTCGCGCCACTCGGCCATGGCCGTGTCGAGCGAAAGCGCGTAACCCTGAATCGTGTTCCTGGCCCGCACGTACTCCAGACACTCCTCTCCTGACAACCTTGCCGCCCGCGTCTCCCCTTGAGAGAGATTATTCACCTGCGCATTCGCGTGAACCTCGGCCAATCCGAGATCAGCGAACGCCTTTCGTTTCCTGACAGCCCCTTCGTACCAAACCACCGTGAACGAATCACAGCCGTTTGTTGGAGTTTTATAAATAGTGGCCTTAGTCTGGCCGACTCGAATAACCTTAGGGAATTCCGCCTTCTTTCTGCTCATGTCCCGATGCTGTCAGGAAACTGTCAGGAACACAAGCTAAATCTTCAAAAAAGCCCAGAAAACAATGGCGGGAGCGGCGGGGCTCGAACCCGTAACCTCTGCCGTGACAGGGCAGCGCTCTAACCAATTGAGCTACGCCCCCGCTTGGGGCAGCAGAACGTATGAAATGATGTTGAGGCCGTCAAGCGGAACCACGGAGTAACTCACTGATCGAAACGCGCCCCACGGCGCGCCTCTGCGGGTTGATGTTCTCTTCATGTCCGGATCCCAGGACTGACTCCACCGGCTGGCCGGATGAACGCCTTTGGCGGCGCAAAGCAGGTCCTTGCGATATTGCAAAAGGGTTTCTGGTCCAAGGGTGTATGACACGTCTCATGGCCGGTGATTTTGTTCCGTCCGGGCTTTTGCCTGAGGCTTTTTGTGAAGCACCGAACCTTCCAAGTTCTCAGTTTTCCCTAATCGAAGTCCGGGCAGCAGACGCCAAGGAGGTGGGGGTGGGGAACCCCGCTGAAGAAACGTACTGCCACCCGAACGGGTGTATTGTACTTTAGGTGACACGCGTTTGTCAAACCGTCGTTCCGATTGTTCCAGCCCTGCCAATTGTGAAGGAAACCGAACCCGCTGGCGCTCCGCAGGAAAGGGTCGTTCGCCGCCGCAGGAAATCGATGAGCCGCGCGCCGCGAATTTTTTCCGCGCAGAATTCTTATTGGCAACCCGCCTGCCAACGCGGATATTTTGGATTTTGAATTATGGCAGAGAACAGCAAGCACGTTTACGACGAGAGCAAGATCAAGACTTTGTCCTCGCTGGAGCACATCCGGTTGCGCACCGGCATGTACATCGGCCGGATTGGCGACGGTTCGCACTACGACGATGGGTGCTACATTCTGCTGAAGGAAGTCATCGATAACGCCATCGATGAGTTCATCATGGGCGCCGGGAAGGAAGTCCAGGTCACCATCGAGGACAAATCGGTAACGGTGCGCGATTTTGGGCGCGGCATTCCCCTGGGCAAAGTCGTGGAGTGCGTTTCGCAGATTAATACCGGCGCAAAATACAATGACGACGTGTTCCAATTCAGCGTGGGGCTGAATGGCGTCGGCACCAAAGCGGTCAACGCCCTGTCGAAGGAATTCCTCGTGCGCAGCCACCGGGAAGGCCAATTCGTGGAAGCCGCGTTCAAGCAGGGAAAGCTCAAGAACGAAAAGAAAGGGAAAACCAGCGAACCAGACGGCACCCTCATCCAATTCGAACCCGACCCGGCAATTTTCAAGGAGACGGAGTTCAAGCCGGAGCATGTCGAGCGGCGGCTGCGCCATTACAGTTACCTGAACTCGGGGCTGAAGCTGCTTTATAACGGAAAAGTTTTCCAGTCCCGCAACGGGCTGCTGGACCTGGTGATGGAGGATTTGCAGGCCGACGGCAGCGAACCGATTTACGCGCCGCTGCATTACTCGGAGAAAACCCTGGAGTTTTGTTTTACCCACAGCAACAGCCGGTACGGCGAGACGTTTTACTCGTTCGTGAACGGGCAATACACGAGCGATGGGGGCACGCACCTGAGCGCGTTTCGTGAAGGCCTTCTCAAAGCCGTCAACGAGTATGGTCACGAAAAATTCGAAGGCGATGACGTTCGCGAAAGCATGGTCGGGGCGGTGGCCATCCGGTTGAA
>DATGLT010000455.1:0-10390 GCA_035294005.1 Verrucomicrobiia bacterium
TTCATACCCCTGACAGTAGCCCCGACTTCGGGACAGCCCATCAGACGCATGCTTCCGTGGAGTACCTGCGGACACACGCAGGGCTTGGTCAGGATTGCTCCGCCAAGCAGTACCGAATACAACTTCATGTCACAACGAACGATCAAACATCACTGGCGCGGCGGCCGCGATGCCCAAAATGTAAACTGGTGCTCGTCGCGGAGTCCAGTGCATGTCGTAGTTAGTTTTCACCGGGCAACCTGACTTCGCTAAACCTCATGTAACGAAGGTTTCCTTGCGATTCCAACCGCCCTTGCTTCGCGAGCGGACGTATTCGTTTTGCGTAAAGGACATAGGAAAACTGTGGATATCGGTCCCGCAGCTTCTCCTCGGCCAGGCTTACGACCATCGCGACTTTCCGCCAATGGGGAAGCGCAGACGCGACAATGACATCGTCGATGGCAGCTATGTCCTCCGGACTCAGTTTTGCAAATGCTGCCGCCTCCATTCGGCTGAGGGGCGGATTCGGCATGGGGACCTCTCGGGACATGGTGTGCTTCAAAACTAACGCAGATTGCAGCCGCGCCGGGCCGAGGGCAACCGGAAACAAACGAGACGCAATCCCGGCGTCGGTTGCCACGATTGGTTCGGCTCTCTCATGTTGGCTTTAAAACCACCTGACTCCCCTCAGGCATGTCCTTAATCTGCCGGAACACGTCGCCCCAACAGCCGAAATGCTCCGGAATAGGAATAATCATGACGTTGTCAGCTGCCAATCGCCCCTGCAGGCCCAAGGGCGTGATAAACGAGAAGCACTGATCTGAGCCAAGCGTCCGACCAGCAGACTCCAACCGGTCCACGAGCGGAGCCAAGAACCACTCGGACATCTTGTCTGGGTCAACGAGCCACTCCTGGAAATCGGTCTTGTCCTTTGCCACGACCTGATACTGAAAGCCGCTGACTTGGAGCATCCCGATCTTCCCGTCTGGCTGACAAAAGAAGACCTCGCCAAACTTCGTCAGCAGCCAAGGGGAGCTCTGCGGCGGAATCAACGGCTGCCAATCCGTAAGCAATCCTGTCCAGTCGGAGCGAGCTGCTGGAAGGATGTATCGCTCTGGAATTTCAGGTGGCGTCATATAGCCGAACGACGGCGCTCTGGCGCTCCGGATCGCTGGCTCACAAGTAGAAGCTGGGCGCAAATCAGAGTCGCCAGCAGCCAATCGTTATGCATTGTCCTCATCGGAAAAATAAACATCCCACCACACTCCGATACCGAGTCTTCCGAGCGTGAGCATCTGTTGTGGCATCAGCCAAGGTCCGCCATGCCCGGTCGAAACCCAATACGATGTAATGTCGAACTTGCAGCCTTGGCGCTGCATACTCGCAACAGCATCCTGCTTACCCTCCAGTTTAGAGAGAATCGTATCGATGTGACGCCGAGTATCCTTCGAGTCGCAGATCATTTGAGTCGAGAAAAACCATCCGTTCGCCTTGCGCCGCAGTTTGTCCTGTGAGTGCGCGTCACCCTTTCGGAAACTCTCGGTCGGTTCAATCTGCAACAGCCTTGTCATCTCCGCAGGCGCGATCTCGTCCGAAAACACTCGAAGCGTCGAGTAGGTCTCGACACACGTCGCATATGAGTCCTCGTAATCGGCGTGTTGCGGCTCAAGCATAACGACTGAACTCACTCGCGCCGCACCACCGGCTCCCAGCATGAACCAAAGCGTCGTCGCGGCGTCGTGTGCAGTGATTTGTTATGCCGGAGAGTCGATGCATCTTGGTAAAGGCAGTTTGTTATTGCACAACCTTGTTGGGATCAAACTCCAAATTCCTTGAACCGGAGGGATTGACAAGCGAATTCAACAAGAAAAAGTGGTCACCCGAGGGAATTATTTCAAAATTCATCCGACCATAATTTCCATTTGCCAAGTGAAAGAAATAGCTTCTTTTGGCACTGTCACCCCAATCCTCCCCCAGGGAAACTGGCATATTTATCTCATCGAAGGTTTCATAGCCTTTCAAAGGAGCTTCGAAGGGGAACTCCTCAGTGTATCGCTGAAGACCACCACCGACAACAGTCACTCGGCAACGCCAGTCAAATTTCCATGTTCCGGTCTCGTGCTTTGTCCAACACTCCACACGAAGGTCCCCTCGATCTGGGGCTACGATGTCACCAGAAGAAAGCGAAATCTCCACTGGAACGCCATTGGTAGCGACTATATAGCCCCTGCCCGTGTTTCGCGGATGTTGAATGTTTATCAGGGGTTCAGCCGCCCCGATGCGCCTTAAATGGAACAGTTCCGGTTTCGCTTTGTTTGGGCTGAAATTCACATTCTGCCCTGCATAGTAAAACGCATCATTGTCTGCCCTCGAAGTGTAATAGCCATCTTTGGCAACGTGCACAACCAAGAGCTTGCCGCTAATTCCTGAAATCGAGAACAGCCCACTTTTGTCGCTGGTGCGGCGATAATTGGAAGTCCCGGACCACGAAAAATCGTTGCAGCTGAAGTCAACGGCTGCGTTCGGCACAGGTGCTCCGTTTTCATCAACCACTTTGCCGTAGAATTGAATACCGGTGCGCCATTCTCCCGTTGCTGACAACCACCGCATAGGAAATGAGACGAACCGTCCCAATCCCCGGCCCCAAAGGATTGCAAGTAAAGCCAGCAAGCACGCTGCCGAAATCGCAAAATACCTCATCCTGTAGCCTCCTACACTTCAGGCATAACGACCAAGGTATACGACCGCCGCCGAGAGTAAAGGCGGGGTGTGAACGTCGCGTCCAAGTTTCCGCCTAGCATGAAGCGGAAGATGGCGGCGGCGGTTCGTCATCAGCGACTTGTTACCACAAACATCAATCACCGTTCCAACCTCCAGCCATAGTTTCGACAAATGCGAATAAAAACGAGCGCCATGATCAGCATCCAAATCCACGAAGGCACTTTGACCATCCAGAAAAGGTAAGGAAAAGGCGAATGCTCGATCCAGTTCGGATGAACAAACGACGGATCCAGTCCTTCAGCGGATCGAGGTAACTGATACCAGAGCGGAGCGTGTGCCAACATTCCCACAACGACCAAAAAGGAGTTTTCCAGATATTTCGGCTTCGGAGAATCCAAGTTGGAGATCATAAGCTTAGTGGTAACGACCGATATCTGCGACTGGCACCTGGAACTCTGCACTGGAGACCCCATTGGACCAAGAACTCAAATCAAACCTCCGGTGAGACCCAGGGCGGATGCCAGTTCGCAGCATGGAATTGTTAGCACGCATTACGGATTCGGCGCTTTCTAAACGCGCGGCTGATTCGTCCGATGAAACTGAGCTTTGCATATTTTGACCTCCAGATTTCTAAGAGCTTGCGCTGGTGCGTTGTTCCCTTGAAATCCCAAACCTGACGATGGTGTTCCGGAAACACAAAATAATAGGGAATAGATAACAAAGCCAAGATACCGAGCGGTATCATCACGACTAAAGCCGCGCAGAACGCAAAAGGGACGAGTGGCCACGCATACAATGGCAACTTCTTGCTCATAGATTTGGGCGCCGCGTTCATGCGCTAACCATTGGATCCACGAACGGCCGTTCGCTGATCCAAATTCGAGGATTCTCCATTCAAATGCCTCATAGCATTGACCTTATGCGATAAATCAGATTAAAGCAAATCCCAGGAAAGTCAAGCCTTATTGACCGCTGCCAAGGTCCATCAGCTAGGTACTCGACACCGAAGGGATAGAACTGCAGGCCGCATGTGCACAAGTTGGTGACGGCAAGCCAGACGCCAGGGCCGTAATTGTCACGGACCCGGGTCCAGGGTACCGCCCACGCACATGACCCAATCCAACGTACGATGCAACAGTGACAATCGCTTTGCCTTACCTTAAGCCGATGGTTCGCCGAGCAACGACTCGCGTTTTAGGCATCGGTGGACGTCAGCCCAGGCTGTTCTGAATTGCCACCTCAACGCAGCGGCGCGTAAGCTCAACAAGTGGCCAGCGACTCTCAACTCACCCCGATGATGGCGCAGTATCGCCGCATCAAAAGCGAGCTGCCCAAAGACGCGTTGCTGCTCTTTCGCCTTGGCGATTTCTACGAGTTGTTTTTCGAGGACGCCCAGGAAGGCGCCCAACTGCTCAACGTGGCGCTGACCCGGCGCGGCACCATCCCCATGTGCGGCATCCCCTTCCATGCCGCCAATTCCTACATCGGCCGCCTCCTGAAAGCCGGAAGAAAAGTCGCCATTTGCGACCAGATGGAAGAAGCGCGCCCCGGTCAATTGGTGAAGCGGGAAGTGACGCAGATCCTCAGCCCCGGCACTCATTTCGACGAGCGCATGCTCGCGGCCGAACGCAATAATTTCCTTGCCGCCGCCTATCCAAAAGGCGGCGTCTTCGGGCTGGCACTGGCCGATTTGACCACCGGCGATTTTCTTGCGACCGAACTCGAAACTGAATCGGCGCTCCTGACCGAGCTGCAACGTCTGCGGCCGGCCGAAATCATTTACCCGGCCGAGTCCCTTCACCTTCGCGAGTTCCTGATTTCGGGCGGAGTAGCGCGCGCGGACGGTGCGGTCCCGAAAAAGTCTCCCGCCACCCCACCCGGCCCGGGCGAGAGGGCGGCCTCAGGCGCATTGCTGAATGGCTACGAGGACTGGGTGTTCGCTCCCGAAACCGCCTTGTTCACGGTGCGCGACCATTTCAAAGTCGCCAGCCTCGACGGGTTTGGTCTTAAAGACCGGACTGCGGCTATCGGCGCGATTGGCAGTGTCCTGCATTACTTAACGCAGCATTTGCGGCGTGACGCTGCCAGCCTGACTCGACTCACCGTCTACCAGCGCGGCGAGTATCTGGCGCTCGATTTCACAACCCTGCGCCATCTCGAAATCCTCGAACCGTTGCACCAGGACGGCGCGCGAAACTCGTCGCTGTACGGCGCGCTGAACCGCACCGTCACGCCGATGGGCGCCAGGCGCCTGCGCGATTGGCTTACCCAGCCTTTGACGAACGCCGCCTTGATCCGCCGACGCCAGGAAGCCGTTGAGGTCTTGATTAACCAGCCATCCGATTTCGAAACGTTGCGCGCTCAACTGGGCCAGGTCCGCGATCTTGAACGAACCATTGGGCGACTCAGCGCCGGCAACGGCAACGGACGCGACCTGGCGGCGTTGCGTTTGGCTCTCGATCAGATTCCCGGCATCAAGGCGCTCATGGGTCGTTTGGGCGTGTCGAGCGTTCCCGCACGGAGCGGCTCGCTCAACGACGAGGTCTTTGCCGAAAATGACGTCCAAGGGGCGAACGGCTCCGAAGCGCAGCCGTCGCTCATAACGCAGCTGCAAACGCAATTGGCCGAATTGCCGGATCTGGTCGAGCTCATCGCGCGCTCGATAGTCGAAGAGCCGCCGATCGCCCTCAAGGAGGGCGGCATCATTCGCGACGGCTTCGATTCGGCGTTGGACGAATTGCGCGGCGCGATGCGCGGTGGCAAAGACTGGATCGCCAGGCTCCAGCAACAGGAAATTGAAAAAACCGGCATCACTTCTCTCAAGGTGCGGTTCAATTCCGTTTTCGGTTATTACATCGAGATTACCCGATCGAACCTGGACAAAGTCCCGGCCCATTATGTGCGCAAGCAAACCATCGCGAATGGAGAGCGGTTTATCACGCCCGAGTTGAAGGAAATGGAGGGCAAAATCCTCGGCGCCGAGGAACGCAGCGTGAAGCTGGAATACGAACTGTTCCAGCGCGTGCGGGAACAAGTCCTCGCCCGGCTCAGCGAGATCCAGGGCACCGCGGCGGCCCTCGCGCAGATGGATGTCTTGGGGTCATTTGCCGAAACCGCCAGGCTGTTCAACTATTGCCGCCCGCAAATCGGCGACGAAGGGGTGTTGTACATTCGCAACGGCCGGCATCCGGTTCTCGAACAAAACCTCGTCGACGAACGGTTCGTTCCCAACGACACCCGCTTGGATGCTTCGGCTCAGATCGCCCTCATCACCGGGCCGAACATGGCCGGCAAAAGCACGTACATCCGCCAGGTCGCTTTGCTCGCTTTGCTCGCGCACACAGGAGCATTCATTCCCGCGGAAGAGGCGCGCGTTGATTTGCTGGACCGCATTTTTACCCGCATCGGCGCCAGCGACGACCTCGCGCGCGGGCAATCTACGTTCATGGTCGAAATGTGTGAGACCGCCAACATCCTCAACAACGCCACCTCGCGCAGCTTGATTGTCCTCGACGAAATCGGCCGCGGGACCAGCACCTTCGACGGCCTGAGCCTCGCGTGGTCGATTGTCGAGCATCTCCACAACCAGGTCGGCGCCAAAACGCTCTTCGCCACCCACTACCACGAATTAACCGAATTGGCCGGCCGTTTGCCCCGGCTTAAAAACTGGAACGTCGCCGTCCGCGAATGGCATGACCAGGTGGTTTTCCTCAGGAAAATCGTTGAAGGCGGCACCGACAAAAGCTACGGGATCCAGGTGGCCCGCCTCGCCGGGGTGCCAAAGCCCGTCCTGGAACGCGCCAAAGAGATTTTGCGCAACCTCGAAGAATCCGAACTGACGCCCGACGGCAATGTCCGCCAATCCTCACGCCGCCAGCGCGACCGCGAAAAGCTAAAGCAGCTTGCCCCCGCTCCGCAAATGGATTTGTTCCGCTGAGCGCGCGTGCTAAAGGCCGGTAAAAAACCGGTGCCAGCGCGGAAGCCAATATTTGTTCCGATCGACCGATAAAACGGCCATCGTTGCGCGGCCCACTATCCGGCTCCTCTCCACCGGCCCGTAGTAGCGTGAATCAAAGCTGTCATCCCGATTGTCGCCCATCATGAAATAGTGTCCTTGCGGGACAACAAAAGGCCCGAAATCTCTACGGGCCGCCACCATGGGCCAGGACGCGACAGCATGGGCATGCCCGGGCAACTGTTCCGTCGCATAACTGTGACTCTGGCGATCGTTCTCGCTCAAATATCCCATTTGGCCGTCGTACGGTTCGTAAGAAACCGGCGCTCCGTTCAGGATTAAATGATTGTTCCGCAGCTCCAGGGTATCGCCCGGCAACCCGATCACCCGCTTGACCAGGCGCTTCCCGTCATACGGAGAATAAAACACGACAATATCCCCTCGATTCGGGTTGCCCCATTGCGCCAAGTGCCAGGTCGTGAACGGAACTTTAAGATCGTAGGCGAGTTTATTGACCCAGACCCGGTCGCCTTCAAGGATGGTCGGCTTCATCGAGCCGCTCGGAACGTCATTCCAGTCCGCCAGGGATGAACGAATTGAAAAAACCACCAGCGCAATGCCCAAAAGTGGCCGCAACTCCCTGCGCCACCAGCGTCGCGCTCTCGATACTTCGGAAGATTCTGTCACAGCCATTGGACTGCCCTAAACGCCCCGCGTTCAACCGCACCCCTATAACCGCCGCGGCCGCCGAGGAACGCGCGACGTCCTCAAACTGGCATGGGACTAGCTCCTGTTGAATCGCCCGGTTGGGATAACAACGCGGTAACCGGGTGTACAGAGCTGATACACTCGGTGTCGGTCCGATTGACAAAACCGCTGGAGAACCGCGCTTATGAATTGGTTTAGCAATCTGAGGTTGAAGTCCAAGGACCCCCAAACGAGGGTCAAAGTGATCGAAAGCCTCGCCCCTTCGGAATCCCCCGACCCCAAATTGATAGAGATGCTGGCCGACTGCCTTGAAGACGATCACAAAGAGGTTCGCTGCGCGGCGGCAAAGGCCCTGGGCAAGCTTCAGTGCGAACGTTCATTCGAGTTGCTGTTAGGACACACCTCCAATGATTGTCCCGAAGTGCGCCAGGCCGCCGTCGAGAGTGTCGGCCTGTTGGGAGATGCGCGCGCCATTGAACCGCTGAAAGAACTGCTTCGCGCGGACAACCCGCAGGACCGCGCGACAGCGGGCGCCGCGCTTCGCGCTCTGGGGTGGGTCCCCGCTAATGCCGATGAACAGGCACTCTTTGACGTTGCGGTCGGCAATGCCAGGGGCGCGGCCTTCCGCGGAGAAGTCGCCCTCGATCCCCTCGTGTCCGAACTTTCGCATGACACCAGCTTTGCCCGGCGCTCGGCGGCCGAGGCGCTGGCCAATGTGCAGGATCCCCGCCGGATCCGCCCCCTCATGGCCGCCGCCTCCGATCCCGACCCCACCGTCCGCGTCACCGCAATTCACGCTTTGGGAAATGAAAAAGGCGAGGCCATTGCCAACATCCTCCTCAGAGGGTTGCGCGATTCGGAGTCCTGCGTCAGGCTCGCCGCAGCCCAGGTCCTCGCCCGCTCCGACAGCCCCGACTACATTCCGCACTTTTTCGAAGTGTTGCATGATCAAAACTTCGAAGTCCGGATCGCCACCGTGCAATACCTGAGCCGTTTTGCTCATCCGCAAATCACCCAGGCTTTGACGGGAATGCTGCAGGACGCCGACAGCGATGTCCGGCTCGCCGCGGCCAAGGGCCTGGGCGCCTCCGGCGACCAGGAGGCGATCGAAGGACTGGTTATCGCGCTCGTCGACGAAGAACGAATCGTGCGCCAAAATGCCGAAGCTGCCCTTTCTCAGCTCAATCCTAATTGGCCGCAATCAGACGCCGCTCAACGAGCCGCCACGCATTTGGAAGCCTGCCTTCAGACGCGTTCGCCGTGGGTCCGCTCCAATATCAGCCACGTCCTGGCGAAGCTGCGCGGCGCCGTCGAGCAGGGCAGTGCCGCTCAAACTTCACCGGTCAACGCCGGCGAACTCGGCCTCGTCCAGAATTGAGTCCAGAACAATGGCTGCAGCGGTTCGCCAGTCCGGCTATGGGGGGTCAATCTTCGGCGGAACGGGCGGTTCAGCGCGCGCGTGTCGCAATAAGCTAACGCTCGTGACCAGGGCCCAAAGCCAGGAGATCGCAAACACCAGTGCCCCGGATAGCCCAAGCCACCCGGCTGATTTTTGAGGAGTCTCGGCATCGAGTTGCCGCACCATTTGCGCCATTGAGGCGAAGAACCACAGGAAAATCAAAACCGCAGCGGCAACGGCCAGCAACAGTTGGCCCGCTCCAGCCACGTACCGGCCTGCCATCAATGAACCCAGACCCGGTGTCGCCAACTGGTTTACCAGCGCGCAATTTCGCGCCCTGACTGGACTAAGCTCCCGCTCTGCCGAAAATGTCTTCATAGGCATACAGCAGCGCCATCGAAGCAATCGGCATCGTCACAAAAAGCCCCACGCAGCAGAGCAATGCACCGCACCCTGCAAGCAACCCGATCACCAGCACAAATGCAAATGTAATGAACCAATGGCGGCTCACGACTTTTCGGCTCAGTTCCATGGCGTCCCAGAAGGGCAGCTTGCGATCGATCACCAGCGGCAGGGAAAACACCCATGACACCGTCAGGTAAATGCCGGGAATAATGCACAGGATGTAACCGAGCGAAGCCAGCAACCCATTGACCAGGCCCAGCAGCACCAGTTGACCAGCCAGCGGGCTGAACCCCGCAAAAGCATCCCCAAGCGTCGGGCCTTCAGCGCGGATAAGCTTCAGGTAATACTTGAACAACCCCGCCGTCAGCAGCGTGTAGATTGGACTGCTTAGGAGGGACGTCGCCACAATGACCGATATGATCCCGGGCGAGACCCGATGTTCCAGGATGATGGTTCTGAAAGCCGGGCCCGACGCCAAACTGACCACCTGGTTAATCGCTGCCGTGATAATCATGATCAGTAGCGACACTCCCACGACCGGCCAGAAGTTCTGTCGCACCAGGTCCCACGCGCGGGCGATGCAGCTGCCAATGTCGAGCTCATACTCTCGGCCGAGAATGACTTCCACCGGCACCGGTCCGGCGGCAGTCCCGGCGAACGGCGCGCCCGGGGGCGGCACCGACCGCAGCGCGGCCTCGAAATCTTGAAAACTCGACAGCGGCTTCCACTCCGTCTCGCCTTCCAGCCGAGCCTGTGTTTGGGCATTGGCCCGCCCTTCCACAATCCATTGGCGGATGAGTTCGGCCGAGACCGGCCCATACTCCTTCTGGTCGGCTCCAATGATTTTATACATAAGGATTCAAAGCAACGTCGTGCACCTCGCGTTCCGGAGCTTTTAAGCCATTCACCGCACATCCGCAAGTTAGCGAATCAACCCTCTCAGAGCATCGGAGCGAAAGTGAACCGACGTTAATGCGGCAGATTACGCCAAATGCCAAACCCGATCGCAATTCCGACACAAATGAAGATCCATTTGGCGCTGAGCGCTGGGATTACCTGGCCTTTCGATTTTTTCAAAGCGTACCGCGCCATAACAACAGCAAAAAACGGCAATGACAGGACCAGGAGCGCATTGAACCGAAACGCGGAGCCAACGTTTCCGTGCAGCAACTGGTGCATCGCTCTCAGCGAGCCGCAACCCGGGCACAACAGCCCCGTCGCCT
>DATGLT010000456.1:0-4045 GCA_035294005.1 Verrucomicrobiia bacterium
ATCGATCCATTCCACTTCAGCAGCACGACACCTCTAAACTACACGGTTGTCAGCCTGGCAAATGCCCCCAAGCAAGACCCCTTCTCTGCCACTGGAATGGGCGGCGCCGAAGCGTTGACCATTGAGCGGCTTTGGGCGGCGCACTATTCCTCAGGCATGAGCGCCGACAATGCAGCCACTCTCCAGCTCGCTATTTGGGATGTTGTAGGCGGGACGGATTTTTCCACAACGTCATCACTGAACTCGACTGCGGAAAGCTGGATCAGCACGGTCAACGCCAATGGGTACAACGGTGCGGCAGCGGACCTGGTTGGATTGACCGGGAGCGGGCAGGATTACGTTGTGCAAAATGTTCCAGATGGTGGAACCACAATTCTGCTTTTGGGCTCGGCTTGTTTTGGAGTTGCGCTACTGAGGAGCAGAATCCGTCACGCAAACCACGTTTGCGGCAACGAATAACCCGGTTCAGGGCGGCGGCTCAGTAGAAGGGGCGCCGGGCAGGCTCGGCATCTGGATCGCTTCGCTGTATCCCTAATTTCTACAGAAGCTCGTAGAGTTAAGCTGGCTTGTTCCGAGGTCTGCAGCCGCCGGAGCGATCCTCCCTGAATGCTTCCGTAGCACGCGCTGCACCACGTCCCGCTTAGTCCTTCGCGCGGGCATCTTTCAAGCTTCGGCTTACTTACGGCTCTGACTCGGAATTCAATTCGAGATCCTTGGCTGTAAGCCAGTCACCCGCCTGTTCTGCTATGATGAGATTCTCGAGTCCCCACCCACATTCCAATTCCGATCCGCCACTGCGCCCCCAAGCCCTCCGGAAACCCTGACAAGGACCGCTTTCGCATTGCGTAGATTCAATCCTGCGGACCAGAATGGAGTGGACTCGGCTGACGCTGAGTTGTTTCCGAACAGTTCATGACATTTGGTTTTAGTCTTGCTTTGCTGAGCTCGCTATCTGCCGCAACCATTGCGGCATTTGCAGTTATCAAGGCGGAACGTTCTATCGTTCGTTGGGCTTTCGGCATCGGTATGTTCGTCCTGGCAGTGGAGGGGCTTTGCTCGGGAATGGTGGCGGACGCCGCAACTCCGGACCAGGTTGTTGTTTGGGAAACTCGGGCCTTCGTGTGCTCGGGATTTTTGCCAGCCGTGTGGTTGTTGTTTAGCGTTACTTACGGTCGCGGGAGCCATACGCAATCCTTAAAACGGTGGAGTCTTTTTCTGGTTCTGACCTTTTTGCTGCCGGTCATCGGTTGCCTCTTCTTCGCCAAAAACTTTCTAGTTTCCGTTACAGCATTGGAAGGCCCTACGGTGCTTCGCGTGGGCCCGGCTGGTTTTGCTCTCAACATGTTGCTGGTCGTCTCGTGGATCCTGGTCCTGATGAACCTGGAAGCAACCTTTCGCGCTTCCGTCGGCACGATGCGGTGGCGCATCAAGTTTATGGTACTGGGACTGGGAGTGCTGTTTGCGGTCAGGATTTATTCCGGGACGGAATTACTTTTGTTCAGGAGCATCAGCGTTACGCGAAATGATTTTAACTCGGCTGCTCTTTTACTTGCCTGCCTGCTCATGTTCCGTTCCCTGCTCCGCACCGGGCACTTCGAGGTGAGCATATATCCTTCCCAATCGATACTTCAGAACTCAATAACGTTGGTCTTGGCCGGGGCTTACCTGATCGCTGTGGGGATCCTTGCCAGAATAGTCGTTTTCCTGGGTGGGGACACGTCCTTCGAGATAAAGGCGTTCCTTGTGCTGTTGGCCTTGGTTCTCCTGGCGGTTGTATTGCTTTCGGACCGAGTGCAGCTTTACATCAAACACTTCGCCAGTCGCCATTTTCAGCGGCCGCTACACGACTACCGAACGGTTTGGAGACTGTTTACGGAAGGCACGACTCGCCGGGTCGAGCAGGAAGACCTTTGCCAGGCCGTGGTAATGCTGGTGTCTGAAATCTTTCAGGCACTCTCGGTCTCGATCTGGGTCCTGGACCGGGATATGCAGCGGTTGTCTCTGGGCGCATCGACATCGCTGTTGCAAAGCGAAGAGATGGAACTCTCACTGGCGCCGCTGGAACTCACCAATCTAACCGATGCTTTGCGGAACCAACGTGAACCGATCAACATCGATGCCTCTGAGGAAGTATGGGCCGTCGCGCTCCGCCGCTCGCATCCGAGCAAATTCGCGAACGGCGGAAGTCGCCTTTGCGTGGCGATGGTGGCCGGCGGCGAGCTCCTGGGGATTCTGATCGTCGGCGATCGCGTGGGCGGGGTCCCCTTTGGTCTCCAAGATATCGAACTGCTCCAATGTGCCTGCAACCAGGCTGCCGCCGGTTTACTTAACAACCAACTAGCCCAACGGCTTTCACAGTCGAAACAGTTGGAGGCCTTCCAGGCAATGTCGGCATTTTTTGTGCACGATCTCAAAAACACCGCTTCCACACTCTCGCTCATGCTGCATAACCTTCCGCTGCATTACCAGGATCCCGAGTTTCGGGAGGATGCGTTTCGAGGGATTTCCAAGACCGTTGCTCACATTGATCATTTGATCTCACGTTTAACGGTGCTGCGCCACGATCTGGCGTTGCAGCCCTCGGATTGCAACCTAAACGACCTTGTGGTGGACCTGCTCAAATTGCATGAGAAGCCGCCCGGGATTGAGATTGAGATGGACTTAAGCAAGATTCCCGTCGCTTCACTGGACGAGGCGCAGATCCGCAAAGTGCTGCTTAACCTCCTGCTCAACGCGCAGGAGGCTTCTCCCAACGGTGGGAAAGTGCGCATCGAAACCGGACAGCGCAACGGCTGGATCGTGCTTACCGTGACTGACAATGGTTGCGGCATGAGCTCCGAGTTCATTCAACGCTCTCTTTTCCGTCCGTTCAAAAGCACTAAACAGCGAGGCCTTGGGATCGGAATGTTTCACTGCAAAATGATCGTGGAAGCGCACCGTGGCAAAATTGAGGTGGAAAGCAAGATTGGCAGGGGGACGTCCTTTCGGGTATTGTTGCCGCTACCCGTAAGGGAATCCAGGAAGCTATGAAGCCCAAGTTGGTAATCGTCGAGGACGATCAGGAGATTCGAACCCAAATGAAATGGGCGCTGACACCTGAATATGAGGTTTTTATGGCCGAGGAGCGCGCCGGGGCGCTCGACCTGGTGCGCGAACACCGGCCGCCGGTGGTTTTACTCGACTTGGGACTCCCGCCGCATCCGTCGTCTCCAGAAGAGGGCCTCGCGTTATTGCCGGAAATCTTGACCTTAAATCAGGCTGCCAAAGTTATTATTGTCTCGGGCCAAAGTGAAAAGAAAAATGCCCTGACGGCTATTGGTTCAGGCGCCTATGATTTCCTGAGCAAACCGGTTCAGATCGAGGAGTTGAGGCTGATTCTCAAACGGGCTTTCTACGTCTCTGCCCTCGAGCATGACTACCGGGAACTGCAGTCTCGCCTTGGCGCCGACGCCTTCGAAGGGCTGCTGGGCACCAGTCCGCCGATGCAGAAGATCTTCAGTGGCATTCGCAAAGTAGCCACAACCGACGCTCCGGTCCTCATCTTGGGAGAGAGCGGCACTGGCAAGGAAATGGTCGCCCAGGCGATCCACCGCCGCTCGACGCGCAAGGACGCTGCTTTTGTGGCGATTAACTGTAGCGCAATCCCGGAGACATTGCTCGAGAGCGAACTCTTCGGTCATGAGAAGGGCGCGTTTACCGGAGCGCATATGCAGCGCAAAGGAAGGATTGAAACCGCCAACGGCGGGACACTTTTTCTGGACGAGATCGGCGAGATTTCGCTGCAGCTTCAGGTCAAGCTGCTGCGCTTCTTACAGGAGCAGTGCATCGAGCGCGTGGGCGGCAGGGCGGAGGTGAAGGTAGACGCGCGCGTGATTGCCGCGACTAACGTGGATCTCAAAAAAGCCATCGGCGAAGGCCGGTTTCGAGAAGATCTTTACTACCGCCTCGCCGTGGTGACCCTGAGCCTGCCGCCGCTCCGCGAAAGGGCTGGGGATGTTCCTCTGCTGGCGCAAGAATTCCTGCGCCGCAATGCCAGTTCCGTCGG
>DATGLT010000457.1:0-20702 GCA_035294005.1 Verrucomicrobiia bacterium
TTTACCAGCTTCTCAAACCGACGGAAGAGGGTAGGTCTGCACTACAAGCCGATTTGGAATCTTCCTTCTTCGTTTTCCTAGGAAATCCAAAAATCTTCGAGCGAATTTTTCTGAAAACCGGGTCGAGTTGCGAAAGTCAGGCTAGTTGCTCAGAAACTGGGCGGGTCCTGGAAGATCGTGACTTTCCAAAATACCCTCATCACCGCGGAAGCTGATATCGCCGCGAATGCGTTGCTGGCGGAAGGACTCTATTCAGCGGTTAACAACGCGGTTGCCCAGCGACATCCCACCCAGGAACACGCAGAACCGCCGGGCAGCCAAATGAACAGGCGGCCGAGTTCAGGCCAGGAAGAGGGGTGAGCGGGAGCAGGAGCAAGATTAAGATCAAGATTAAGATTAAGATTAAGAAAAGCACAAGGATGCCTGCGAACGCCGCAAGGTTCTTAATCTTGCTCTTGCTCTTAATCTTAATCCCTCGCCTTCTATCCTTGCTTTCCCTCGGGCGAAATTCGGTACTCTACTTCCTCCTCTCTCAGCCGATCCGGAGCGACGCTGCGGACCAACCCGATAATCAGCGACACCGCCTCTCGGAGCAGTTCCTTGCCCGCTTGTATCTCGTCGGTCGTACACTTCCCCTTTGCGACTAACACATCCAGGCATGCCGCGCATTCCAATGCCGAGCCACGCGCGGTATCAAAGTAACGGCAGCGGTCTGGAATGGTGTGCTTGGCGTTACCCTCCGCAAGATTCAGAGGCACTGAGGTCGAAGCACGATCCAATTGATCGGCCACGGCAAGTTTGGCCGGGAGTCTTTCAAGCAGTTGACTGGACCAAACGATGAACTGGATGCCGCGCTGGTAAGCAATAAGTTTTTCATGATCGAAGCAGGGAGTAGTAGCAGTTTTCATGGGCAGCCAGTAAACCTAAGCGTTGGCGGGCAGGGCAAGAGCAAGATTATGATTAAGAGCAAGATTAAGAATTCAAGGCGCTGCGAACACATCCGCGTCTTACTCTTGCTCTGGATCTTAATCTTAATCTTAATCTTGATCTTAATCTTCCTTCGTAGCCGCTGCGTCAGTTAAAATAAGTTCTGCCCCCCTTCGGCCCCCCCTCCCCTTTCCGCGCGCAAAACAAAAAACCCGCTACCCTTGCGGGGAGCGGGCTTTGAAGAAATGTTAATTTCGGTTAAGTGGCTGCAGCCGCTGACTTGGTTTCTTCGGCTGGTTTGGCTGCCGGAGCCTCAGGTTCGGTCAAAGCGACGTCCACCCATTCGAGTATGGCGCGTTGGCCGGCATCGCCTTGCCGCTGGCCGAGTTTGACGATTCGGGTGTAGCCGCCTCGACGTTCTTTTTGAGCCGGAGCGATTTCGGTGAACAGGATCTTAACGGCGTCTTCCTGGTGAAGCCTCGCGACCGCCAACCGGCGGTCATGCAATGTCCCGCTTTTGCCGAGGGTGACCATTTTCTCGGCCACCGAGCGGGCGGCCTTGGCTTTGGCCAAAGACGTCGTGACTCTTTTATGTTTGATCAGGCTGCAAACCAGGTTGGCCAACATGGCGTTCCGGTGCTGGCCGGTGCGCCCCAACTTGGCGGTTCGCTTGAGGTGTCGCATAAGCTTCCTGTTACCGTGTTAAGACCGTGGCTTCTTCCTTGGGCGCCTCGAGCAAATCCGGCTCGAAGGTCATGCCCAGGGTCAGGCCGAGAGCGGCAAGTTTCTCTTTGATTTCGTTGAGAGATTTCTTGCCGAAATTGCGGTATTTGAGCATTTCCTGCTCAGTCTTCATGGCCAACTGACCCACCGTGGTGATGTTCGCATTATTCAGGCAGTTTGCCGCCCGAACGCTCAGTTCGATCTCATTGACGCTCATATTGAGCAGTTTCTTGAGCTTGGTCTTTTCCTCGTCCTGTTTGTCGACCACTTCCTCGAACTCGACGGCGTTCTTGTCGTAGCCCACGAACACATCCAGGTGATGCTGCAAAATGGCCGAAGCCTGGGTCAGAGCGTCGTCGGGTGTGATCCGACCGTCGGTCCAAACTTCCAGGATGAGTCGATCATAATCGGTGCGTTGGCCGACGCGGGCATTCTCGACCGCGTAACGCACACGCGTCACCGGTGAGAACAGGGAGTCAATGGCGATGACGCCGATGGCCTGGTTCGGTTTTTTGTTCTCATCACCCGGCAGAAATCCGCGCCCCACCTTGACCTCGAGCTCCATCTCAAACTTCTTCTTTTTATCGAGAGTACAGATGTGCTGCGTGGGATTGACAAGCTCGACGTTCTGGTTGAGCTGGATGTCCGCCGCCGTGACCTCGCCTTCTTTGTTGGCGGAAAGGAGCAGGGTTTGGGGCTCGCGGTTGTGCGATTTAAAAAGGATTTTCTTCAGGTTCAGCACGATGTCGGTGACGTCTTCAACGACGCCGTCGATGGTAGCGAATTCGTGCATGGCGCCCTCGACTTTAATCGAACTGATGGCGGCGCCTTCGAGCGAAGAAAGCAACACCCGCCGAACGGAGTTGCCGATGGTGTGGCCGTAACCGGTTTCAAAAGGTTCGGCGATGAATTTTGCGTAAGTATCCGTCGCAGTAGACTCCTCTTTGGTCAACCGCTTGGGCATTTCGAAACGTCCGAGACGTACTGGCATACTGTCCTTTCAACAATTTTAAACTGACAACACCGGTTATTCCCGCGAGCCGGCGCTGCCCGTATAATTGTTTTGGAACAGCGAAGAAGAAGCCGTTCGCCGGCGGGATGCCGGCGCTGGCAGGAGTGGAGTGAGCCAATCTTCGTTCACTTCGCTGGTCCGTTTGTTTTTCGTTTAGCGGGAATAAAATTCGACAACCGCCTGCTCGTTGGCGATGGGTTGGATCTCATCCCGGGTCGGGATGCGCATCACCACGCCTTTGAGGGCTTCCTTGTTCAGGGACAGCCAGTCAGGCACCGCGCGGCTCGCGGCGATTTCCAGGTTCTTGGTCGCCAACTGCCGGGCGGCATTGGAATTCTTGATTTCGATCACGTCATTCACTTTCAACCCGAACGACGGAATATTGACCTTGCGCCCGTTGACCCGGACATGGCCATGGGAAACCAACTGCCGGGCGGCGGCGCGGGTGTTCGCAAAACCAAGGTGATAACAGACATTGTCCAGGCGCGTTTCAAGAATCTGCAGCATCTGTTCGCCGGTGACGCCGCGGCGCTTGAGGGCGCGTTCATAAACGCCCCGAAACTGTCTCTCGAGCAGGCCGTAGTAATATCGCAGCTTCTGTTTCTCGATCAACCCCAGGCCGTAATCGGTGTGCTTGCGGCGGGACTTGGGGCCGTGGACGCCGGGACCGTAATTGCGGCGTTCGAGGTACTTGGTTGGCCCAAAGATGGGGACGCCAAAGCGGCGGCTGATGCGAACGCGGGGACCTGTGTAACGAGCCATTGAGCAGTTAAAAGTTGAGAGTTGAGAGTTGAGGGTTAGACGCGGCGCTTCTTGCGGGGGCGACAGCCGTTATGCGGCACAGGAGTAACATCTTTGATCGTGGTGATTTCAAGCCCGATGGCTTGCAAGGCGCGGATAGCCGATTCGCGCCCGGAACCCGGCCCTTTGACGCGCACCTCAATTTCCTTCATTCCATGGGCCATGGCCTGGCGGGCGGCATCCTGGGCAACCTGCTGGGCGGCGTAAGCGGTGCTTTTGCGTGATCCTTTGAAACCAACGCGACCGGCGCTGGACCAGCCGATGACGTGGCCCTGCATATCCGTGATGCTCACTTGGGTGTTATTGAATGTGGCCAGAATATTGGCCACCCCCGCGACAATGTTTTTGGCGCCTTTGGCTTTGACGATCTTCTTGCCGGCCAGGTCGTCGGCGAGAAGTTCAGCGGCTGTCGGCGCGGCGACTGCCGCCGGAGCGCCGGCTTCAGCCTCGGCAGGCTTGGCCGCTTCCGGTCCGGCCGGGGCGGTTTCGGTCCCTGCCCCTGCCGCAGGTGCGGCTGCTTTTTTGGGGGCCTTGGCTGGAGCGCCCTCGGCAGCCGGCTTGGAAGCAGGCTTTTCAGCCGCTGCTTCGGGCTTGGCATCTTTTTTGGGCGCGGGTTTCTTTTTGGTTTCGTCGGCCATAGAAAAATTGGACTGAAAAGTAAAAGTTTAGTGAATGCCGGCCTTGGCGGTTGGGCTGCGAACCACGCCGACGGTTTTGCGGGGACCCTTGCGCGTGCGAGCGTTGGTTTGGGTGCGCTGGCCGCGGACAGGCAAGCCGCGAAGGTGGCGGACTCCGCGGTAGCATTTGATACCCTGCAATCGCTTGAGATTCATGCCGATCTCCCGGCGCAGATCGCCTTCAATGACGTATTTGCCGTCCTGAATGGCGTGGACGATCTGCGAGAGCTGCTGCTCGGTCAGGTCTTTGGCGCGGGTTGAAGGATCGATGTGCGCCTTGGCCAGAATGTCGCGGGAGTTGGCCGGGCCGATCCCATAGATGTAGCGCAACGCGATATCGATGCGCTTGTTGGGAGGGACTTCAACACCAATGATACGAGCCATATAAAATAAATTTGAATTCTATCGACTGATTTCAGCCCTGGCGCTGCTTGTGGCGCGCGTTGCTGCAAATCACACGAATGACACCTTTGCGACGAACAATCTTGCAGTTTTCGCAAAGCTTCTTAACTGAGGCGCGAACTTTCATATCTTTAAATCAATTATGAGGCCGCCAGAATTCGGCCTTCGGACAAATCGTAAGGCGACATCGCCAAACGAACCTTCTGGCCAAGGTTAAAACCGATGAAGGCCAGCCTGGCTTTTCCCGACAAAAAACCCAGAACGCGGTGCCCGTTGGGAAGCTCCACCCGGTACGTTTTATTGGGCAGCACTTCCACAACTAAACCTTCAACTTCGATGGCATCCGCTCCAGGCACGTCAAAATCTCCGGGTCAGCTTCGGTAATCAATACGGTATGCTCAAAATGGGCAGATAATGAACCATCTTGCGTCACAACTGTCCAGCCATCTTTTAGAATCTTTACGTCCGCCCGCCCCGCATTGACCATCGGCTCGATGGCGATCGTCATTCCGGGCCGCAGCTTCGGAGACATCTTCCCGTCCACAAAATTCGGGATTTGCGGCTCTTCATGCATCGTGCGGCCCACGCCGTGACCGACAAACTCGCGCACAATACTGAACCCGTTGGATTCCACGTGTTCCTGGATGGCCCGTGAGATATCGGACACTCGATTTCCCGGAACCGCCTGGGCAATGCCTTCGTACAGCGATTTTTCAGTCGTATCCATCAGTTTCTGCGCCAGGACACCGCACCCGCCGACGGCGACCGTCCGAGCGGTATCCCCAATAAACCCGTTATACACAACACCAACATCCAGGCTGACAATGTCGCCAAAGCTCAATTGTCGCGTCCCGGCCAGGCCATGCACAACCTGGTCATTGACCGAAATGCAGATCTGGCAGGGATACTTACGGTACCCCAGAAAAGCGCTCTTGGCGCCATAATGCTTTATCCGCCCGGCAGCAAAGTCGTCCACCTGGCGAGTCGTCAGGCCAGGCTTGATAAATGCCGCAACGTCATTCAGCACTGATGCCGCAATTGCGCACGAAGGCCGCATCGACTCCAAATCCCGTTCGCTCTTGATAATAATCATAGCGACGAGCCTAAAGTGCCGAGAACGGGTGCCCACAACAGGACGCGCCCAAAATCCCGCCAGGAGAAACTGCGACAACCGCGGGCGTATTCGTGCAGACTGTGCGGCGCCCCGTCCTGGTTATGAAAAAAACAACCATTCCTAGAACCGCCCCTTGAGACGACCTTTCTTCAAAAAGCCATCGTAATGGCGCATCAACAAATGGGTTTCCATCTGGCGCATCGTATCGAGGAGCACACCCACCAGGATGAGCATGCTGGTACCTCCGAAGAACTGGGCGACGGGGTACGGGATGTTCATCTGGTTATACATCACGATTGGAATGATGGCGATGACGGTCAGGAAAATAGCGCCGGCAAGAGTGATGCGGCTCATGGCGTTATGCAGATAATCGCTGGTGGCCTGCCCGGGGCGCACGCCCGGGATGTATCCCCCGTTCTTCTTCAGGTCATCGGCGATTTGCAGTTCGTTGAACTGCGTCGCCACCCAGAAATAGGAGAAGAACAGAATCATTAGCGCGTAAATCGTCAGATAGAAATAAGAGCGTTCCTGAAGCAGGACCGAAAGCCGGTGGCTCATCCCGGCAACGAACGCCGATCCGGGGCTGCGGCTGTTGCCCAGCGCGCCGGAGACAAACTCGAAGAACTTTTGCGGGAACATCAGGATGGCCTGGGCAAAAATGATGGGCATGACGCCGGCGTAGTTGACTCGCAGCGGCATAAACGAGGTCTGGCCCTGGTAGATTTTTCGGCCTACGGCCCGTTGGGCGTATTGAACCGGCACTTTTCTTTGGGCCTGGGTAATTGCAATGACGCCCGCGATAACTCCGGCAAGCAGAAGGACCAACGCGACCGCATGGCCGATATTGAACGAGGCGGTGGCCCCAGCGCCGGGGAAGAACATGTCTTTCAGGGACACGAAAGCCTGAGGGAGCCGCGCAAGAATGCCGATCGTAATGACCAAAGAAACACCGTTGCCGATGCCGCGGTCGGTGATTTGCTCGCCCAGCCACATCAGCAGCATTGTGCCGGTCGTAAGAATGATGGTTGTTTGGATCCGATACCACCACAAGTGATCGGTTGAATAGAGCAGCTGGCCGATCCCCTGGAAACCGGGGATCTTGTCAGGGTTTTCCCACCCCAAAGACATCACGAAACCCTGGCCGACGCAGAGCAGGACGGTCAGGTAGCGGCCGTATTGAACAATCTTAGTCCTTCCGCCTTCTTCCCGGGCCAATTTGCTCAATTGGGGCACAACAGCGGTCAGCAACTGGATGATAATGGTGGCGCTGATGTAGGGCATGATTCCCAGCGAACCAACCGCGCAGCGTTCTAGGGCGCCGCCGGTGAACAAGCTGTACATGCCAAGCACCGAGGCCCCCTGGGCCGCGTGCGTCTTGAAGAATTCCGACAGAACATTTCCGTTCAGCCCGGGAATGCGAATGATGGCTTCAAGCCGGCAGATGGCCAGCAGCATGAACGTAAACAAGATCCGGGATTTCAATTCCGGTATCTTGAAACAATTGCTAAAGGTGTTGGCGATTGCAGCGAACATGGGGGTTAGGCGGGTCGAGATCCAAAACAAGGGCGCAAGCTAAAAAGGCAAACGGAGGCATGTCCTCCTCGTCGAGGCCAGCCCGTCGAATGATGGCACGGATCAGCAGCCATTATTTGGCCTTCGGAGACTCGGTTTTGGCGGATCGATGTTTTGCGGGAGCCGCAACTTTGGGAGCAACTATCTCGCAAGTTCCCCCTTTGGCTTCGATTTTTGCCTTGGCTGAGGCGCTAAAAGCGTGCGCGGTGACAGCCAGTTTCTTGGTCAATTCGCCGTCCCCGAGGATCTTCACCCCGTGGCCACGGCCATTGGCCAGGCCGACAGAACGCAACGCCGCCTCGTCAACCGCGGCTCCGTCATCAAACCGATTGAGGGCTTCCAGATTCACCGGCAAATAACGTGTGCCATGACGGACATTGTTGAATCCGCGCTTTGGGATGCGGCGGATGAGCGGCATCTGGCCGCCTTCAAATCCGATTCGAATGGAACTGCCGGAACGAGCGGTCTGGCCCTTGCCACCGCGTCCGCTGGTTTTGCCGTGACCGGAGGATTCGCCTTGACCGAGGCGCTTGCGGCGGTGCTTGGCGCCCGGCCGTGGTTTCAAGTCATGTAAACGCATAAAAATAAGTATCTGAAGGAGCCTGTTGAATCTCCCAATCAAACTCAGCTCGCCGCAGGACTGCCTCCTTCGCCTGGCAAAGGCAACGGACCCGGCGGCTTCGGCGCATCGACTTTTCTGATTTCAAGGCCGCGGCCCTTGTAAATGTCCTCGCGCAGGCGCAGGCTCAGGAGCGCCTCCAGCGTGGCTTTGACCACGTTGGCCGCATTCTTGGACCCCAACGATTTGCTTAAAATATCCTTCACCCCGGCGGACTCGAGCACCGCGCGCACGGTTTTGCCGGCGATGATGCCGGTTCCGGGAGAAGCGGGTCGAAGCAGCACTTTGGCTCCACAGTAGTGTGAAAAAACCTCGTGAGGAATTGTGGCGTCCTTTAGAGAAACTCCCACCATTTGGGAACGGGCCAACTCGCCGCCTTTGCGAATGGCATCAGCCACTTCGCCGGCTTTTCCCAGGCCCACGCCCACCCGGCCACGTTTATCCCCCACCACGACCAGCGCGCTGAAGTTAAAACGACGGCCGCCTTTGACGACCTTGGCGGAACGATTGATGAAAACGACTTTTTCGGTCAGTTCCTGTTCCTGGCCTTCCATGCCCTCGTTGGAGTCAGACGACGGACGCCGGCGCCGGGGACGAAATGGTTCGCGGCGGCTGACCTGCTCCGGGCGTGGCTCTACACCTTCGGGCTTGTCAACACTCTCGGGTGAATTGGGTTCTGGAGGAGGAGTATTGTTTTCCATGGAGGATTAAAATTTAAGACCGGCTTCGCGCGCGGCGTCGGCCAGGGCCTTTAGTTTCCCGTGATACCGGGAAGCACCGCGATCGAAGACGACTTCGCTGATGCCTTTGCCTAACGCAGCCTTGGCGGCGAGGACGCCAATAGTCTTGGCACCGGCCGAGTTGGCCCCAAGCTTGTCTCGATCCGGGGTCGCTTTGCTGGTCGTGGAAGCGGCAGCCAGCGTGACTCCCGCCACGTCGTCGATAAATTGGACGTGAATGTTCTTGTTGGTGAAGCACACGCTCATCCGCGGGCGTGAGCCGGTGCCACTGACCTTTTTGCGCACGCGCCAATGCCGGCGCACCGCCAATCGATGTTTTTGTTCTGTTCTCATCTTCAGTTCCAGCCCACGGGTTTGGCCGTGAGCCATAAATCAGGTTATTGTACGGTCTTGCCTTCCTTGCGGATGACCCGCTCGTCAGCGTATCGCACGCCTTTGCCCTTATACGGTTCCGGAGGATAAAAGCTGCGAATCTCCGCGGCGACCTGGCCCACAATCTGCCGATCCGGCCCTTCAATCGTCAACTTGGTGTTCTCCTCGACCGTCACCTTAATCTGGTCGGGTATCGGATAATTGATCGGATGCGAGTAGCCCAGGCTTAAGTTCACATTCTTGCCCTGAACGGCGGCTTTGAAGCCGACGCCCTGGATTTCGAGCTTTTTAACGAAGCCCTCGCTGACACCGCGCACCATGTTATTGACCAGCGCCCGGCTCAGGCCATGCAGCGCTTTGACGTCGTCGCTCTCACCCTGGCGGCTGACCAGCAAGCGGTTGTTCTCAAGCTTAATCTGAGTGTGCCGCGGGAGTTGCCAATTGAGTTTGCCTTTGGGGCCTTCGACAAAGACCTGCTGGCCTTTGACCTCGACCTTCACTTTAGGCGGGATGGCGATGGGTTGTTTGCCGATACGAGACATAAATCAAAAAAGTATAGGTTACCAAACGTAACAGAGCAGTTCGCCGCCGAGGTTTTTCTTTCGGGCCTGGTTGCCGGTCATGAGGCCTTCGGAAGTGGAGAGCACCGCCACGCCGAGCCCGCCGCGAACCCGGGGGATGTCGGTGGAGCCAACGTAACGTCGCAGGCCGGGCGTGCTGATGCGGCGCAGACCTTCGATGACGCTCTTTTTGCCCTGGTATTTGAGTTTCAATTTCAGGGACTTGGGGAGCTGGCCTTCGACGGTGAAATCCTGGATATACCCTTCCCGCTTGAGAATGCCGGCAATGCTCTCTTTAAGCTTGGAGTGGGGGATATTGACCTGGGGCAGCAACGCCGAATTGGCATTGCGGATCCGCGTGAGCATGTCGGAAATGGGGTCGTTCATAGAATTACCAGCTTGCCTTGGTGACACCCGGGATAAGGCCCGACAGGGCGGCTTCGCGGAAGGTCATGCGCGAGCAACGGAACTTGCGCAGATAACCGTGGCGGCGGCCGCTCATCGAGCAGCGGTTGACCACCCGCACCGGGCTGGCGTTGCGCGGCAACTTCGCGAGGCCGGCGTAATCTTTCTTCGCTTTGAGTTCGGCGCGCAGGGCGGCGTACTTTTTGACCGTCTCGGCCTTCTTATTGTTGCGTTCGATCCAGGATGCTTTTGCCATGTAAAAAATTCAGGATTGAGGTTGGGCGGGTTCGGAGCCGGGCTTGACTTCCTTGGCCTTGCTTTCGGCGAAGGGCATGCCCATGAGTTTAAGCAGTTCGAGGGCGTCTTCGTTGTTGCGGGCGCTGGTCACAATCGTGATATCCATGCCCTGCTGGCGCTTAATCTTGTCCAGCTCGATTTCAGGAAAAATGGTCTGGTCCCCGATGCCCAGCGTGTAGTTACCGCGGCCGTCGAACGAGCGGGGAGACAACCCGCGGAAATCGCGGATTCGAGGCAGGGCCGTCGCGATCAGGCGGTCAAAGAATTCATACATCGCGTCACGGCGCAGGGTAACGTGGCAGCCGATGGGCTGGCCCTCGCGCAGCTTGAAATTGGCGATGCTGTGCCGGGATTTGCTGATCGCGGGCTTCCGGCCGGTGATCAGCGAGAGATCTTTGGCTGCGTCGTCAATCGCGCCTTTTTCGAGCGACGCGCTCACCCCCATGTTCACCACGATCTTTTCCATCCGGGGAACCTGGTGCGGGTTGGTGTACTTGTGGCGCTCGCGCAGGGCGGGCAACACTTCCTTGGTGTATTTCTCGTAAAGTCTGGCTTTCATTGCAAGTTCCTCAAGCCTGAGCCGGCGCCGGCGTTCCGTGCCGGGACTGCCGCGCTTCGAAATCGGCGGCCTTCATCACGTTGGAGATATGAACGGTGCCTTCCCGCTCAACGATCTGGCCGTTGGGATACTGCTGGCTCTTGCGCATGTGGCGCTTGATCATGTGAACGCCCTCGATAATCACGCGCTCTTTCTTGGGAGCGACGGCGATAATGCGGCCGCGTTTGCCTTTATGCGCGCCAGCGATCACGACGACCTCGTCGTTCTTTTTCACGTGAAAACGTTTCATAAATGTCGATGCTAATTAAACGCCGGTCTCTTCAAATAACTTCAGGGGCGAGGGAGACAATCTTCATGAACTTTTTATCGCGCAACTCGCGGGCGACCGGACCAAAGATGCGTGTTCCCCTCGGATTAAGCTCTTTGTCGATGATAACAATGGCGTTGCTGTCAAAGCGCAGGTACGAGCCGTCGCTGCGCGGAATCGCCTGTCTTGTGCGCACGATCACGGCGTCGACAACCTCGCCCTTTTTGACCGTGCCATCGGGAGTGGCTTCCTTGATATGGGCCTTGATGATGTCCCCGATCCGGGCGTAACGCTGATTGCGGCCGAGCACACCAATGGCCGCGGCGCGTTTTGCGCCGGTGTTATCGGCCACATCCAAAATGGAACGAACTTGTAACATATAACTCTCTCAGGTTTAGGCCGCCACAGGCGCAACCTCGGTTCCGCGCTCGACAATTTCAACCAGCCGCCAGCGTTTGGTTTTGGAAAGCGGCCGGGTTTCCTCGATGCGCACGCGGTCGCCCACCTTCGCCTCGCTCTTTTCGTCGTGAGCGTAAAATTTCCTGTAGCCGGTAATGACCTTTTTGAATTTCGGATGCGGGAACCGGCGTTCGACGCGCACGACGATGGTCTTGGTCATCTTGTTGCCAATGACTTCGCCGACGCGCTCCTTGCGACGGGCGCGCGCGGGACTGGCCGGCGCCTGGACGGGCGCGGCGGATGGAGTGTTGGAATCAGCCATAGGAATTAAGCCGCCTTGTTGCGCAGAGCGGAAATGCGGGTTTCGATTCGGGCGATGTCGCGGCGCAGGGTGCGCAAGCGCGCGGGCTTTTCAAGTTGCGCGCTGGCCTGCTGCCGGCGCAGGTTAAAGATCTCCTGGCGCAGGTTCAGGCCGTCGGCCAGGAGTTCCTGCAGGGTCTTTTCCTGAATTTCTTTGCGTTGCGTTTTCTTCATATCAAGACAGACCGTGCCGCGAGATGAACCTGGTTTTGATCGGCAGCTTGGTTGCCGCCAGCCGGAGCGATTCCCGGGCGACCGCCTCGGTCACGCCGTCGACTTCAAACAAAATGTTGGCGGGGCGAATCACGGCGACCCACGATTCGAGCGGCCCTTTGCCCTTGCCCATGCGTGTCTCGAGCGGCTTCTTGGTAAAGGACTTCTGAGGAAACACGCGAATCCACATTTTACCGTGGCGTTTCATGTTACGGGCGATGGCCACGCGGGCGGCTTCCAATTGCTTGGTATCCAGCCAGCAGCGTTCGAGGGCCATGAGCCCGTATTCGCCGAAGGCGACGGTATGGCCGCGGGTGGCCAGGCCGGCGCGATTACCGCGGTGCATTTTGCGGTACTTAACTCTTTCGGGCATCAACGGCATAAGCTCAGCTTTCTAATTTCTAATCAAATCAAATGGAACTGGCCACTGGCTCAGCCGGCGCCTGGGCCGGAGGCTGGGCCTTTTGAGCCTTGGTTTCGCCTTTGCAAACCCAGCACTTGATGCCGAGCTTTCCGTAAACCGTGTTGGCCTCGGCGAATCCGTATTCGATTTCCGCGCGCAGCGTGTGCAAGGGAACACGGCCCCAATGATATTGCTCAACTCGAGCCAGTTCCGCCCCGCCCAACCGGCCCGCACAGCGTATCTTGATTCCTTCGGCGCCGAAATCCTTGGCGGTTTGCAACGCTTTCTTCATCGCGCGACGGAATGACACGCGGCGTTCCAGTTGCAGAGCGACGTTTTCAGCGACCAACTGCGCGTCGATTTCGGGGTGCTTGATCTCCACGATATCGACGTAAATCTCTTTGCCGGTCATGCGGCTGAGCTCTTCCTTGAGCTTGTCAATTTCAGCGCCTTTGCGCCCGATTACAATCCCCGGCCGAGCCGTCAGGATCGTGATCCGGCAGCGGTTGGCCGCCCTCTCAATCAGGATCTTGGGCACCGAGGCCGACTCGAGCTTCTTTTTGAGCAGGTCGCGGATCTCGCGGTCTTCGGTTAGAAGCCGGCCGAACTCTTTTTTGCCGGCGAACCACTTCGAGCGCCAGTCACGATTTACCGCGATGCGCAGGCCGATAGGATTTGTTTTTTGTCCCATGTTTCAGGAAAGGGGTGACACGTTATTCGTCAGAGAGAACGATTTTGATATGGCAATTGCGTTTGAGGATGGGTCCGGCGGAACCGCGGGCCTTGGGGGTAAACCGACGGATGGTCGAGGCGGTTTGCGCGAGGGCTTCCTTCACGACCAACGTTTCCGTATTCAGAGCGGTGTAGGCCTTGTTGTTGGTCTTGAGATCCTCCGCGTTGGCAATGGCCGACTTGAGAGTCTTGGCGACGAACCGCGCGCCTTTTCGCGGCGTGACCGCGAGCGCAGCCTGCGCGTGGGCCGCCGGCAGCCCCTGGATCTGGCGGACCACCTCGCGCATTTTTTGCGCCGACATCCGCACGTTCTTCGTAATGGCTTGGACTTGCATGGATTACTTCGCTTCCGCTTTGGCCGTATGCGCGCCGTGTTTTTTGAATGTCCGCGTTAAGGAAAACTCGCCTAACCGGTGGCCCACCATGTTTTCCGTCACAAAAACCGGGTTAAATACCTTGCCGTTATGGACATTGAACGTCAGGCCCACAAAGTCGGGCGTGATCATGGAACGCCGCGACCAGGTTTTGATCGGGGCCTTGGACTTAGCGTCCTTGGCCTTTTGGATCTTATCGAGCAGGTGGCCGTCAATGAATGGCCCTTTTTTGATGGATCGTCCCATAACTAGAAAATCAAAAGTTCAGTTCAGCCTCATGTGTTCTTCATCGGCCTGCCATCGCGGCGGACCAAAATGAACCGGTTGGAATACTTCTTTTTGTGCCGGGTGCGGTACCCTTTGGCCAGCAAACCCCACGGGGAGGTTAACTGCTGCCAACCGCCGCCGGACTTGGACTTGCCTGCGCCGCCGCCGTTGGGGTGGTCGACCGGGTTACGGGATACGCCGCGGTTTATCGGCCGGATTCCCCGGTGACGCGACCGCCCGGCCTTGCCGAGAATGACGTTTTCGTGCTCCGCATTGCCAACCTGGCCGATGGTGGCGTAGCAGTTTTCGTTGACCTTGCGGATTTCGCCGGAAGGCAAACGGATTTGGGCATAACCCTCATCGCGGGACATCAAAGTAGCCGCGCCGCCGGCGGTGCGAACCATTTGGGCTCCGCGGCCAGGAGTCAATTCGATGTTATGAATCGGCAAGCCGACCGGGACAGCCCGCAAGGGCAGGCTGTTTCCGAGTTCCGGAGGGGCCGTCGGCCCACTCATCAGTTTTGCGCCAACCTGCAGCCCGCTGGGAGCCACAATGTAGGCCTTCTCGCCGTCGGTATACTGCAGCAGAGCGAGGCGAGCGGTGCGGCCAGGGTCATACTCGATGGCCGCCACGGTCGCTTCGACTCCGTGTTTCTGCCGCTTGAAATCGACTAACCGCAGCTTTTGCTTGTGACCGCCGCCAATACCGCGCGCTGTGACGCGACCATAGTGATTGCGTCCGCCGGTGCGTTTACGCGTCTCGACCAGGCTCTTCTCGGGCTTGGTCTTGGTAATATCGCTGTAGTCCGCATACGCGATATAACGCGTCGAGGGCGTCAACGGCCTGAATGTCTTTACTGGCATAAAATCAATCAATAACGTGCCCAAGTCAGCTACTTGGAGAACGGAGCCATCAATCCTGCCCCCAGATGGGTGGTCAGTTATCGGTTCCGCAGGTTATGCTGTCCGTGCCCGAACCGGGCGAAACGGAGCGGTGAATATAACAAAGCGAAAAGGCCTTGCAACTGCTTTCTAAAATTTTTTTTGCGGTGCTCAACCGGCAGTCGCCGCGGGCGTAACGAGGGGGACAGAACGCGCAAAAAAGGCGCCTAATCGCCTCGTTAGCCCCGGCGGCTCGCGGGCCGGTAGGAAAGAGCCCACTTGGCACCGCCCAATGCGCCCGCGTAATCTGCGCCCTCTGCAGCGAAGCATGAAAACGACCTTCAATTGGGCTTTGGCCGTGGCGGCAATATTCCCGGCAGCGATATCCAATCTGCCTGCCCAAAACCTGGCGGTCCTGCACGCATTCAGCCCGGTGGATTTCAGTTTTGCTAACCAGGATGGCGCCTATCCCACAGCGGAATTGGCTTTGTTGGGTAATGTGCTTTACGGCGCGGCCAGCCAGGGCGGACAGAATTCCGGAGGAACACTGTTTACCGTGGGCACAAATGGCACCGGTTTTAAAACCTTGCATTCTTTCACACCGGGGAGCGCCGGCGATGGCGCTTATCCAATGGGGGGATTGGCCGAGTCGGGTGGCAACCTTTTCGGCACTGCTTCCAGCGGCGGACGATTGAACACAGGCGCTATCTTCCGCCTCAACCTGGATGGTACCGGGTTTACGAATCTTTACGCCTTCAGCGCGACGGATATTTCGACCGGCACAAACGCGGATGGCTCCAGCCCGTGGGCTGCTTTGGCTGTTTCTGGAACGACCTTGTTCGGCACGGCAACGCAGGGCGGCGACGCCGGGTCAGGCACTATTTTTAAGATAAGCACCGACGGCACGGGGTTTGTTCGCTTACACAGCTTCGGAGCTTTGGACCCGGCGTCAGGGACCAATTCCGACGGCGCTTTTCCGCTCGGGGGCGTCGTCGTTTGGAGCAACACGCTATATGGAACGACCTATCGAGGCGGGGCGCTAGGGACGGGAACGGTGTTCACATTGAACCTGGATGGGTCAGGATTCAAAACCCTGAAGAGCCTGGACGGTGGATCACGCGCGGCTCTCGCGGTGATAAATGGAGGGCTTTACGGCACCACCGAAGCCGGAGGAGCTTTTGGCGGCGGGACGGTCTTCAAAATGAACACCGATGGGACCGGGTTCACGAACCTCGTTAATTTTGCGAATACCCCGGGGGACGGACCCTGGGCCGGATTGGTTCTTTCTTCGAACAACGTGCTTTTCGGGACGACCCATGCCGGTGGGGATGCTGGGCAAGGATCCGTTTTTCAATTGGCTCTGGATGGGACAGGGTTTCAAACCGTATATAGTTTCAGCGGCGGGAACGACGGCGGCCATCCGCAAGCACGGCTCACACAGGCCGGCAACGTGTTGTTCGGCACGGCATCGGACGGGAGCACCTCAGGTGACGGAGACGTCTTCAGTCTGACCCCGTCCCAAACTGGCGCCCAGCAACTCGCCATTGAGATCTCTGGTTCCAACGTGATCCTTCAATGGCCAAACAGCGGCGCAGGATCGAAGCTGCAAGTCACCCGAAGCCTCTCGCCGCCTATCACCTGGTCCGCAGTTCAAACTGCCCCCGCGGTCGTGAATGGGTTCAACACGGTGACGAATCCCATCTCGGGAAGCGCGGGGTTTTACCGGTTGAGTCCTTGAAAATCCTGCATCTCGACTGCCCGAACCGCAGATTTGATGTGGCTGTCCTCAAGCGGCCGCAGATTCCATGGGACCATTGGGAGTAAAAACGCCACGCACCTGCCGATTCGGGGTGTGGGCATGTTCCAAACGCGTCAAGGCGTAAAGCATCAAGTAAGCGAGGAACAAAAAAACCGCGAAGAGCATGGGAAATGCAAACGTGTTTGAATGGCTCAAGGGATTGGACGCCCATTTGCCTATGCCTCGGGATAACGCCATTGGTTTCCAGATAATGTCCCAGCTATTAAAGCGCTGGAACCTGCCAAGATAGATGCCAAATCCGCTCAGGCCCGCGACTGCCCCAATAAACACCCAGCTGGCCAGAGTCCCGAAAAGACCTCGCACCACCCCTTGCATCAGAAAAAGCGAAACAAAACCCACCACTAAACCGGTTAATGCGCACAGGAGTATGAGCATCAGGTCCACCCAAAAATGGCTGTAGAAGTAGGTCGTGAGATGAACGACGTCGGTAAAAATGTATGGGGCGTTCGGGAAAAACAACAGCCATGCCAGGGCAAAGCCCAGGAACCGCCAATTTCCACTTTTGCCTTCTTGAAACGCTTCACCGGCCAACAGCGCGAAACCCAGCGGCACCCAAGCCAGGAAAAGGTTCCAGACCAGGGAAGCGTAAATCAGGTCACGTGTCCAAATGATGCGCGCCGCAACCAGGCCAATCGTTACGACGGATGTAAACGTCAGTGCCAGCATCGGCACGGCCGTCTGCCGTCTAAAGGCCAATTTCAATAATTTCATAGTTGTTCCTCAACCGCTCCCAATTGGATTCCAAAATACACCAATTTGCTCAACGCCGCTCTATAGCATTTTTAGCACATCACCCGAATCGTATTGCAAATGGCCGGCAAATCAGGTTTCCGAGCGGAACGCGCGATCCGACGCTCCAGAAGAGGTCGTTTGAATCGGCCGGGCCACCGGTTCGGACCCGGCGACGTCGGCAATGATCCCCGGATTAAAAACCCGGGCGCGCGTAGTCTCCAAGAGCTTGGAAAACCCGCTGCTCCACAACTCCAGGATCACAGGACAGGACATCAACAAGAGCGCCAGCCCGAACGGTGGCCAGCTAAAATGCTCTGGCAATACGTTGCGCACGGCATCCGTGCCCTGCCCCGCCACCCGCAGTGTGTCGGCCATGAAGATTCGCAGCGCCAGGATCACTCCGCAGGCATTCAAGAACCACGCCGCGAATGCTGCTTTGAATTTCGGCTCGCTGCGCCGTTCGCTTAGGACCAGCGTGCCCCACGCGATCATCAGCACGGAAATGAGCACCGGAGCCAGCACGGGTCCCCACCACGGCAGCGGCAGCAAAAACAGGATGTCCCAGTCCAATAGTGAATGCGGCCATCCGCACAAAATTTTCAAAAAGACATAATACAAAATATCCCACACCCCGAACGCGATGGCGCTATAGGCCAACCGATGGCGCCACGTTTTGCCGGCTAGCGTTCCCACAGCCAATAGCATGATTAGCGTAGCAGCCTCGCGAACCAGCTCCGCAGCCCCAAGCCCTCCCGCAATGGGCAGCGGATAGGCCTGGTGCGGCTCGATCCGGTCCACCATCGTGCGCAGGTAAAACACAACAGCCGCTTCCACCCACGCCATCGCGCAGGCGTAAACCGCGACCGCTGCAATTTGAAGCCGGTCCACCGATTGATTGTTCATGCCGCTTTTAGCCGCGTGTCAGATTGAACCGGGGCCGGGGATTTGTTCAAGCCTGCGTTGGTCGTTTCCACACAGTTGGCCTGCAGCCATTTCTCCACCGCATCGATTAAAACGTCCGGCGTCGAAGTTCCGGCGGTAATCCCAACCGTCCGCGCGCCGCTAAACCACGACGCCTGCAAGTCCGACGGACCCTGGACGTGGCGCACACGCTCGCAGTGCCGAGAGCAGGTCTTGACCAACTCCTGCGTGTTGTTGCTGTGGGCCCCGCCGATCACTACAACCACGTCGCACCGTTGCGCCAGTTCCACCGCGGCATTTTGCCTTTGCTTCGTCGGCTGGCACACCGTGTCTATGAAACGCACTTCCGAACCGGGGAATCGCCGCCGCAACAAAGCCACCAGTAAACGCACACGGTCGATGGGCTGCGTCGTTTGAGCGGCTACTCCGAAACGCGCATGCTCCCGCAGTTCGAAAACTTCCGACTCGGTCAGGACCACGTCGAAGTCAGTCAAATCGCCGGTCATGCCGCGGACCTCAACGTGGTCCCGTTTGCCGATAATCACGGGATGATAGCCTTCGCGCACGAGGCCCGCGATCGACCGGTGCGCAAAATGAACCAGCGGGCACGTGGCCTCCATCACGGTATGGCCGCGAAGGCGCACTTCCTTCATCGCTTTTTCCGAGGCCCCATGCGCCGTGATCATGACCGACGCGGTGCCGATGTTCTCAGGACTGCGGGCAAATTGGACTCCCCGGGCCCGCAAATCCGCCAGCACTGTCTCGTTATGAACAAGGTCCCCCAGAATGGTCACCGGTTCCTGCGTCGATTTCTCCAGTGCGAGCGCAATCGCATCGCGCACCCCAAAACACATGCCCAGATGATCGGCTCGGATTATTTTCATGGAAGGATGCAGTTGCGGGTTAGGCCGGCAAGGAAGGGCCGGCACGGGTTGAAGAAGTATGTCATAACAACTTTGTGATACAAAGTATAAGACCACGGTTCAGCCGTTCGGTTCAAGATCGGTTTCATTTAGGTTTGGTGAGCTGGACGATTTTCTCCAGCAGGTTGATGTAATTCGTGAAAGCTTTTTTGCCGGAAGCTGTCAGTGAGCAGGTCGTTAAGGGCCGGTTGTTTTGAAACGATTTGGTAACCGAAACGTACCCGGCCTCCTGCAGCGTACGGATATGAGTGGTGAGATTTCCATCCGTCATGTGGAGCGTATCTCGCATTTCCGTGAAGGAAAGACGCGGAGACGCCGCGAGCATCGACATGATTGCCAGGCGCCCTTTCTCGTGGATAACCCGGTCGAGTTGGAGAAAGGCTTCGGGGTTCACGCTTCATTCCTGCGCTGTTCGGTGAAATAAAGATAAACGCCATAGGCCAGGTGCAATCCGCCAAAAATCGCGCCCATCAGGCAGTGGCCATTGATTGCCGGGATGTTCGTCAAGGCGGGACAGTGAATTGCCATGACGGTGCACCCGGCGAGAATAAATAGCCAGCCGAGCAGTTTCATACCCCTGTGCATGAAGAACCCCGCCGCGGTGAGCGCGCAACCATAAATCAGCATCCAAAAGGCGGGCAACGACCCGACGGGCAAGAAGTCCCAGGAAGGGCAAAGCAAAGTCAGCAAGCCGGCGATTGAACCCGCGAAAAGAGCCGGCATGAGGGCTTGTGCCACGCGGCGCGTGGGAGGCGACCAGAACGGCTCGGCTTCCTTCAGAGCCTGCCTCCTGACGAGAAAAAAGGAGCCGCCAAGGGCAGCCAGGCCGACGCAGGACCAGTAGGCAACGAACCCGCGGTTGGTATCGATTTTGGCGGCCCATCCGCCAAGGCCGGCCGCCACGCCGATCACGCCGTTATAGGTCATGATAGGAGCGAGCGCGCGGCGATAGAGCGCCGAACGCTCCATCAAGGTGCGAATGACCTGGAGATGATCGGCGGCCCAATTCGATTCCATGCGGATACTTTGTGATACAAAGAGAAAATCGTCAAGCCGGAAATGAAACCGACCCGCGCGCGCGAACCCAACCGAACTGGAAGTACGCGAGCAGCGTAAAAACGCTGCGCGCTTCAACGGGAAGCACTGGCCGCCTGTTGCGCCGGGACGCTCTCAAATTGCCAGCGTCCGCCTTTGCACACGGCCGTTATCACAGGGGCGATGTTGTCCCAGCGACCGTCGAACCGCATGAACCCTGTAACCCCGCGGTATTCGTCGAGACCCGTCAGGACATCGTGCACACGATAGCGGTTAGGACCGCCTTTATCGATCGCGTCTATGACGAGTTTGCCCGCGTCATATCCGTAACCGGCATAAATGTCGGGCTCGATGCCGTAGCGTTTTTGAAACCGTTGACGAAATGCGGTCCAGGCCGGGTCCTGCTTAGCCGGATCAAAGAAGAAAGTCGCGGTTGTTCCTTCGGCCGCGCCGCCAGCGAGTTTAACAAACTCGGGATCGACGAGGCGATCGAACCCGAAGAACGCGGCTTTGACACCGGCGGCTCGCAACCGCGCCGCGGCTGGTCCGGTCTCGG
>DATGLT010000458.1:0-2630 GCA_035294005.1 Verrucomicrobiia bacterium
ACGCTCTCGTCTTTCGCGGGCGGCCATTTTCTTACCCGTTTCCGTTCATCCCACCTCGTATCATGCTGCTCCCATGTACGCTAGTCCAGCACTATATCGGTTCCGGCGCCAGGCTTGGTTAGAGGCGATCGATGTCGTCAAAACCCTTCAGTGTTCCAGGGAACGATGAACAATGGTATCGCACACGCATGCGCCTCCTCCGCTTGTTCGCCTGGCTGCTCGCTGCCGCCGTAACCTTCGCCACGCTGGGCCCTCCGCAAGATCGCCCACATTCCAACCTGGGGCACATCGGCGAGCACGCGCTTGCCTTTGTTCTGCTTGGACTAGCCTTCGCGCTTGCCTACCCGCGCCACCGACTACTGGCCGCCTCCATCACCATGATCGTGGCGAGCCTGCTGGAATTTCTCCAGCTGATCCTACCCGGCCGGCATGCGCGCATCGGAGACCTCATCGTCGATGTGCTGGCCGCGCTGGCGGGTTTTGCCATCGTGGCTGGAATTGAATTGGCATTGGCTCGACGCAAGCCGGTCAAACCCGATCGGCCGTCATAGCAACGCCGGCCTGACGGCCCGTCTTATGGGCATGCGCACGAAAGCTGGGCAAGAACGGTAAGATCGCTGTTTCCGATGACCGACCAAAGTGCGGCCCCGTTGCGACGGCGATTGCCGCCGAATGACGGCCGGCCGACCTCGCCAAAAAACGTCAGCCCAAGTGCGACATGCTCCGGATCGGAGTCCACGGCTTCCTTCTCCGCGCCGACCCCGCCGAAGCCTTTCCAGGCCTCCGCCTGTGACCCTTCGATTGATAGCGCGACGCATGAGCTAGGCACAATGCGCGGCGTAACGCCGCCAAGTCAGCCATCTGCTGCTCAAGTCCTTCCAAAATCCGGACCTGATTTGCAATTCGTTCGCATAACGACATGATACACCTACCCACATAGCTCGGATAAGTTTAGTGCAGAAGCTGCGCTTTGTCTTGAACTTTAGCGCCCAGCGCTCGACACCCGAAGCTTGGCAACTCTTTGTGATGGATCCGGACCGAGGGCCGCGAACGAACCCTGCCGGCGAGGTTCAGGAGAGACCGTCGGGAACAACCGGGGCGGGAATTCCGACCTGGTGCCCACCGCAGCTTGGTGCCGTTGCCCGACCCGCCGGGCGGCCAAGCTGGTCATCCGATCGCGACGTCCTGCGCTCGCTTTGAACCTGAAACGCGGTCCGAACGACAAACGCGGTGCCGGTAAGCGAAGCCCAGTATCTCGGAGACCAGGCATGATGCGACCCGCAGGTTCGACCAAGCGCGCGGCCACTTCCCGCACGCAGGAAATCATGTTTCTGCAAAACAGACTGGCGCTCATTCGCAAGTTGGAACGGATGCTGAAGCAGCGGAGCACCAGTGTTCGCCCCGCCCGGCCGAAAGTGTCCTGGCTGGCGTCCCAAGCCGCGCAATAACCTGGCCAGCACGACATGCCTGCACGGCCCGCGATGGGGCCGAACATCCGGCATTTGCGCGCCAGCGGTCCGGTGCCTCTTTTCGGCTCGCCTGATTTTCTGGCTGCGCCTGTCAGGCTTGGCGGGAGCGATCGGCTTCACACGACGATGCCATTCGGATGGCGCGTCCGCATGGGACTTGGACCCGCTCGGTGCGGGCATCCCCGATGTTGTCCGTGACCGAAAACGCCCCATTTAAACCTTTTTTAATTGGTTTAATGCTTCGTAATCGGTAATCCGGTGGGTAGGATGGCTGATCAGCAAAGACACCATGAAGAGAGACACCTTAAAACTCCTTTCCGTTGACGAACTGTGGGCCTTGCACGAGCGAGTGGTGGCTGAGCTTGCGTCGAAGATAGCGGTCGAAAAAAAAGCTCTCGACGAGCGCCTCCGACGACTTGGAGCGGCACGGGAAGACAGACAGGCCAAACCACTGAAGCGTCCATACCCGAAAGTTCATCCCAAATACCGCAACCCGCAAAATGCTGCGGAAACATGGGCCGGGCGCGGCAAGCAACCGCACTGGGTACGAGCGCAGCTACGGTCCGGCAAAAAGCTGGAAGACCTTCGGATCGAGCGCGCCTAGATGCTGCTCTGAACCCAGCCCCGGGACTCTGGGCGCTCTTAGCCCAGGCTGATGGAAATCAACGACAGCTTCAGGGGGCTTCGTGCGCACATTTTCCGCGACCAAGGCTGCTGCGAAGCCAGCCCGGCCTCGCTCATACGAGCCAGGCCGCAATCCTCGAACGTGCCGGTATCTGGCTGCGCCCGAGGCGTAGTCGACCTTCAAACGCAACGGTGTGAAGCATGGCGGCCGGTCAGGCATCGGGCGGGGTTGCCGAGGACGGCTTGGCGCTGAGCCAAGCCGTCCGCCCCTTTTTTTTTCCGCAAGCAGCGGGATCCGCCTCGCAGCCACCCCGTACGGCCCGTTGGTGAGGCTGCTGAGCCTGAGATTGGCCCTGCCTTCGTGCTTGCGATCGGCTATCATAACAGCGCCCGACCAATCGCCGGAAATTGCGAGTTGTTGTGAGCGAGCACAATGGAGCATCGAGGGTTCGAGTTTAGCGTGGTACAGGCGCTCGGTCGCAACCTATGGCGGTGGTACTTGACGATCAACGACGCCTGGCTCTCCGGCGAGGCACA
>DATGLT010000459.1:0-3763 GCA_035294005.1 Verrucomicrobiia bacterium
GGTTGCGGAATACCAACCGGGTGAATTGGCGGCGGTGACGCTGTAGGAAAACGGCTGGCCTAAAAATGCGACCGCAGTCAGGGGACTGGTAACGGCCGAGGGCGCGGGAGCGCTTGCGGCCGGATAAAGCCGATTGGGAGGAATAACCTGCTCAGGCTGGCTGGGGCTGTACCAGAATAGATGGGCCTGGGCGGCGCCTCCCAGGTTCAGGTATTCCATTTTGATATTGTAACGCACGCCGCCCTGCAGCGGGATTGTTCCGGTCAGATCAGTCGCCGACTGGGCTGCCCAGTGGTCAATCAGGAGTTGGTCATTAACCCAAAGCCGAACGCCGTCGTCAGTGCGAGCGTCGAAAGTATAAGGTTCCGAGTATTGAGGTTGGACCTGGCCCGTCCACCGCACGGTGTAGTAGCCACTGTTGGTGAACGGCGTCGTAGCCGTGCCCCAGGTAAAGTCGATGACGGGGTCGACCTGGCTCAGCACGAGATTTGTCGGATTGAAGTTGGCGGGGCTCGAATAGGTGGAGCTTGAGTTTGTGAAATACTGTGCGGTCAAACCTGTCCCGGCTGCGCTGGCCGAAGGGTAGATCAGAACGCTTGCCGCGCTGGTCGAGCCGACCTTGTAGCCGGACCCGGGCAGCACTTGGAGGCCGGCAACCACCGGTGCCAACAGATTTGTGTTCGGCAAAGGTGTGACGGTGATCGTCTGAGAACTGGTGCCGACGGGGAAAGAAACCGAGCGGGGCAGCGGCGCATGATCGACCCCTTCGACCGCGGTCGCCGCTCCGGAATTGAGGAGAGCCAGGTTGACGGTAATCGCGTTCAGCGGGAAACCGCCACGGGTGATGGTCAATGCGCCGAGGTTTAGGGCCGACTGCCCAGGGTCGGGCTGGTTGGCGGTCGGATCCGGCGCGGTGATCGTGATCTGGTTTTGCACCGCAAGCCTTCCAGTAACGTACGCGTAGTCTCCCATCGGATTTCCGTTAGAATCCAATTGGCCATTGCTCGACGGACGCATTGGATCCAGGCCCACCTGGTATTCTTCCCAGTCATTGACCCCGTCTCCGTCGGTGTCCACGTCCGAAATCGCTATTCGGTAAAACCGAGTGGTGGTTGAAGTGGCGGCGGAAAGCGAGAGCACCGTTCCAGACCTCGCAATAGCGCTGGACTCGGTGGTCCAATTGGTGCCGCCAATTCCGCTGATATCCGCGCTCTGCAGCTGGTACTGTTTACCCGGAGCGCACGCAATCGTGACGCTAAGGTTCGTGCCGGCCACAGCGCTGGCCGCTATGACCGGTACCGAGTTGGAATCAAACGGGTTCGTCCCCGCGGTCGCTTCGTGGAGGTTGGTAGCCCCATCTCCGTCGGCATCGCCATTCGGATCCAGGGCCGACGCGCCATAAATCAGCTCCCAGATGTCGCTCATTCCGTTGTGGTTCAGGTCGACCATTTGCCCGCGAGCAGCGACGGGGCTGACCAGGACCAGGGAAAAAGCCGCACAGGAACAAAACCAGGCAAGCCAGGGGCTAAAGATACGCATAATACGAAGGCGGGTCAGTTGGGGTTACGTCAGATCAGAAAAACATCCGGAAGTGCCCCGCGCCAAGGCTGACTGAAGCCGGAAGACGTTGCCTTTGCTGGCGCGAGAGCTGGCCCATGTGTTTACGACTAGAGCTAATGTTGTGCCAAACGAAAACTACTCGCTCGGTCCAACCCCAGGCAAGCTTACCCGGGGTTCCTGCCCCCAGGAAATTCCTTGCCGTGCTGCGTTCTAAAAGTCTGAGGTGATGAAAGCTACAGCGGGCCGGAGGCCCGGCGGAGGATCGCAGCCAGAAGACTCGCGTCCAGTCAGCCCCCTTTTCCACGCGGCATAGGCAGCGTCCATGGACGGTACAGAGGAGGTGAGGTGGAAAGGCTCCGGGGATTGGGTATTTACACCCAGGGCGCGGTGCAATGTTGGGGACAGCTACTGTCTCAAAGGAGGAAACCTAATCGTCGCGGCGGAACTCGACTTCTCCGCAGTTCTCCCAACGGAAGATGATCCGTTCAGGATTCACGATTAACAACTGACCCGGGATAAAGCGGGGACGGATAAATTCCTCCTCGGCGATTTGCCCTTCGCCTTTGAGAGTGCGAAGGCTGGCCCGCCATGTGGTCGCGCCAGCGGGGACATAATCGTCGCCAGTGATTTTCACGGCCTCGACTTCATCGCCACGCTGCTCAATCCGGATAACTTCATCGAAATGGCCGGGGTAGTGCCCGATCCATTCACCCGCTAAACTAATTCGTTCTTTCACCCTGCTCGAACATATTTACCGGGAGGTCCCGGGCAATAGAACGTTTTGCCCAGCTTTCACGTCCAAAAGCATCCCTTGGCGTTTGAACCCTGGAGGGCCGGTACAACCGGAATGACTCGTGATCGATCGTAACGTTGCGGCAAAACGGGCGGACCGCTTGCAAGTGCCCAAGCCGCCGCAGGTTCCATCAATCGGGTCAAAACCGGACTTGCTCCAGGTAATGAAGACTTTCGGGAATTTGCTTTTCAGACCAGGGCGACTCGTCTTCGATGAAATACCACTTAACACCTTCCTTCTTGGCGGCCTTGAGGATGGCGGGGAGATCCATGAGGCCCTGGCCAAGGGCCGCGTCGTTTTTGACGTCGGTGCCTCCAGTCAAGGCGCCGGTCGGCGTGCCCTTGCGCATGTCTTTTAAATGCATGAGTTGCCACCGGCCGGGATACTTTTCCAGCAGCTTCACCGGGTCCTGGCCAGGAAAAACAATCCAAAAGATGTCCATCTGGTAGTTCACATACTTTGGGTTGGTTTCCTGAAACAATAGGTCCAAAAGGGTTCCCTGGCCGAACGGTTGGAATTCAAACCCGTGAACATGGTAGAAGAACTTCAAACCGTGTTTTGCCATAACCTCGCCTGCCTTATTGAAGACGGAAATGGCTTCGCGGCAGGTTTTCTCGTCAAAATCGCCGTTGTGAGGGATCCACGCGCAACCGGCGTAGCTGAGCCCCAGCGCCTTGGCTTCTTTGGCGATACTCTCTGGATCGTCGCGATACTTCTCATAGGCGAAATGCGCAGAGATAGGTTTGATGCCTCGAGCCTTCAATTCTTCTCTGAACTTTTCCGGGGGCATCCCGTAAGTGCCGGCTAATTCCGCGTACTTGATGCCGAAACGCTTCACTTCATCTAGCGTGCCGGGGACGTCCTTGCCAAACTGTTCACGCAAGCTGTAAAGCTGCAACCCAATGGGCCCCTTAAAACTCGGACCTGTCCCCACTGAAGCCGCGCGCGCTGCACCGGGGGATGCGAACAGTGCCACTGCGATTGCCGGGATCAAAATTCGAGAGAGGTTCATCGTCATGCCGATCCACTAGCAGGACCGGCGACCGGAGAAAAGCGCTTTTCTTCAGGACACGGCCTGCATCGACGGATCTCTCACGGTTCAACTCGCACCGGTGTGCCCACTGTTACCAGGTTTGCCAGGCACTCCACGTTCCAATTCGCCAATCGAAAGCAGCCATGGGACTCGGTACGTCCCACCTGTTCGGGGTGGGGAGTTCCATGGATGCCATAGCCGGGCTTGTCCAATCCAATCCATGCGGTCCCGACCGGATTGTTTGGTCCAGGCGGTAAAATCAGCTTGGTTTTGAGTTGCTGGGCTTCGGGGGATTCGGGGAAATTCGCCGGGTCGAACGTGTAGTTGGGATGGTGAACGATCACCTCCACATGCAGTTCTCCGACCGGGCGTTTTTC
>DATGLT010000460.1:0-7680 GCA_035294005.1 Verrucomicrobiia bacterium
TCTCTTCAGCCTTCGTCTGTTACTATCCGTTTTTCTTCTGGTTTTGGGCTCAACCAGTTTTGGGCAGCAAATCGGACTCAAGGTCAATTCCGAAACCGTTCGATTGAAACAAGGAGCGCAAACCTGGATCTTCTGCCAAAACGCGGGCCGCTGGTCTTTCAAAGGAATTGAAGTAAGAGGCAAACTCGTGGTTCAGCCATTGTCAGTCCGGGACAGTTTTTGCGTGGGCGGTGGCGAAGCTGCCAAGTTTAGCATTATCTCAAACGCTGCTGATGAAAAAGCCATCCGATTTCACCTGGAGCAGGGCGACGTGGTTTACCGGATTCGCTCTGATGACAAGGTGCCCGGGGTCCACGTGCAATTTGAGCGAACAAACGAAACCGTGTGCGCATTTTGCTCGAGCCAGGCCAGCCGCGACGAACATGGGGCATGGATGACGCGCGGTTGGGTCGCCACCGATTTGGACGGCTCAGAAGCCTTTATCGATGCCAGCAATCCGCTCGTATTCGGACACAGCACCGTCGACAAGCTGGACATCGACTACCTGTTCGTTCCCAAGGTGAACGGACATATCCAACGAAATGGAAGGACCGAACAGCGGAGCGGCACGTTTTTCAAGGCTGAACGTGTGGTTCAAGTTTCCGGCGCCCGGGCAAGGTGGCAGCTGCGATTGGGCCAAACCGAACCCAAAGCATTTCTGGCGGTATTTGATCGAGACCTGGGCGGGCGGGTCAGCGACGTGTGCGAGAAATATTTTGCACCGGCCGTGGATGCAATGGTCAACCTCACCAACGTTCCCGTCAGCGAATTCGATCCTGAAAAATGCATGCAAATCATGCCGGTGCGGCTGGCTGCGCCCGATGCGTTTATCCCCGGTTGGGGGCTGACAATGGACGAGTTCCCGAATGCTTCCTACCCGTTCGCTCATGACGCGGTTTGGCAGACCCCGGCTGTGCTCGCGTTCGAGGGACTGGCCACTGGCCGGCCATGGGAAAAGAATTTCGCCCGGTACTGTCTGGACAACACCCCGCTCGAGGGGGCCGATGGCAAAAGCTTCTTTGTGCGCCGCCCCGGCGGCCTGGCCCGCTGGGGCTATTTTGCCACATACCGTGACGGCTTTGTTCCACTGGATGGCGGCACCTGGTGGCAGGCTGACATTCTGTATCGCACCGCTTTGGCGCTGAAGGATGAGAAACTGCGCCATGCCGCCGTGGATATGGTGCGGCATGATCTCAAGGTGAAACTCAACCTGGAGAGGATGACGTATCCGCCCTGCTGGGATGGCAAGCTCGACCGCCCGAGTGGCGATCATCGTGACGATTGGTTTATGACCCCGGGGCTGGCTTACTGTGCGTATATGGCGGCGCGAGTCGCTTATCCCGAGACCAAGGATCCTGAATTTCTGCGGGTCGCCGACCGAATTTGCGATTGGTTCGCCAGCTATATCGTCCCTGAAAAGAAACTGAATGACCTGCAGGGAAACAATATGCACGCCGTGTTTTCACACTATTTGACCTTGGCGTTCCTGGATAAATTTGACCGTTCTCACGATCAGCGGTTTCTGGATATGGCCCGGGATATGGCTTGGGTGCACATCATGACCACCTGCGCCACGGACGCAAAGGACAACCACGGGCGGCCCTTGACCGGAACCACCTGCGTCGGCGTGCGGGGCTGTGTCGATTACGATTGCGCGCCCAATCTCTGCCACGAAAAGGACCTGACCTTTGTCCACATCATCGGCCCGTTGCTGGATCATGTGTCCGGGCCGGCTTACGCGAAATACATCGCTTTGTGCCGCCTTGTTCTCGACAAGGACTCCTGGAAAAGCGCATGGGCGATGGAGCTTCGAGACACGAATTTACGCACCATGTACGACACGTACGCCCGCGGCATGGCGAATCTCATTTACGCGCTCAACCGCTCAAACGATCCCTGGGTCAACGCGGTGGAAAAGCTGGTTTCGAAAAGCGACGTTGGTATCACTCGCAACCGCGACTTCCTCCTTGCCAACGGCACGGGTCTGCCGCGCGATTGCCGGGTCGAGGTGCGCTTCCTGGAACCAGGCCAGTACCGTGTGAGCACCGATGGCGGGCCCTGGCAAGAACGCAGCAGTAAAGAGCTGGCGGCTGGCCTCGAGTTAAAGCTGGAGTCTAACTCAATGAGAACGGTTCGGGTCCAGCCTAAACAAATCCAACTGGCTTCTCAACCCGCGCCCAATCGGTATGAACCCGCCACCAACTGGCTAAGCGACCTGGAACCCTTTGCATCCCAGCGAGGAACCGGACTGCCGCAGCCGGTTTATCGAAAGGACCTCAGCTTTTCAGGCGCGGCAATCACGGTTTCAGGCCAGACCTTTAGGAAAGGTTTGGGTTGTGCCGCCAACACGGTCCTGCTGTATCGATTGCATGGAAATGTCGAGCGCTTCAAGGCGGTCGTGGGCATCGATGACTCAGTCATCGGCCGAACCAATCCGCCGCCTTCAGTTGATTTCACCGTGTTCGTGGATGGCAAACTACAGTTCGAAAGTGGCCCGATGTTCGCCACGACGCCTCGCAAGGAGGTCGATGTCAGCCTTAACGGCGCCGAAGTGCTCATGCTCCGGCTGTCCTGTAATTGGGACGATAACGGAAACTCCATCAATGATTATGCTGACTGGGCCGATGCCCGTTTGGTTGGCATTGCGAGCGGTTTCAATCGCTGACGAAAGTAGCGCACCAGCCCAAACGCGCCCGTGACTGGGGCCAGGGTTTTTGAGGTGCTTCTACCCCAACAAATGCGACGAGCTAAACCAGAAGTTTTGTCAGCACCGCAGCTCGATAATTGAAAATCCTCTCGATATCCGGCCGGACGACCCATCGGTGAAGCAGCGTGTCCAGCGGCGTCGCGTAACGGACGTGATCACGCACGAGCGTGCCAGTGTCGCGAGCTTGGAATGTATGCTCGTGGATCCAGAGCCGATAAGGGCCTTGGATTTGCTCATCTACGAAAACGTCCGGCGGGCTCCATTTGTTAATCCTGGTTTTCCAACGGAACGGCACGCCCCGCACCCGCAGGCGGTAGTCGATCAGGGCACCTTTGTGCAGCGCCAATGGCATCGGCGTAAGAATTTCAAAATTGAGCCATGGTGGGGTAATGGCGTCCAGGTTTGCAGCGTCGGCGAAAAACGAAAAGACCCGGTCTTTCGCTGCAGACAGCCACAGTTCGCATCGATATTCGTGAACCTTCATCTGGATTCAAAAAACTCCGGCAGCAACCGGCACGAGCTGTCATAGCTGCGCCCCTTCCAGTGGTTTGGCGTTCCAAGCCAGGAACGAACGAATGCATTCCATTGGATCAGCAATAGCCCCAAAATGCCCAGCGGATGCAGGCAGACGCTCGAGACGGGCTGATCAAATCGTTTTGCCGCGAGATACCGCGGCAGGTAGGAAAAGAAGGTGGCTAACAGCGCGCATCCAAGAGCCGGACTGGACAGAAGCGGCGCACAAGCAAGCAGGACCAGCGGCAACACCTGTCCGCCAAGGAGTAAAAAACTCATGGGAAGAATTGTTTCAGGCGCAGCCAGTCCTTCAGTCGCGTTCTTGCCGAGCCCGCGCCAGGTTTCCCCGTTCGTATGATACATCCGGCACGTGGCGATATCTGTGGCATCGAAGAGTTCTGTGCGAAAACCTGCGCGGCGGAAGACCCGGGGAAGCTTAATCCCGTCGTGCAAAGAAGAACCCAACCTGGCATGACCTCCGCACGCCTCGTAGGCTGCGCGCTGGACCACGAACAGTTGTCCGCATCCAGCGGAAATGGCGGGCGCCCGAGAACGCCGCATCAAATGCATCGGCAGGAACCCCAGCAGAATGAAATGAATCAACGGAATCAAGAGGCGTTCCGAAAAGGTGGCCAGTTCCTGTCGCGGCACACCGCTGGCCAGCGCCGCTCCGCTTTTATTAATGAAGGCGCTCATCCGGCTCAGGGCATCCGGCGCAAGTCGCACATCCGCATCGATGAATACCAGAAGGCCGTGTCGGGCCAGCTTGCTCAGGATCGAGCATGCGTGCTGCTTGCCGCACCAGCCTGCAGGCAGTGGCGGCGCAGGCTCAACCCGAAGACGCGCGTCCCTGGCCGCCATTTCCCGCACGATATCCGCCGTGCGGTCAGTTGAGTGGTCGTCTAAAACAATCACCTCAATTTCGCAACCCGAGCTGGCCAGAACGGATTCCAGAGTGGCTCGGAGATTCTGTTCCTCGTTCCGCGCGGGGATGAGCACAGAAATCGGGCCGTCGGCAGTTCCCGGTGGAAGCCGGCGATACGCCAAAAGGTTTACGAGGAATAATCCGCACGGGATTGCTGAAAGGACCAGGGCTGCAGCTGCCAAAATCCCCAGTATCATATACTCGCGTGCCCTTCCCGAAATTTCTGGCCGCGGCTCCTTGCTTTGAGCCAGCGCCAAAAATCGTAGACGCCGCCCTGACCTGAACCGCCTCGCAACAGAACCACAAAATCATCGGGGCGCCGCCGCTGGGCTTCGACACTGAGTGCCTCCAGATTATCCTGCAATGCCTTTTCAAAAAGGCGGGTCCAATCGGCCGCTTGGGTCCGAGCAGACTTATTGGAGCAAACCTGGACCGGTGGCCCGAAACGAACCAGCACTTCGGGCAGTCGTTCTTCCCAAAACACATATTCAATGGCCACGGGCAGAAAACAAGCCTTTGGCACTCGCGTCGCCAGGTGACCGAGACCGGAGGCAAATCGAATTGGCCGTTCGCGAACATCGGCAAACCGTGCTTGTGGAGTAATTGCAAGAATGGCGTTCGGCGATTCCAACACCGTTTGTGCGGTCGTCAGAAACTGAACTGCGCCACGGCGTGTCTGTTGTTCCACGCCAAAAAACCCCAGCCATTTGAAAAATCCGTATCGGCGCAACATCGCGCTGTCCATGGGCGCAAACGTGTCACGCTCAGGGAAAAACTTGTCTCTCAGCAGCAGGCACACGATGGGATCCCACCAGGAAGCGTGATTCGAGTAAACGACGAGCGGCCAGCCGGCGAAGGTATGCGGAAGTCCGTTTCGTGCGACACGGACTGTGTGAAAGTGCTTTCGTGCGTACCGCCGCGAATACCAGGTGAACCAACCAAGCAACGTCCGGGAAATGGTCGGTGCCCCATGGCCCGGATGAGCGCGTCGCTCGAGCGGATCTGCGGCCCCGGCCGGGTGTTTGGCAATCTCCTGATGACCGAGCCAGTCGGAGCCCGGGAATGCGTCATGGGTTATTTTCATCCGGCAATCAGTTCTGGTTCGGTGTAGCTGAGACTTCCTTTTTCAGGTTTGCGTTGCCCGAGGTCCCGGTCCAGGGCATCGGCGGCGATCCAGCCGCTCATCAGGACCATGGGCATCCCCGGTCCCGGATGCGCCGCTCCGCCGGCTAAGTAGAGTCGTTTCAAGTCCGGGGAACGGTTATTGGGCTTGAACGCACCCAGGAATTTGCCGTGGCTGGCCAACCCATAGATTGCGCCATTGAGGACGTGGTAACGGTCGTTGATGTCTTGCGGGGTGAGGGTTTGCTCGAAAACAATTCGCGATTCGATATCCGCCATTTGTCCGGTGGTCTTTAACTTGTTGAGAATTACCTCGCGGTATCGTGGCAGCATCTTTGCCCAGTCGTGGTGAGGGCGCAGGTACGGGGTGTGAACGAGCACGTACAAGGCTTCACCATTTTCAGGCGCGGTTCCCGGCTCCGTCTGTGAAGTCGCCGCCAGGTAACAAGTCGGGTCTAGCGCGGGTTCTCCTTTTTGGTAGATACTTTTGAACTCCTCGAGTGGGTCACGGCTGAAAACGAAATTGTGATGGGCAAGGTGGTCGTAACGTTGCTTCAGGCCCAGGTAAAGAACGACTCCTGAACAGGCGGGTTCATAGCGGCGCCTCCGCGCGAATTGCGCCGACGCCGGGTCATTGACGAGTTCGCGGTGTGTTCGCACTGAATCACAATTCGAAACCACCGCCCGGCAGGGCAGGGTAGCGCCCCCTTTTGTTTCCACTCCGCACACGGTTCCATTTTGGTCTAGAATTCTCGTCACCTCCGTGCCGGCGCGGATTTGAACCCCGAGCTCTCGCGCGACCCGCTCGAGCGCAAGCGGGACGGAGCGTGTCCCGCCCATCGGATACCAAATGCCCTCGTCGGTCTGCATGTGGGCGATGCCGCACAATACGGCCGGAGAACCGTACGGAGAGGAGCCCACGTATTGGGTGAAATGATCCATCATTTGGGCAATGCGCGCGTCAGAAGTGAACGCGCGGACGGTGCTCGCCACGCTACGGCCCGGCCGCATCGCCAGCAGGTCGCCGGCCAGGTGCGGATCGAAACTGCGTTTAAAATCGAATATGTCTCGCAACCCCCCAATGGGTTTGTAGAAGAAATGCTGTTGAGAAATGCGGTTTAGTCGCTTGGATACCTCCAAAAAGTCCAAGTAACGCCGGCCTGAATCAGAGCCGGGTGCAAACTGGTCGAGGTCGCGCGCCATTTGCCCCACGTCCTCCCGCAAATCGAGCGTTGAGCCGTCTTCGAAAATGCAGCGCCACTGAGGATCCAAGCGAACCAACTCAAGGTAGTCTTCGAGCCGCCGGTTCGCCTCAGCGAAAATCCGCCGTAACACCGAGGGCATGGTGAGAATTGTCGGCCCCATATCAAAACGGAACCCTTCAGTTCTGAGTTGAGCAGCCTTTCCGCCCAGCCATGGGTTGCGCTCAAATAGGACCACCGAATGGCCACGCGCTGCCAATGTGCAGGCGGAGGCGAGTCCGCCCAGCCCACCACCAACGACCACGACCTGGTTTGTGTCTGATTTCATGTGATTTTTCCCATCAAAGTTTTTCGGTTCGTTACCACGGCCTTCAGCATTTGGAACAGGCCCATCGCGCGACCGGAAAATTGCCGGTCATGACTCAACCGCAGGTAAGCCGCAAACAATTGTTCGTGCCACGGTTGAACCGCCTCAAACGCAGGCCGATACTTCGTGCGCGTTGCCGTGATCACCTTCGGCCGGGTTAGCTCGAGTAAGCCCTCTGGCCCGCGGGTCACACCGAACCCGCTGTGACGCCGCCCTCCAAACGGCAGACGCGGGTCTGCCGTTGGAATGATCAGGTCATTGATGGTTACTACGCCAACATTGATTTGTTCCGCCAACCCGCGCGCCGCTGCTTCGTTACGGCTGAAAATGCTTGCCCCCAGTGCGAACGGGCAGTCCTTGGCTAACTGGACGGCCTCCATGTCGTCCTGGACTCGAACAATCGATAACACTGGCCAAAACACGTCCTCCTTCAAAATTTGTGCTTCTACCGGAACTTCGGCCAGGATCATGGGCCAGTGGTGTTCCGTTTCGATTCCTGTTCCGCAGGGAAGGAGGTGTGCTCCCAGCGACAGTGCTTGCTCGATGAGCGGCCACACCGTGTCCGGAGTCGAAACCGTGGTCGCGCGACCATTTGTTCGTGATGCTCGGTGTGACGAATTCGCTCGCTCGATAAGATCGCCAAGCCGACTCTCCAACTCCGTGGCGACTTCGGCGGCAACAAACACGCGTTTGGGGCAAAGGCAGGTAGCTCCACAGTTGAGTTGCAGCCCGAACAGAAGCGCTTTCGCCGTCAGGTCCAGGTCGGCATCTGCTCGAATGATCACAGCGTCGCATCCGCTCAACT
>DATGLT010000461.1:0-11070 GCA_035294005.1 Verrucomicrobiia bacterium
AAGGTAACCCTGTAATCACCAGCCGGGCCGGTCAGCCGTGCCCAGATCTCGCGCTCAGTCGGCGAGGTGCCGTAAAAGTTGGCGCTCCCGCCCAGTTGATAGTAGAGGAAGTCGCTGGTGTTGTGGGTGTCGAAGCCCGAATCGGCATTGGGCGCCTGGAAGGGACCGTAGGAGTTGGAGGGTGATTGAATGGATACATCGAAGCGGTCCCCGTCGTGGTACCAGAGATCGAACGTAAGGTCTCCCACGTTACCTTTATGAACAACGACTGTGGCGTTGGTCCCGGCCGCGACTCTTCCCGCGGCGTGATTGGCAATGCCGCCGTCATCGCTTGCTCCCGTTACAAAGACCAGGCCGGGAATTCCGGGGCCGACGTTCGCGTTGATCGTCTGGCACAGGGCGCTCGTGCCGTCCATCGGGCCGCCGCTGGACCCCACGTTGAACAGCATTACGCAAGGCATGCCGAGTTGCCGTTGCTGGTCCCTGACATACCGAATCGCGATGGGCAGTCGGTTCAAATCAAAGAATGGCGTTTCCGCCGGTTGGTTATCATGTGCCGGCACATTCTCGGCCACCATCTTGACTACGAGGATCGTGGCTTCTGGCGCTGCGCCTCGGTATTTGGCCACGTTATGCCCATTGCCGCAGGCGATGCCGGTGGTCGTCGTGCCGTGGCCGAGGGCGTCGCGCGTCACCAGGTTTGTCCCATACCTCCCCGCGTCCTCGATCTGCTGCCGCGTGCAAAGGGTCCCCAAATGGTAAGGGTTGGCCGGAGCATTGGACCCGGAATCATCCGTCAGATCCAGAATGCCCGCCAGCCGGGTCGAGCCGTCCGCATTGTGAAAATCATTGTTCTGCCAATCGACTCCGCGATCGAGGATGGCCACCATCACGCCACGACCCGTTACGCCAAAGGTTGCGACCGCTTCGTCAATGCGCGTTTCGACCCTCGCCTGGTCCATGCCGTTCGCGAAATCAACCAGGCTTAAACACAGGAAAACATTCAGGATTACACCGAAAATTCGAGGCATTTCTGAAAATTAGCATTCGCAATTAGTGGCCGCAATCGGCAAGCGCGGCGCGCGCCAAAAGCGCGAGCGCATGGCCTGCATTTCCCAGTGCCCGTGTCGTAAACTTGCTTTACGCTCGACATAAGCCTGTATTCTACATATTGTTTGGAACCAGCCGCTCAAACATGAATTCGTGGCGCGGGAACTTTTGCGTATGAAAAGGGTCTTTTGTGGTCAGCCCCGACAGCGCGTGCGGAACGGTAACCCCGGGGCGGTGAAGCGATTCCCAGGCTCCCAAGTTAGCGTTGGGTTTACTTTGATTGAATTGCTGGTGGTGATCGCAATCATCGCGATTCTGGCTTCGCTCCTCCTGCCGTCGCTCGCAAAGGCCAAGGAAAAAAGCAAACGGATGGCCTGCATCAGCAACCTCAGGCAAATCGGCATATCGTTGCTGTTCTACACGGACAGTCAGGACAATAAAATGCCCTCGGCGATCACGTACGGCTCCCGAGCTGGTGATCCGACCACTGCGCCAAACACGGTCCAATACACGGACATGTATGGCGGAGTCCCCAGCGCGCTGAATGTGTCGAATCCACGCGTGTTTTGGTGTCCCAGCGATACGTTCAACCATCCGTCGAGCCCGGTTATCAGCAGCAATGACTTCTCATCGTACCGCTACCGATTCGTGATCTGGGACAACACCACTCGGTTTCCCGGGTTAAAGACGACGGATTTCGTGAAGCCGGTAGGCCAGATCATCTACCACGAGAACTCGGATTTGCACTACAAGCACGTTGACACTTCCTACATTTTGGCGCAGCCCACGCTCAATGCCATTTATGCCGACTTTCATGCAGCGTCGTGGAAGGTGATGTTTCGACAGTGGAGCAGGAGCCCAGCACTTTACGACCCGAATTGGTTTACCTACGGACCCAACTACCAGCTAAACAAGGATAACCCGAACATCGGCGGAGATGTGCACAACGGCTGGGACCTTTGAGGACCGGAGTTGGGACACAACGGGGCCAGGGCTGAAGCAAACCACACTTTCAGGGTGTTTTCTGCCGGGCCGAAAGTTCCTCCCACCGTTGGTATAGCCGAGCCACTTCGGTTTTCGCACTGTCCAAGTCTGCGATCATAGCGTGAGTTTCCCTCGAGCGCGTGGCGTGAAACTCTGGATCGTTGAGCGTCCGCTCGAGTTCCTGAACGCGCTCTTCCGCGGCCATAATCGCCGCCTCCATTCCTTCCAACTCGCGTTGTTCCTTGAAGCCCAGCTTACGTGGACGGTTTGCGGCGGAAGCCGCTGGCTGGGAGCTGGGTTGTCGCGGCTCAGCGGTGATTCGCCGGCCAGACTCGCTTCGGGCGTCGCGTTCCTTTTTCTTTTCCAGGTAATACGAGTAATTGCCCGGTTGAATGAAAAGCCCGTTCTCTTCGAATGCGAGCACCTGGTCGCAAATGCGGTCCAAAAAATAACGATCGTGACTCACTACGAGCACCGTCCCGTCAAAATCAGCCAGAGCTTCTTCCAGCATTCGCAAGCTGGGCAGATCCAGGTCATTCGTGGGCTCGTCCAGCACCAGAACATTTCCACCGCGGCGCAGCACTTTTGCCAGCATCAGCCGCGCCCGCTCTCCGCCCGAGAGGCGATCTACGGGCTCATTCACCCGGTCGTCGGCAAAGAGGAATCGGCGCAAATAGGAGCGGACACTCAATTGTTGGTCGCCGAATGATACTGTTTCGCCACCGTTTGAAATCTCCTGCAGCACGGTGCCGGTTCCTTCCAATTGCATCCGGCCCTGGTCGATGTAGTTGAAGACAACCTTCCTGCCGATTTTTACCGTGCCCTCATCCGGTTGGCGTTGGCCCAGGCAGATGCGCAGCAGCGTCGTTTTGCCGGCGCCGTTCCGGCCCAGGATTCCTGTGCATTGCCCCGGTTTGAAGGACAACGTCAGGCCGCGAAAAAGCCAGCGTTCAGGCCCGCTCTCGCTCGCGGTTTCAACGATTTTGGCTCCAATCTTTTCGAGCTCGATTGCCGTGTTGCCCAGGTCTGCCGGAGGCGGAATCAGCAGGTCCATCTCCCGTTCTTCTGGAGGCGCCTCGAGCCCTTTGACATTGTAGAACGTTTCGAGCCGATGCCGCGGCTTGGAACGCTGGGCCCGCACTCCCGCTCTCACCCATTCCAGTTCCTCGCGCAAAAAGCGCTGCCGCCGCCGCTCCGACTGTTCGGCGATCTGCTGGCGAATCGCCTTGGACCCCAGATAAGCGGTGTAGTTGCCCGGATGCGAATAAGCGCGGCCCTCGGCCAACTCGATTACGCGCGTGGCGATCACATCCAGAAAATAGCGGTCGTGCGTCACGAAAATCACGGCCCCCGGGAAATCGTGCAGAAAACCCTCAAGCCAAAGAATCGTTTCGGCGTCCAAATGATTGGTCGGTTCATCCAGCAGCAACAAATCGGGCTGCGCAGCCAAGGCCCGGCAGAGCGCCACCCGCCGTTTTTCCCCGCCGGATAGCTGGCCGACCGGCGTTTCCAGGGGAGGTGCCGCCAGCGCGGACGCCTCGGCTCTGAGCCGGGCCTGGAAATTCCATCCGTCCACGCTCTCGATCTGATTCAACAGCGCCGCAAGTTCCGCATCGGAGCCTGTGCCCGAGTGATAACGCTCCAGCCAACCCATGAGGTCCGACGCGCCGGCCTCGATGTTCTGTCGAACGGTCAGGTTCACGTCCAACTCGAATTCCTGAGGCAGATACCCGATGCGCAACCCTCGCCGCCGCGCAATGTCGCCGGCGTCGGCTTGCTGATGCCCCGCAAGAATGCGTAGCAGACTCGTTTTCCCTGAACCATTGCGGCCGACCAATCCGACCTTCTCTCCCGGGGCGACAGATAGGGTGACCGATTCCAGCAGCCGCTGGTAACCGTAGCTCAGTGCCAAATCATTGGCCGTCAAAATGGGCGGACCAGGTATCACAATCCCCACAGCTTAGCCACAAACCGGTGCGATGACATTCTTTTCACGCCGTTAAAGGAGCCGCCGCGAGGAAAGGGCGGCTCGTCTACCGGTCTCTCTTGTTCGAGGAGAAGCTGCCCCCGCCCGTGCTAATCCATTGATTTTTTACGCTACCGCTTCTTTTTTTCGATTATCTTCCGGCCGCGCGAACGGGTATGGTGGGCTTAACGCATCCCGGTTAAAGCATGCAAAACATCGTTATCGCTAAGCCTTACCGGTTCGTTCCGCCTCGTTTCAGCCCGTTCTGGGCGCGTTTAGTGAGCTGGTATTTGCCGCATTACCTTCGCAGCAGTTTTGGCATCTGCTCCTGGGAATGCGTCGGCGCGGACCGGCTCCGCACGTCTCTAAAGGCCGGTTCGGGTGTGCTGTTAGCTTGCAATCACTGTCGTCCTTGCGACCCGATGGTTTTAGGATTGCTCTCGCGGCAGGTCGCCCGTCCGTTCCACATCATGGCCAGCTGGCATCTGTTCATGCAAAATCCCGTGCAATCCTTCCTGCTGCCCCGCATTGGAGGGTTCAGCCTGTACCGCGAAGGGCTGGATCGTGAATCGCTCAAATGCGCCACTCGCATCGTGGCCGAAGCACGCTTCCCGCTGGTGATTTTTCCGGAAGGCTTCGTCACGCGTAATAATGACCGGTTGGCTCACCTGATGGATGGAGTTGCGTTTTTGGCGCGCTCCGCGGCAAAACAAAGAGAGGCTTCTTCCCTGCCGGGCAGCGTTGTTGTGCACCCGGTTTTTGTCCGATATTTTTTCCACGGAGACCTTTCGGGCACGCTTACACCGGTTTTGCGGGACATTGAAACACGTTTGTCCTGGCAGCCGCAAACTCATCTGTCCTTACCCGAACGGGTCGTGAAAGTCGGACACGCGTTGCTTGCGTTGAAAGAAATAGAATACCTGGGCACGGCGCAATCGGGGAAAACTTCCGAACGGTTGGGTCGCCTGACCGACCACCTGCTGGACCCCCTCGAACGTGAGTGGACGGGCGGCCGCAAAGACGCCGACACGATGTCGCGGGTCAAACGCCTGCGCGCGGCGATTGTTCCGGACATGGCGAATGGCGCCCTTCCCGAGGAAGAACTCGGCCGACGCTGGCGGCAACTGGCGGATCTGTATCTGGCTCAACTACTCCATTGCTACTCGGGCGATTACCTGGCGAATGCTCCAACCCCGGAGCGTTTGCTCGAGACAGTTGAGCGTTACGAGGAAGATTTGACTGACCGCGCTCGGCCACATCCGCCCATACATGCGGTTATTTCGGTTGGGACGGCCATCGAGTCTCTTCCCGGGCGCAACCGCGCAGCCGAAGGCGATGCCATTCCGAAAGAGCTCCAAAACCAGCTCCAAACCATGCTCGAGGAAAGCAAAGCCCGCCGGCCCGCGGCTTTCTCACCATGACACCTGTTTTCGGCTCACTCCACTGGTCTGCGATAGGCCTGCGCGCCGGTGTTGTCGGCGGGGCCCTCATCGCCTGGTTCTGGACGCAGTCGCTCATTGGACGCAAATCCACACCCACAAGTGGAACAGGAGATGTGATTCATAATCTCACGGCGCCGTGGCACGGGTACCTGGCCACCCACCCAGGCGCGGCCAACGCCGCACTCATCACCAGCTCGCTGTTCATTGATCTGTTCGGACTTTCACTTATCGGCACAGCCATCTTCGGTTCCAGCTTTGCCCCCTTCCTGGCCATTCTGGTCGTATTCGGCTTGCGTCAAATTTGCCAGGGCCTTTGCAGCCTGCCGCCCCCGCCCGGCATCATTTGGAGAAGCCCCGGATTTCCCGCGTTGTTGGTGACGTACGGCGTCGGAAACGATTTTTTCTTTTCCGGTCACACCGCGCTGGCGGTGCTCGGAGCGTTGGAAGCAGCCTACTTGGGTCCGCCGTGGCTTGCCGTGATCGCAGGGATCATCGCCTTTGGAGAAATGCTCGTCGTGCTGGTGCTGCGAGCGCACTACACGCTGGATGTCGTGACGGGCGCCTTTGCGGCGTTCCTCGCGGCCGAACTGGCCCGCAGGCTGGCGCCCTTTGTGGATGGCTGGCTGAAATGAAGTGAGCTCTTCATCTATCAAAAGCCCGCGGATTCGCCCGCCAGGAGGCATGGCGGCCGCCCCTATCTTCGATGCCGCGGCGCCCGACCTTCGGTTGGAAGCAGACCTGCAAACCCTTCAAGAGATCGTCGCCAGGCTCGACGAACTGGACCGTCGCCTCGACAGTTCGATCATCCCAAAAGCGGTTTGTGAACGCGGTTATTTTACTCCGGACGAAGACGACCGCGTTCGCCAGGGGGTGCTGGTGTACCGCAACTGCCGCCTGGCGGCTTATGAAATAATCCTTCGGTACCGCGACTATGCCCGGGTTGAGCCGGCGAGCTGCCAATTGCGTTGCTTCCTCGTGGCCTTTGCGGCCGCGCTCGTGTTGTATTCAAAATCGCTGAAAATTATCGCCTTTGCCGAGCACGTGCCGTTGTTGCGGGCTAAAATAAACGAACCCGATATCAAGTACGATCTGGAGGCCGGATTTTTTGATGATGTCCTGGCCGGTTACAGCCGCATTTCAAATTATCGCTCGATCCTGCAAGCCGACGAGTTCTGGAGGGCGCGACGGAGGGAAGCTCACACATTGGCTTTGGAAGCTGGCGGAACGTGGACGTGGGTGGTGGATCTAATTCGGCACCAACGGTTGGCGGTTCGCAACCGGCTTTTGCACGTCCTGTGGCAGCGCCTCCGGTATGATTGGCGCGCCTTTCGCCAGACTGTTTTCAGCCCGTTCCACCAGGCCCGTCATGGCGTGGAACATCTCCTCGGCAACCGTTTTGCTCAAGTGGCGGTCACCGGCGAGTCCGACAGCGCCATCACACCGGCGACACTCCCGGGCTTGGGCCTTCACCTGCACCCGGGAGACGTGCTGCTCACTCGCAACGACAATCGGCTCACCGCGGCGATACTTCCCGGCTTCTGGACCCACGCCGCTCTGTTTATAGGCAGCTGCGCCGACCTGGAAGCTCTCGGGTTGCGTTCCCATCCTCAAGTTGCCAGGCATTGGCAGGAGATCCCGCGGAATTCTGGACCTTTCGGATTGGTCATCGAGGCATTGTTTCCGTGCGTGCAACTCAACCCGCTCGAGAAATGCCTCTCGGTCGATCACCTGGTAGTGCTCCGCTCGACGCTTTCATCCCAAGACATCGCATTCGCAATCGGCGAAGCATTGGGCCACCTCGGAAAGCCCTATGATTTTGAATTCGATTTCAACAATACGTCCCGTGTGGTCTGCACGGAGCTCATCTATCGCAGCTTTCACCATCGCGGCACCATCACCTTCTCGCTCACGCAACGCCTGGGGCGATTCACGCTGACTGGCGACGACATTGTCGCCCAGGTTCTCGACCAGGCCGCAGAATCGAGCGCCAACGCCCCAGGGCTGCAGCCGGTGGCACTGGTGCTCAAACGCCGCGATGGCCAGGCCCACGCGTCTCCACCGGCGCGGATCCAGCCTCTCCTGTGGCGCATCCGCCGAGGCTGGCGCCCGGCCCGTCATCTGAAACCTGGAGCAGAGTCCCGCCCGGCCTTGACTTGAGGGGGCGCGCCTTTCCGTGCCGTTGACCCTGCGGACCGAATTTGCAAGAATTACTCTGCCCCAACGAATAAGGTTGCAGAAACATTGATCTCCGCTTTCATGAGCACAGCAACCCAAGACTCCATCCGCACACGCCAATCCCTCCTCGGCCGGTTGCGGGATTTGAACGATCAGCAGAGTTGGAGGGTCTTTTTTGACCTGTATTGGCGCTTGCTATACAACGTGGCTCGCCGGGCCGGGCTGGGGGACACCGACGCTCAGGACGTAGTTCAGGAAACGGTCATTGCCGTGGCCCGGAAGATGCCCGGATTCCAGTACGATCCCCGTCGAGGGTCGTTCAAACATTGGCTCTTGAGGATCAGTCAATGCCGGATCGCCGATCACATGCGGAAAGTTTATCGCGCGCCGTCCACCGTGGAATTGACGCGCGAGGTGCTGGAGTTGAACGGCGGAGCCGGAGTTGAAAACAGCCCCGATGGGCCTGCCTTCGAGCAGGCATGGCAGCAGGAATGGCAACAGGCCATGTTCGAGGCCGCAGTCGCGCAAGTACGCCAGAAAGCAAACCCCAAACAATTCCAGGTGTTCGACTATTGTGTCCTCAAAGGCTGGCCGGTCGGCAAGGTTGCTTCGACGCTTGGCTTGAACGCCGCCCAGGTTTACCTGGCCAAGCACCGGGTGGCGCAAGCGGTCAAGCGCACCGCCCGCCAGCTGTCTGAAGCGAATTCGCATCCTGGCTGACAGCCCCGGTTCACCATGGATCCCGATAAGTTAGCCGGCCGAATTTCCCAGCAACTTGAGTATGCTGGCCCTCGGCCGGAGCGCCCGGCGCCCTCAATTCCGGGCCACGAACTGTACCACCGGATCGGAGCGGGAAGTTATGGGGAGGTATGGCTGGCCCGCGGGGTCACCGAAAACCTGTACGCGATCAAAGTGGTTTGGCGCGAGAGCTTCTCCAGCGATCGGCCCTTCGAACGCGAGTTTGGTGGAATTGCTCAGTTCGAACCGATTTCCCGGGCGCATCCCGGAGTTGTCAATGTGCTGCACGTGGGCCGCGACAATGCCGCCGGCTTTTTCTATTACGTGATGGAGTTGGCGGATGACGCGACGGCGATGTCCGAACCGGGTGGGGTGACCTCCCATTTCGGCCTCTCAGCAGGCGGCAGGGATGGAAGAGTTCAGAAAAAGCTACCCAGCCCGGATTATGTGCCGCACACGCTGCGCACGGTTTTGAGAGCGCGCGGGCGTCTCCCGGTAGCCGAAGTTCTGGCCTTGGGCGTTCGATTGGCTGACGCCTTGGGCCACCTGCACCGGCACGGACTGGTGCATCGTGACGTGAAGCCTTCCAATGTGATTTTTGTCAATGGGCAAGCCAAACTAGCGGACATCGGCTTGGTTGCCGGCCTGGATGCGGCCCGGTCGTTCGTCGGCACAGAAGGGTTCATTCCCCCGGAAGGACCGGGGACTGTCCGGGCGGATATATTTGGCCTGGGCCGATTGTTGTACGAGGCGGCGACAGGCAAGGACCGTTGTGAGTTTCCGGATTTGCCGGCCGACCTGGACCAATGGCCGGACCGGGCTGCGCTTTTGGAGTTGAATGAAATCCTGGCGAGAGCGTGCGCGCCGGACCCGGTGGCCCGCCACAGCAACACCGCGGCCCTGGCTGGAGATCTGAACATGCTGTTGTCCGGCCGCTCGATCCGCCATGCTTACGGGATCGAACGCCGGCTTAAGCGGGCCAGCCTGGTTGCCAGCCTGGCATTGGGCCTGGCGCTGCTCACCGCGGGTGGCGTTTGGTTGCAGCGCGCGCAACGGCAGCAAGCGGATCAACGGGCTGCGCACGAGGCCCTTTTGCGCCGGCAGGTCGAGCAATCCGAGCAAACGAGTCGCGAACGGCTGCGCGAATCGCTGCTGCAACAAGCATTGGCTCTGACGCTCAGCAGCGAGCCCGATCGCCGCAAGCGCGCTTTGGCTGCTCTCCAGGCAGCCGCCCAAATACGCTCCGGCAAAGATCTCCGCGACGCCGCCGTGGCCGCCCTGGCGACTCCTGAACTGCGCGTGACGCGTCGTTGGAACCCCGATAGCAACGAGGCCAAAGGCACGCGACCCGATCCTACGCTTAACCGGTATTTGCGGTGCCGCGCTGATGGAGGACTGGAGATCCTTCGGCTCTCCGACGATGCCCAATTGCTGCGCCTTCCGGCAGTCGGGACCTGTGCTGATTTCGGGTACTTCAGCACCGATGGTCAGTGGCTGGCCGTAAAGTACAATGACGCCAGCGTCCGGGTTTGGAACCTGAACTCCCGCACTAATCTGCTCCTCTGTTTAAACATAGAGAATTCCAGCTTCTCCTTTCTGCCGGACAACTCAGCTATTTTGGCGGGACAGGACGATGGAGATCTGGTCTTGGTCGACCTGCAGCGTGGGACCGCTCGCTGGCGCAGGCACTTTGAGACGCCCGTAAGCTGGTTGGCTGTGCATCCCGCCGGGCAAATGATCGGCGTCGCGAGTGGAACCCTTGACTCAATTAGTTTCCTCCGTGTCCAAGACGGCGTTTCGGCGCGAACCCTGGCCGTACCTGGATTGGGGTTGCTCGCCGCCTGGAGTGCCGACGGCAAACAGTTCATCACGACGCATGATGATTTCTCCATCCGGTTGTGGGATTGGCCTGACCTGGGAAGCCCGCGGACCATCCTTCGCGAACATCGTTCCGAACCGTCTTTCCTGGCTATGAGTCCTTCTGGCCGCTGGCTTGCCAGTTCCGGATGGGAGCATCAAATCTACTGGGTCGACTCCTCCGATGGGCGGCTGCTCCTGACGCAACCCGGCGGACTGGTATTTTCAGCGGAGGACCGCCAGACGTTTTTGTGGGGTACTCCAAGCCAATGGACCCTGGCCGATTTTGATCCGGCAGTCGTGCCGGAAAGCATCCTGTTGCCTCATCGCGAGAAAGGCCCCCGCATGTTGGCTTTTAGCCCCGACGCCCAATGGCTGGCCAGTGCCGGCCCCGATGGTGTGTGGTCGGTGAAGCTCCACTCTCAGGCAATTCTGCCCGTGCCGGTCCAACACCCAATTCGGGCCATCGCGTTTGGCGCCGACTCCAGGACCCTTAACCTCCTTTCTGATAGGGCATACCTTTCGTTCCGGAGAGACGGCCCGGGCCAAGGCCGGTGGGTTGGCCAGCGGCCGGTTCCGCTTGCCAAAGGCCTCGAGCTGGAATTGGCGGAGTTTGCCACGGACTCCCTCCACTGGGTCGGGCTTGGTCACAGGCAATTCAGCCAGGAACGGGCCTGGTATACGGGAGAATTTCAAATCCAGGAGGCGGCCCGTCACGCTTGGATCACGCCACGCATGGAGTTCCCGGCGATCAGTCCGGATGCGACCCGGTTGGCTTGGGGCAATTGGGGTGCCAATGGCGCCTACCTTCTGGACCTGGGCTCAAACTCGCCACCTGTCACCCTGAGCAGTGAAGGC
>DATGLT010000462.1:0-3482 GCA_035294005.1 Verrucomicrobiia bacterium
CACGCTGGGGCGAGAGTTAAAGGACAATCCGGAAATCGTTGCGATGCGAAAAGCCGAGACCCAGGCGTACGAGATGATCCTGGGCGAAGGCGCCAAGGTGTTTGATTTGTCCACCGAGCCGGCCGAATTGCGCGATCGCTACGGCCGAACGAAGTTCGGCCAGTCCTGCCTGGTGGCACGACGGCTGGTGGAGCAGGGCATTCCCTTCGTGACCATCAATTTTGGCGGCTGGGACACGCACAAAGAGAATTTTCAGGTGTTGCGGCGCCAGGCTCCCGAGCTGGATAAAGGAATGGCAACCTTGCTGCAGGATCTGAGTGACCGGGGCTTGCTGGACAGCACGATTGTCTGGTGGGGCGGGGAGTTCGGACGAACTCCCAAAGTCGCGTGGGAAGCACCGTGGAACGGCGGACGCAATCACTGGGGCAAGGTATTCTCTGCAGTGCTGGCAGGAGGCGGCTTCAAAGGAGGACAGGTCCTGGGAGAATCCGATGCCCGGGGCGAGGAAGTAAAGACACGGCCAGTATATCCGATCGATCTGATCGGAAGTGTTTACGCGCAAATGGGCATCAACGCGGCGACGAAACTACCTAATCCGGAAGGACTGCCGACCCTTGTCATGCCATGCGCCGCGGAAGGGATCAAAAGCTCCGGGCTGCTGCGTGAGATCCTGGTTTGATGAAGTTTCTACAGATACTTTTCTGGATTGCCTTGCTGGGCGAAGCATCAGTCGCTCAGCCCTCGCCGCATATTGCGTACGCGTATCCGGCAGGCGGACGAATTGGCACAGAGTTTCAGGTGGTTGTGGGAGGCCAGGCTTTAGGATCGATTTCAAACGTATTTTTTTCGGGCGACTGCATAGACGGGGTAGTAGTCGAGGTTACCCGCCCGATGTCTCAAAAGGATTTCAAGGCGCTCCGGGATCGGTTCAGGGAGCTGGAAGAGAAGTTTCAAGCGGCTCGGAGAGGCGGCGCGAACACCAATGTGTGGACCGCAATGGACTCCACTGAGTTTGAACAAGCCCGGCGGAAGCTGCTCAAAGGTGCTCCGAACCGGCAAGCGAATCAGGCAATGGTTGATGCAGTCACTCTGCACGTGAGCATTGCCACCAATGCTCAACCCGGCGAACAAGAACTCCGTGTGAGTGGCGCCAACGGGCTATCGAACCCGCTCAAGTTCTTCATCGGGACGTTACCTGAAATAACCAAACCTCAGTCGCGTTCGGTCAATCCCGATCTGGAGCGTTTTCTGGGGCGGCTGTCCGGACGTCCAGTTGTCGAAGGAACGCCCAAATACGAGGCGAGAGTGTCTTTGCCTGCGCTGATCAATGGCCAGATCATGCCCGGCGGTGTTGACCGTTATCGCTTCGCGGCCAACCGTGGCCAGCAGATAGTCATCGCCATTGCTGCGCGGCAGGTCATCCCTTTTCTTGCTGATGCGGTGCCGGGGTGGTTTGAGGCGGTACTGACCGTCCGTGATGTCCATGGCAAGGAACTGCTGACCCAGGAACGCTTCGGGTTTCGCCCGGACCCGATCCTTTGTTTTAATGTGCCGAGCGACGGCCAATACGTTTTGGAGGTCCATGATTCGATTTTTCGGGGGCGTGAGGACTTTGTATATCGGTTAATGGTTGGGGAAGAGGCCTTTGTCACCGCCGTTTTTCCAATGGGTGGCAAGCAAGGAGAAAAGAGCTCCCTCGCTCTGACCGGTTGGAACCTTGCAGAGAAAACGCTTTCGTTCGAACCGACACAAGACGACTCAAGGATCGTACGTTTGCCCGGGCCATTTCTAAACAGCGTTCCCTTTGCAGTCGATGAACTCCCGGAGTGTCTTGAACAAAGACCCAATGATTCGACCGAGACAGCCCAGATGTTGACGCTGCCGATCATTGTGAATGGCCGGATTAGCAAGCCGGGCGAGCGGGCCTTTTTCAAGTTTCAGGCGCAGGCTGGGCGGCAAATCGTAGCGGAAGTGGAGGCACGCAGGTTGGGTTCACCACTGGATTCCTTTTTGCGTTTGACCGATACGGCAGGCAACCAATTGGCATTCAATGACGATTTCGAAGATAAAGGGTCCGGGTTGGAAACCCATCACGCCGATTCGTATTTGATGACCGAAATTCCCGCCGACGGCAGTTACGTCGTGCAACTGGGCGACGCACAAGGCCGGGGCGGAGCGGATTTTAGCTACCGGCTACGGGTGAGCGAGGCCCATCCGGACTTCGCGCTCCGGGTGGTGCCTTCGAGCATCAACCTGCGGTCCGGCATGAGCTCGCCGCTAACGGTCTTTGCTCTGAGAAGGGACGGCTTTACCAATGCGATCCGGCTGTCACTCAAGGATGGGCCTCCAGGATTCTCTTTGAGCGGCGCACAGATTCAGGCAGGGGCTGATAAGGTGCAATTCACTTTGCGAGCCGCGGGTCGCTCGTTCGACAAGCCGGTTAAGATTGCGATTGCCGGACAAGCTTTGATTTGCGGCCAAAGCGTACTCCACACCGCGGTGCCGTGTGAAGAAATGATGCAAGCGTTCGCCTACCGCCATTTGGTGCCGTCGAAAGAGCTTTTGGTGCAGGTCAATGGTGCACAGCTCCCCTTCGCTCGGGACGCCTTCAAGATTGTAAGCGCTTTGCCCGTGAAGATTTCCAGGGGAGGCACCGCCAGCCTGAGGATCAGCACCCCCTCCAGCGCATTCCTGGACCGATTCGCGCTGGAACTTGAAAACGCGCCAGAAGGAATTTCGTTGGAAAAGGTTTCGGCCGAAGGGAACGAGGTCGAAATCGAGATCAAGTGCGGTGCTGCGGACTCGGCCTCAAATGGAAATGTGCTCTGCAGGATTCTGCCACGGAATCCCGGACTTGGTTCAACGAAAACGCCGGCCGGGGCCAACAAGTTACGGCGAGCAGTTGGCAGTCTCCCTGCGATTCCGGTCGAGATCAGGTGATTTGCGCTTTCTCCTGAAGCATTTGTGCGCGAAGCAAGGGAAGTTAGTTTGGGTCACTTTCGCACCCAATCCAGCTACTCCTCCGCACGACGGGGAGCAAGAGGGTACTGCAATTTGGATTCAGGGACGATGTCACATGCCTGGGCCTGGATGACATTCGAGTGGTGCCGGCGGAGCCCGAGATTCTCGGGGACGGCACTGGTGATTAATGCTGCCAATGGGCTGGCAAGCAAAACCCACCAAACGTTAACGAGCTCCGATGCGGCCCAACCGCTGGGATGGGCACCCATTGCCACCAATGTCACTGGCAAAGATGCCAACTTCACAACCACAAATGCGGTGAACGCTCAGCGACTATGTCCTGGATGGCAGCTAGCAACCTTATCCATCTGGCAAATTACAATGAGTCTTTGCGTCTTTGGCTAGTCATTGACAGCGGCCAGTAACAAGCGCACAAACTCCGGCGCCTGTGCATGGTCAATCCAACGGAACACAGCCACCATGTCATGCTGGTAGTCCATGAACACGATGTTTTCGCCATT
>DATGLT010000463.1:0-6572 GCA_035294005.1 Verrucomicrobiia bacterium
TCTCTCAAAATGCTGGCCACCTCTTCGAGTTCAACGCGGAATCCGCGTATTTTGACCTGTTGATCCACTCTGCCGAGGCATTCTATGGTTCCGTCCGGGAGGAAACGGGCGAGGTCGCCAGCTTTGTAAAGGCGGGATTCAGGGTTTGCCGCAAACGGGTTTGGAACGAACTTCTGCCTGGTAAGTTCGGGCAGCTTGACGTAGCCGCGGGCAATTCCGGCCCCGCCGATGTGCAGTTCACCCGCGGTGCCTACGGGGGCAATTCTCCCGTATGGGTCGAGGATGTACACCTGGGTGTTCGCCAGCGGCCTGCCGATAGAGATTGTCTCACCTGGGCGCACTTTCCATGCGGTTGACCAGATGGTCGTCTCGGTGGGCCCGTAAAAATTCCAGACCTCTTTGCTGCGGGCCAGGAGTTGGTCCGCAAGGTCGCGTTTCAGTGCCTCCCCGCCGCAGAAGATCTTCAGGTTGCGATCACCTTTCCAACCGGACTCAATCAACAGGCGCCATGTGGCAGGCGTGGCTTGCATGAGGGTCGGGCGCTCAGCTGCCATGAGGGCTGCCAAACGGGAGCCGTCGCCGGATTCCTCGCGGGATGCCAGGACGACTCGGCCGCCCGTGATCAGCGGCATGAAAATTTCAAGGCCGGCTATGTCGAAGGAAAGAGTCGTCACGGCGAGCAGTTTGTCCTGCTCGTTTATCCCGGCAGTCTCAGCGGCCGAGAGGAGCAGGTTTACCACACCAGATTGGTTGATTTGAACGCCCTTGGGTTTGCCAGTGGAACCCGAGGTGTAGATGACGTAGGCGAGACGTTCGTTTCCCTCGCCGGGCAATGGTTCAGGAGCTTGGGCAGGACTCGGGGCCAACTGTGGGTCGAGTAGATCCTCGATACAGACAATCCTGGCGTTGCCTGCCGACAGGCTGCCTTTCAGATTCCTTTGGGAGAGCAACAGCCGCACGCCTGAATCCTGCAGCATGAAGCCAAGGCGTTCCTGGGGATAGGTCGGGTCAAGCGGCAGATAAGCGCCGCCGGCTTTGAGGATTCCGAGTAAACCGATCACCATCTCAGGGGAACGTTCCACACAAAGGCCAACGAGTTCCTCGCGCTGGATCCCAAGGTTTCTGAGGCCCAGCGCTACCGCGTCGGCAGCCTCTGCCACTTGCTTATAAGTTAAATGAGTCGAACCAAAGCTTAGCGCGATTGCTTCAGGGCGGCGCTGCGCTTGCTCGCTGAACAACTCGAAAATGCCTTTATCAACCGGGAACTCTTTGCGTGTCCGGTTCCATTCGATGAGCATTTGGTCCCGTTCCTCCGCTGAGATCGGGCAAAAGCCGCCGTACGGTTCCCCAGGCGACGTAGCCATCGCCTGAAGAACCTGAAGGTAGTAGCCATTCATCCGCTCGATTTGGAGCGGGCACAATTGGTTCGGATCGAAATCAATGTGCAATTCCAGCCGGGTGGAAGTCACATCGAGCATGAAAGTGGTGTACGTCGTGAGATTGTTTGCCTCGAAATAGTGGCCTTCCACCAAATCAAGACTGCGGCAGCCCTGCAGTTGTTTGTAGACGTGGAAATGGACGAAGTCGAAAGCCGTCTCGTACAAGGATTGGCCGCCCGTGAGCTTCTTCGTCTCGGCCAGGGGAAAGCGGCGGTGTGGAACAATCTCCTGTTCGGCTGCAAAGGTTTGCTGCACCAAATCCAGCCACGTTCCTGTTCCGAGTTGGTGCCTCAGCGGGACGTTGTTCAGAAAAAGCCCGATAATCTTCTCGCCGTCGGTTTGCTCGGGTCTGCCGTTGCAGATCAGGCCCGTGACCACGTCGTTCTGACCGTGCATGAGCGACATGACCTTTAGGTGGGCGGCCAACAAGACGCTTTTCAACGGAACTCCCGCCCGCTGTGCAATTCCCTTCAAGCCCGCGAGAATTTCAGGCTCGATTTGAACTTCCGGTCCCCGTTTTTGCTCGTGCCCCCCCGGTCTCAGGGTTTCCGGCCAACGAGGCAATTTCTGTTCGGTCGCATCCCGAAGTTTTTGCGACCAGAAGTCTCTGGTTTCAGCGGATGAAACACTCTGGAGTTCCAATGCAACAAAGTCGCCGTAACCAATGCGTGGGGCCGGAATGCAGGCGTCCCGGTTTTCCAGCAGAGCGATATAGTCCTGGCAGACTTCCGTCATGACTGCGGCCAAACTCCATCCATCGAGGCAGGCGTGATGGAAGCTGATGATGAGCTGGAACGACAGGGCGTCATGTTTTTGGGCGTGAAAACGCAAAAGCGGCGGCTGAGTGCGTTCAAACGCGCGTCTCTTCTCCGTCTCGACCCAGTTTACCAGTCGCCGCTCCTGCTCCTCGGACGACAAGCCGCTGAGGTCTTCTGTCGAAAATGGAATGGCCGCCTTGCGGTGCACTAATTGAAGCGGTTGGCTGAATCCAGCAAAATGGAATGAGCTGCGAAGCATCGGATGACGCTGGCTCAATTTTTGAATTGCTTCGGCAAGCTTCTTTTCGTCAAACGTCGCCTGGATACGGTAACTAAAAACGTCGTGGTACATCGCCGACAAGGGATCCAGTTCGTTACAGAAGAACATCCCTTGTTGCAGCATGGCGATGGGATACGCGTTTTCGACGTCTCCGGGCAGCTTAGCTTTGTCCTGTGGCGAAATCAGGCTGAAGGGTTCGGCAGGCCCGGTTTCCAGGGTTTGCTCGGCCGCGACAGGGCAGGCCGCCAGTTGAGCGACGGTCGGGTTCTGGAACAACTGATGCAGCGTATACCGTAATCCTGATTGTTGAGCTTTTGAAAGGATGGTGATGCTTCGAATAGAGTCGCCACCCAACTCGAAGAGGTTGTCGTGAATTCCAACTTTGTCGATTTCAAGAACTTCACTCCAGATTCCCGCCAGCGTGGTTTCCAGATCAGTCCGGGGCGCGACAAATTTCGAGCCAAGTTCAGGACGGGTTTTGTCCGGACTCGGCAAAGCGCGGCGGTCGACCTTTCCGTTGGTAGTCAGAGGCAACGAATCCAGGAACAGGAACAGGGCGGGCACCATGTATTCCGGGATCTTTTTTAACAGGTGCTCGCGGATGTCGCTGACGGTTGGAGCCGCCTCTTTTGGAACAACATAGGCCACCAGCCGCTTGTCCCCCGCGCTCGAGTCCTGGGCGATGACGACACTTTCCCGGATCGAAGGGTGCGCGTTGAGAGAAGATTCAATTTCGCCCAATTCAACCCTGAAGCCGCGAATCTTAACCTGGTGATCCATGCGGCCCAGGTACTCCATTTCGCCATTGGCGTTGATTTGGGCCAGGTCACCGCTTCGGTAAAGTCGGGCGCCCGGCTCATCCGAGAAAGGGTCCGGCAGGAAGCGCCGCTCGGTTAGTTCCGGCCGGTTTAAGTAGCCTCTCGCCACACCTTCGCCGCCCACGCATATCTCTCCAGGCACCCCGGCCGGAACGGGCTTCAGATCATCGTCCAGCAGGTAAATGCGCAAGTCCGGGATCGGGACTCCAATGACGCTGCCCATCCCGTTTGTCAGGTCAGGCTTTCGGATGACCCGGTAAGTCGAGTGAACGGTCGTTTCGGTAATTCCGTATTTATTGACAATGGCGGGTTTTTCGTCCCCATGCCGGTCAAACCAGGGTTTGAGGCTTTGCAGTTCGAGGGCTTCGCCCGCGCAGATCACGTAACGAAGGCTGAGCTGATGTTTGACGGGCGCCTGCGACTCGGCCCAGATGAGTTGCCGGAACGCGGACGGAGTCTGGTTGAGGACGGTGACCTTTTCACGGGCCAGCAGATCGTAGAAATCGCCTGGCGTTCGGGTCACCATGTAGGGAACGACGATGAGTTTCCCCCCATAAAAGAGGCAGCCCCAAAGTTCCCACACAGAGACATCGAACGCGTATGAGTGAAACAACGGCCACACGTCCGACGGATTGAAGTGATACCAATGCTCCGTTTCGCGGAGCAGCCGGACCACGTTATGATGAGTGACGACAACCCCTTTAGGTTTTCCCGTCGAGCCGGAGGTGTAGATGATGTACGCGGCATTGTGGCTGGCGACACCGGTTCTCGGGTGTTCCAAGGGAGCCCGGGAGATTTCGGCCCAATCCTTTTCGAGGCAAATCAGGGCAGGGGTTTGGGCAGGAAGCTTGGAGCGCAGGCTCTCTTCGGTAATCAATACCGCTGGCCTGGCGTCCTCGAGCATGAAACTCAGACGCGCTTCCGGGTAAGCAAGATCGATCGGGACATAAGCCCCGCCAGCCTTCAGGACACCGAGGATAGCGACGATCATGCGCGGAGTGCGCTCGAGATACAAAGCGACCCGGGTCTCGGGTTTAACGCCGCATCCGATGAGATAGTGGGCCAGTTGGTTTGATTGCTCGTCCAACTGCCGATAGGTGAGCTCCTGGTCGTTGAATTTAACCGCCACGGCGTCCGGAGTCGCTCGAACCTGCGCCTCAAATTGTTCATGGATGCATCCTACAGGCCCGGACTTCAGCTTGGATGGAGGTTGCTCGGGAAGGACAGCTGCTCTGCTCATAAATCAACTCCGGAACCGGTCAACACTTTTCGGCTGTATGTCACTACATTGTGGCAGAAGCCCTTGACTGCTTTTCGTGCCGTTTAAATCGAGGGCCAAGCCGCTAGCATGGTAAATACCACGGTACTTTGAGCCTATGGGGCGAAATACCTAAGAACCGGAGAAGTTTAGAGGATGCCAACCGCCACCTCGCTGACAATTTGTGCCTGAGAATTGATCCTCGAAAATCGAGGTCCTGCGAAGCGCGAGCCAAGCGAGTCATGTCCGGCGTTAGAGAATCATCGCGAGCTCGTCCGCGCGAAGAAGCGTTGGAGCCGGGTCCCTCCTGTCAGACGCCATCCAGCATGGCTTTCAGCGCGGCAAAGCGCTCTTTGCCAGACTCGGTACTGACAGGTTGTTTGGCCTTTTCGTCCGCGTGCTCGACCAAATCGGCGGGCAGTTCTTGCAGGAACGTTGAAGGATGGCAGCTGGTAGCTTGTCCGTATTTTTTTCGCGCCACGCAGTGACTGATCGAGAGAGTCTTCATCGCCCGGGTGATGGCGACATAAAACAGGCGTCTTTCTTCGTCCAGTGTGTTTTCCTCTTTTGAACGAGAGTGGGGCAGCAGCCCTTCTTCCAGGCCTACGATGTAGACATGGGGAAACTCCAGGCCTTTGCAGCTGTGCATGGTGATGAGAGTTACGGCATTTTCGGGCCCTTCAGACTCGGATTCTCGTTCGTTATCGAGCGTGATTTCCTCAAGAAACTGTTCGAGACGCCCCATCGCAGGCATGGCAGGATCGGGGCCGTCCATGCTCAGCATCAAATCCTTCAAATTGCGAATGCGAGCCTCGGCGAGTTCCTGGTTCTTCTCCGACCGCTTGAGTTCCTTAAAGTAACCGATCTCGTCGAGAAACGAGTTGGCCCAATGGTGCAAGCCTTCGGCCGTGGCCGCCGGCCCCGCTGCCAGTTTGCAACGGGTTCCTTCGATCCATGCCACGAAGCTTTCAATCGACGTCCGGGCGCCGGATTGAAACTCCGTCGTGATGACGGGATTTTTCATGGCGGCGAACACTGAGCAATTGCGCTCGTGACTTGCCCCGAGCAAGCGCTCCATTGTGACATCGCTCAATCCACGCGCAGGCACGTTCGCGATTCTCAAGAGGCTCACGTCGTCATCGGGATTCAGCAGCATTTTGAGGTACGCGAGAAAATCCCGGACCTCCCGCCGGTCGAAGAAACTCTGCCCGCCGATTAAGTGATATCGGACGCCGGCCTGGCGCAGGGCGGTCTCGAGCGCTCGCGATTGCGCGTTCGTTCGAAACAGGATGGCGTTGTCGGCCCAGGCGGCCTTGCCGGTCGAGCGGGCGTATTCAATTTGCTCAACTACGGCCCGCGCCTCGGCCTCATCGTTGGAGAATATATGAAGCGAAATTTTTGCGCCGTCGCCTTTGTCGGACCACAATTTTTTGCCGCGGCGGCGCACATTGTTCTTAATGACCGCGTTTGCGGCGTCGAGGATGGTGTTGGTCGAGCGGTAATTCTGCTCGAGCTTGATGACCTTCACCTCCGGGTAATGCTGCTCCATGTCCAGCAGATTGGCGATTTCGGCGCCGCGCCACCCGTAAATGCTTTGGTCGTCGTCGCCGACGACACACAGGTTCCGGTGTTCGCGGGTCAACGCGTGCACAAGGTTGAATTGCGCGCCGTTGGTATCCTGGTATTCGTCGACCATGACATACCGGTACCGTGCGCGGCAGGCTTCCAGCGCCTCCGGGTGCTCGGTAAAAAGCTTCAGCGTGAGGAGAATGAGATCGTCAAAGTCCACTGCGTTGCAGGCACGCAGGGCCGATTCGTACTTTAACCTGATGTGTTGCGCCATCGCGCGGACGCCCGGGTCGCCGAACGAATTGCTGTTCTCGCCCGCATTCTTGAATCGGCTCAGAAGCGCTAGAATGGCTGAGGCGTCCGCGCTCTCTCCTTTGGCTGAAATCTGGGCGAGGATTTTTTTAACTACTCCGATCTGCTCGGATTCGTAGTAAATAACGAAATTGCGTT
>DATGLT010000464.1:0-23234 GCA_035294005.1 Verrucomicrobiia bacterium
CGCATATACGTAGTATGCCAGCGGTTCCCTCACGAATGCCGGATCGTGCCACCCCGAATTGAGGTTTAAGGTATGGCGCCCTTCAAATGGGTTGTTGTGGTCAAAGATAATTTTCAATGATTTCTTTGGCCAACTCCGCGACCACGACCCCCGGATTCGGACCTTCGCATCCGGATACGATTTGCCATCCGCAATGAATGTGGCCGGGTGCGTGTCGTTGGAGTAAGACGCATTCTCGAGTGCCATCAGGTCGTTTGGGGCGATTTTCAGCTGATAGACCGGCAGTTTGCCGGCGGCTTTTGAATCCAAGTCCCTTGCCGGCTCCGCTGACGCCGGTTGAGCGTTGACTGATACGACATCGGTCTCCTGCTTGCGGCACCCGTCCTGAAGCAGGAGTGAGATGAGAACCAGGCTCCAAAGCGTCGCCCGTTCCAAGCGCCGGCGCAGTCTTGGATCAGCACCTTGCGTAAGATGGAAGCTCATGTAGTCACATTATCACAAGAACCACACAATAAACAGAGAAAGCAAGTCAGCGAGTCCGACTTGGCGGACTGGTCCCTGTGCGGTGTCATGACAGGCTGCGCCATTTTATCCAGCTACCTGAGTTACCCGATTGCCGCCAGATTTGAAACGGCCAACATTGAATATGTCGTGAGGTTATGAATCTGCCCTTTCAGCCGCCGTTTGCTCCAATGGAAGCCCTCCTTGTCGACGAAATTCCGACCGGGGACCATTGGCAGTACGAACCCAAGTGGGATGGTTTTCGTTGCCTTGTCTTCCGTGACGGGAACGAGGTTCGGCTGCAGTCCAAATCGGGGCAGGACCTGACCCGGTATTTTCCCGAGATTGTGGAGGGTGTTCTGGGCCTCGGGTGTTCGCGATTTATTCTGGATGGTGAAATCGCGGTTCCTGTGGAAGGACACTTTTCCTTTGACGACCTGTTGCAGCGAATTCATCCCGCAGCCAGCCGCGTGCGCAAGCTTGCGAAAGAACACCCGGCGCTGTTCATCGTGTTCGATCTTCTTGCGAATGACAAAGGAACGAGCCTGTTGGATGTTCCGCTGGCGGAAAGACGCAGCTTGCTGGAAAAATTCTCGAGTCGCTGTTTCGATGGAAGCGGTTGGATCCATCTTTCTCCCGCCACAATGCAACTTTCGATCGCCAAACAATGGTTCCAAAAAGTGGGCGTTGACCTGGACGGAGTCGTGGCAAAGAGGGCCGATTTGCCTTATCAATCAGGCACTCGGGCGGGTATGCAAAAAATCAAAAAGCAGCGTACCGCGGACTGCGTCATCGGGGGTTTTCGCTACGCTACGAACAGCAAGGTAATCGGGTCATTGTTGCTGGGGCTTTATAATGAGGCTGGATTACTCGACCACGTGGGCTTTTGTTCGGGGCTAAAATCCGATGAGCGGCAGCGGCTCAAAGGCACTCTCGAGCCGCTGATTGCGCCGCCCGGTTTCACAGGGCATGCGCCCGGCGGTTTGAGTCGGTGGAGCACCAAACGTTCGATGGAATGGGAGCCGCTCAAACCCAAGCTGGTGGTGGAGGTCAGTTACGATCACTTCACCGGCGGCCGCTTCAGGCATGGTACCCGACTGGTGCGTTGGCGGCCTGACAAGGCGCCTGAACAGTGTCACATCGACCAGGTTTCCAGGAAATCCAAGGGTGCAATAGCGCTGCTGGAAACCGGAGGCCAAAAACTTCGCGCTGCATAGCGGTGTTCGTTGTCGGGGCAGCCTGGGGTCCAAGCTTAACGGTTTATCGACTGCCCCGGGGCACACCTAAGCAACGGGGGCCAGCAGGGAGGCGCTCCTGCCAAGGGTCGAGGCCAGGTTGTCGAGTTGCTGACGTTTGTGCTCGCTTGATATCACGAACCGGAAATAACCGGCGGTCGGTCCACCCGGATAGATGATAAACGGCGGGTAAATTCCCGCATTCAAAAGGAGCTTCTTCACCTTGGCGAGCATTGAACTGCGGATCACTTCGAGCGCGATAATAGGTCCTGGCATTTGGGGAAGATGCAACCCTGCAGTCGAGAGCCGGTCTCTGACGTGCCGCGCGTTTGTAAACAGCCGCGATCTCAATGACGAGTCACGAGAGATGATGCCAAGCGCTTTTCGAGCGGCCCACACCAGAGGCAGGGGCAAGGGTGTGCTGCCGATGAACAACCTGCTTTGCGCCATAACTTGTTTCTTCAGACTCTCCGATCCAAGAATCGCTCCACCGTAAACGCCGAAAGCCTTGCTGAGAGTTATCGTTTGGATGACGTTGCGCATCGAAGTTCGCTCCAGTTCAATTGAACCACGACCTTCCTTACCCAGAACACCGGCGCCGTGCGCGTCATCCACCAGCAGCATTGAGTCGCGGGGCAGGGCTGCCTGATACTCGCGCAAAGGGGCCACGCTGCCGTCCCGGGAAAACATGCCGTCGGTAAGCAGGATTGGGCGGCAGCCCGACCCGCACCTTGCCAGAATCGATCTGACATTTTCCACCGAGCAATGTTGAAAGCTGATGACGGGACAGTCCAGCAACAGCGCCGCGTCCTGCAGCGACGGGTGCGACAGTTCATCGATCAAAATGTGAGAAAATTGGCCCTTGATCGCCTGGGCAACTGCGAAATTGGCAACGTATCCGGTGGGTGTCAGCAACGCAGCCGGCACATTGAAAAATCGGGCCAGCGCGTTTTCAAGCTGTGCGTAGAGCACGTGATTACCCGTTGTCAGTCTTGATGCGGCGACGTTGAGTCCGAAACGTTTTAACCCAACGACCGCGGCTTGGCGCACCTGCGGATGAGTTGATAATCGGAAGTAATCGCATCCCGAGAAGTAAGACAACTTTCTTCCGCGCCAGGCGACGTACGTGCGGTCCAGTTGTTGAAGGGGCTCTGGTTCGATCACGGGCCCCACAGTACTGAGCCGGGTCGGCGCGGCAAACCAAAACCCGGCGCCAACCAGGGGGTGCCAGGAAATGAGAGTGCGACGCTAGTGTCTGCGGAAAAGCAACCGGTGATCCACTCGCTTGGTTTGGTGATAAAGCAACTGCGGCAAATCCGTTAGCGTTGGCGATTCAGTTTCGTTGAGCATTCCCCGCGCCAGCGATTGCAAGGCTCGCCACCGCGGCCATTCCAGGTCTGGCGCGTGCGCGAGTTGGCGCAATAGACTTCTCCATTCGATGATCACACGGTCGATATCGCCCGGGCCGAGCAGATCCGTTATCCAGGAATGCTTGTTCAAAGGATTTTTGTGAACCGAAGCGACCACGCGTTCCGCGCCGGCGCCGTACTTGGGAGGAACGCCGTTTTCGAGATATCCTGGAACCGATTGCAGACCGTACTTTTCATGACAGGCAGCCGCCAGGCGCCCGCCCCAGCGATTGTCGTCGCCGCAGAATCGAAACCCGCCGTCCAGGTCCGCCAAATCATAGATCAAATCTTCCAACGGGTAGGTTTCGTCCTCCAGGGCAGCGGCGATTGCCAACCCGTCGCCCTGCGAGAAGAAACTCACAATTCGGCCGCGTGGGGTTGGAACTCCCGCGGTATCGACCAGGCCCAGGCGACGCCAGAGCATCGCGGTGCCGGTCGCTGTCGGCAGGTTCTTGCAGCGGTCCACGAGCGAACAGGAAGCGCAGTCGTACGGCAGCACGTCTCGTTCGATCGGACGGTAGATTGCGATCCCGTGTGAGTCGACTGGCACGCGCATGGTCAGTTGCTCGATGCTTACCATAGCGATAATCCGGCCGTCCTGATCTGCGTATCGCGCGACTGGCGTTTGTTGTTCCGTCATGCGTTGGGTGACCAGCGGAGCGATTTGTTCGTTCCACGCCGCAGCCGTCGCCTGCCTTCCATTCCAGTTGATCAGGCGCCGAACCCATTTTGCAATGACCACGCGTTCGCCGCTAATCCGATCTGCAACGGTCAGTGCCCGGCCATAAACCGGGCCTTTTTCACTCTCAGAGATAACGCACAGGCTGCCATTGCCTACTTTCTCGAGCGCTGCCGGCACTGACAACACGGTAACGAGTTCCAGCGGCTTGGATTGCTGGAGTTCGGCCCGCGTGGTTCGCGGAGTGACAATGGTTCCCACGGCTCGTGGCGTCCAGGCAGGCGTCAGCTCCCATTCGCCCCGGCTGTTGAGCATTTCACGAATATGTTTGCGAACGTGGCGCGCTCGTTCGGCATCGGTTCGCAAATTGCACGGCACGTTCGGATGCCTCATCGATTCTTCGACGCCAAGCAGGATCGGCTTGGTGGTAAACAGCCGCTCCTGGACCAGCACCCCTTCGGTAAACGGATCGCGCCCTTGCTGTGCGGCGGCGCTCATTACTCCCAGCAGCGCGCCCCAGTCCACCGCGCCATTTCGCGAAAGGTGACATGGATGCGCGTCCAGGAGCCGCAATTCGTTGGCGGAAATAATCACGTAACCCATTTCGTCGAGGCCCCGGCGACCCGCCCGGCCGAACATCTGCATGATTTCATCGGGTTTGAGCAACTGCTCGGCTTCGTCACGCCGGTATGATTCGGCGGCCAGGGCCACGCTGCGCAGCGAGAAGTTGATTCCGGCCGCCAGACCCATCGTGGCAACGACTACCCTCAGTTGTCCTGCTTTGGCCAGCGGTTCGATCACTCCCGCCCTTGCGCCGTAGCTTAGTCCGCTGTGGTGGAAAGCGACACGGCTGCGCAGCAGCTTTGCCAGGCCCTCTCCTGCAATCAATTTCTGCTCGGGACTGAGTTGAAGCGGGTTTGGGTTTGGCAATTGCCGCGACAACTCGCCCGCCATGGCTTCGGCAGCGTGTCGTCGCGGCGCAAAAATCAGGACCGGCCCCAAATCTTCGGCCAGCGCCTTGGCGATGAGGCGCGGCCAGTAGCCCCGAATCTCGCTTGGCAGATGATAGCTGAGGCTATTGGCGTGGACTTCTTCGAGCGGCACCGGTCGTTGCTCGTGACGAATCAGCAACGCTTTGCGGCCGAGACGCTCCAGCCACTTAACCATATCCTGTGGATTGGCCACGCTGCCGCTCAGCAGCAGCAGTTGCGTGCGCTGCGGCGCCAGCGCTATGGCCAATTCGTAATTGAGACCGCGGTCCGGGTCGCTGAGCATTTGATATTCATCGATGACCAGCAACGCCGGGCCGTCTCCCCGGACCAGCCGGTTCTTCTGGGTCTCAAGCGTCGCAACAATGATCGAGGCATCGAGGTTTTCCGCAAGGTCGCCTGTTGCAATCCCCACGTCCCAGCCTCGGGCTCGCCATTCCGCCAGTTTGTCGTTGGCCAGGGCGCGCGTCGGCACCGTGTAAATTGCCTGTCCTCGGTTTTTACCCTGGTTGGACCACAGTTCAAATATCAGGGTCTTGCCTGAGCCAGTCGGCGCCTGGACGACCACGTCCTGACCTGCCCGCAGAGCTGCGACGGCCTGTTGCTGCCAAAGATCGGGGACTTTGACTTCGTTGAGTGAGGGCAGATCCGCAAGTTGGGAAGGCAGTGTGGACACAAAACGAAGGACTCATGTTATCGGTTCAAGGTACCCGGCCCGGCGATCCGCCGTCAGGTTTACCATGGTTTCAACATAGCCGAAACAGGCGGAATCTGAAACCACGAATTTAAAATGCAAGTGGTTCAGGTTATAAGCCCGTCAAAGTAACAGAACAGAATGACGATCCGCTGAAATGCCTGCGGACAAATGATGGCGCTTACCGCGGCTGGGCCTTGCTTGCCAGGATAAGGGGTTTGACTTGGGTTGAACCCAATCTTAGATTCATTTACAGCATGCTAGCGGCTGACTCTAAAGTGATTCCTCCGCCCATTGCGGAGGCCTCGCGCACCCCGCCGGCCCCGTCCTGGAAGCATATCATTGACCCAGTGGAGCCTTTCCTCGAGGCGGTCAGTCATCGCCTGGTTCAACAGGTCAAGGCATTTGACCCCGAAATTGTCCCCTACGCCGAGTATGCATTGAAGGGACAGGGCAAGCACTTACGCCCGGCCTTGGTGGCGTTGACGGCACAGGCCCTGAACCGTCCGAACGATGCGCACATCACTGTGGCTGTCATCATCGAAATGGTCCACCTGGCCACTCTTGTCCACGACGACATCATGGACGAAGCGGAAATCCGACGTGGCAGGCTTACGATGGCCGCCAATTGGGGAAACGATCTGGCGGTGCTTTTCGGCGATTGCTTGTTCGCCCGGGCGCTAACTCTGGCAGCCAGTTTTCCAACGCCTGAGGTCTGCCGGTCTGTCGCCATGGCGACGAATACGGTCTGTTCAGGCGAGATTCTCCAGACCCGCCATAAGGGCGATTTCAAATTCACGCGGGAGCAGTATTTCAAAGTGCTCGAAATGAAGACCGCGGAGCTGTTCGCGCTCTCCTGCGACTTGGCCGCGTTGTTGAGCGGCGCCGGCGGCGAACAGCGAATTGCCTTGCGGCAGTTCGGGTTGGCTTTTGGAACTGCCTACCAGGTTTTCGATGATTGTGTCGATTTGTTCGGATCGGAGGCGGCAGCGGGCAAGTCTCTTGGAACCGATTTGGCGAAGGGCAAACTGACGCTGCCTGTGCTGCTGGCATGGGAACGCGCGGACGCCGTTGACCGGGAGCGTCTGGAGGCCCTGGTGCAGGCATGGCAGCCGGGGTGCATGGCTGCGGCCGCGAAGCTGCTCGCCAAGTACTCGGTGCTGGGAGCTTCCCTCCAGATGATTCATCAATACCTGGCAAAAGCCAGGCTGGCGATCCAGTTCCTGCCGCCGTCCACAGGCCGAGCCGGTCTGCTTGCGCTGGCTGATTACCTTGACCAGGAGTCCTCGATGCTCCGAACGGCTTCGGAGGATGGCCTATGATTATGGCGGAGCCGGCAACGCGCAAAGTCCCGCAAGAACCGCTGCCTGAGGCTGTGGCGCCAGCTGCGCCCGGGCCGGACGAGGCTGTGCTGGTCAAGCGCGCTCGCCAAGGCGATTTGGGCGCCTACGATGAGCTTGTCCGCCGTTACCAGGAGCGCATCTACGCAACGGTTTACCACATGACCGCCAATCACGAGGATGCGAATGACCTGGCCCAGGAGGCATTCATCAAGGCGTATCAGGCGTTGAAGTCTTTCAAGGGCGGTTCGAGCTTTTACACCTGGGTCTACCGAATCGCCGTCAATAAGACGATCAATTTCTTAAAGCAACGAAGAAACAAGGCCCACATGAGCCTTGACGACTTGGACTTCAATGCCGAGCACGATCCCGACCTGGTTGCTTTGATTTCAGACCGAACACCGCGCCGGGAAATTAACCTGGCCGAGTTGCAGGAAAAATTGAACGAGGCGCTGCAGAAACTGTCTGAACCTCATAGATTGGTTGTGACATTGCATGACGTTCAAGGCCTGTCACATGAAGAGATTGCCGAGATCATGGAGTGCAACATCGGCACGGTGCGCTCGCGATTGTTTTATGCGCGCCAGCAACTGCAGGCCTATTTGTCTGATTACTTGAAATGAGTATGCGTCTGGAGCCGGAAAACTTCGAAGATGTGCGTCGGTTACTCAGCCTCAAACGGCATGAACAACCGCCGCCGGGTTATTTCAACGACTTTTCGCGACAGGTTATTGGTCGAATTCGCGCCGGCGAAGCCGCGGCTGCAGAGTCGTTCTTTCAGCGGGTTTTGAATCGTGCCCCATGGATGGGACGCCTGGTGGAGAGCCTGGATGTCAAACCCGTGGTGGCCGGTGTTTTTGGTGTGGGTGTATGCAGCCTGCTGGTGGTTGGTTTGGTCTCCTCGGAGCGCATCGATTCCAATCCCAGCGCTTTTATCCCCAGCGGCGAGCCGCAGGCGACCTTTGCTACAGTTCCCAATCAATCCGTTGGGGCTCTTTTTGAACGAACCTCGGCCCAGCACGTGGATACCGGCGCGGTCTATACGGCGCAGAGCCGATCGATTTTTTCTGAAATCCAGCGGCCCCACGTTCAACCGGTAAATTTCTCCGTCCCGGCTTCCAATTAACCGCCCCATCTCCTCGTGATCGAGGTTGCGCGGCTCCATCTTAGGGTGATTACCCCATGGCACGCTCCGGCAGAACTGCTAGAACGGTCCAGCTCGAACAATCGACTCAAAGGAGGAGGACTGTTTAGGAAGACAAAGAGCGACCTGCGCCTGGGTCGCTCTTTTTTTTCATAGCGATTGAAGAAACGCAACCAGGTCGTCCACTTGGTCGCTGGTCAGGCGAGCTTCGCCGGCTTGTTTCCCCTGCGGTCCGTGGCTGAGTACAACGTCCCGCAACGTCGCTGCAGAACCGTCGTGCAGGTAGGGCGCGGTTCGCCATAACTCCGCAAGAGCGGGCGTGTAAAATTCATCGGTGCTTTGGTCGAACTTCCCAGTCCCAATAGCGTGGGGTTTAAGATCCGTAAAAAACGGAGGCTTGTGACACACGCTGCACCCGACCCGTTGCGAGAAGAAGATTTTTTGCCCTCGCTCCGCGGCTGGCGAAAGGCGGTTGTGCACCAGAAATGGGCTGGGCGAGGGTTGCAGGTTTTTGACGTATTCATCGATGGCGGACGCAATTTCCTCGCGTGGAGTCGTGAACAGGATGTGGCGCATGCCCGCGCGAATGGCGGCAGCCGCGTCCGATCGCACTCCCATTGACATCACCGGCGGAGTTTGGAAGGACAACAACAAGCTTCTGACGTTTTTCGGATTGCCCATTCCATCGTTGAGGAGATCCCAGTTCATGCCGTCCACCCGGGCATCCGAGGAGTGACAGCTGGCGCAGCTTTGCCATCCCTCGTAACAGAGGGTGCCATCGTTGAAATACATCTCGCCCTTGCGCATCTTGGCCATGGCCGGAGGCGATTCCAGCGCAATTGTTGCTGACCGGCCGGGTGCCCGATCCAGGTTTAGAACGCAGAGTGAATCTGAAAAATAGCCGGCAACGAAAAGATGTTTACCAACAATCGCCATGCTTCGTGGACCGTTGACATGCAGTTTGAAACGAGTACGAATGCCTGAAAGAAATTCCAAATCATTCGGAATCTCCGATCGCGCGCGGGCCGCGTTTGACGTGATGTCTTGCGGGACGGACGCATCCCGCAGCGGCGGCAGGTTGCAAATCTTTGACAACATCGCACCTGCATCGATCATGCTTACCTCGTGCGTTCCCGCATGGGCCACACAAATCAGTTTTCCGTCCGGTGCCCACTGGATGGCCCAGGGATTGGCCGCGCCCAGGTTATCCTGATCGAGCAAAACGGTGGCCAGCAGTTCGAGTTGGCTGGCATCGATCAGACTCAGGGCGTTATCGTTCATCCAGCCATGTTGGACCGTGGTTGTGGGCAGGTGAAATCTTGCCAGGATATGCGTCACCGCCACGTACTTGCCATCGGGCGAAACACAGATGCCGCGCAGCAGGCCGCTGCCGTTTGTCAGGGGCACGTTTTTGACAAGCTTTCGTTTGGCCGTGTCAATGACGCTGACGCTGGCCGCCACGACGCCCTGGTCAGACCGTCCACTATGGATGTGATTGGCCACAAAGAGGAGTTTGCCATCAGGGCTCAGCGAAGCCGCTACCGGCTCGCGGTCAACCCGGATCAAACCAAGGCTTTTGCCCCGGACGGCATCCAGGACTTCAACCGCATCATTGAAGCGGTCGCACACATAAAGCAGCGTGCCGTCCGGACTCAAAACGGGGGCCATCGCTGTGTGCCCCGCTGAAAATGTGGTGCGGATTTTGTGCTCGGCTGTCGAGATTACGCAGATCTTGCTCCTGGGCGCCGAGCAGGTGACATAGAGTTGGCGGCCATCCCGGGAAAGGGCCAGGCCCGAAGGCGAAGCGGGCACATCGATCCGGCGCAGGATACTCCGCCGCTCGATGTCATAAACGGCGACCTGGTTGGCTGTTTGGCAAGCCAGGAACAGCTCCCGCCCGTCCACGCTGGGCAGCATTGCTGCGGGAGACAGCGGTGGCAGTCCTGGCGCGGTCAAGATCAGGTCTCGTAAACCGGTTCTATCCGGACGGGCTGTGTAGTTGAGACCGCAAACGAGAACCAACGCCAGCAACATGTTCGTCAGGATCCTTTTCATGTCTGCGTGGGGTTGACCGGGCGCTCTAGGCGCGTCTGCCGTGATTGGACATCCCTATTGTCTCAAGCGAGCCCTTCGGCACAAGTGAAAAGCACGGCGGCCGGTCGCCTCGATTCAGGGACGGTTTTGATGAGCGTAATCGCAAAGCGCGCGGAGATTGTCTTCGGGAGTATCTCGAGGCACCTCGCAACCGGCGCCCACTATAAATCGTTCTCCGGCGTGCCGATGGCACTCGGCGATCGTTGCTGTGACCTGTTCCGGTTTACTGTCGCGCAAAACGGTTACCGGGTTCAGGTTCCCCAGCAGGATTTGTCCCGGTCTCATCTTGTTTCGAGCTTCGTCGATCGGGGCGAGTGAATCCAGGTCCACGATGTCGCTGCCCAAATCGCCCATCTCCGTGAGAGAGTGCCGTGTATTGCCGCAAATATGCAGCCGTACCCGGGCGCCCATTTGCTGGATGCCCGTTACCAGTTGTCTTTCACAGGGCAGCACGAATTCCCGATAGAGTTGCGGGCCAACGAGCGACGCCGCGGCATCGCCAATGCCGATAATATCAGCCCCGGCTCGCACTTGCTCGCGCGCGAACCGCAGTTCCATTTCCACCACGAAAGCAAATAGTTCGCGCACGAATTGAGGATCATCGTAGAAATCCATCATGATGGTATTGATGCCTCGGAGGTCCGCGGCCTCGGCAATCGGGCCCTCTACCCAGCCCTCCACAACTTTTTCGTTGCCCACTCGCGCCTTGAGAAGGGCAACGGCTTTGATTGCGTTGTGCATGCGGCCGCCTCCCAGCGGATCGGGAATGTTGAGACGCTTCAGCTTCGACTTGTCCGCAAGCAATGCTTCACTTTCGCGAAGCGCAGGCGGTTGTTCCTCGAAGTACTCGACCGCGGCGCCGCAATCGGCGGCTTCGCGTGCCGGATCCGACATGGTATTGACGTAATCGAAGCCGAATTTTTGAGCGGTCTGGATCTGACCCTCTACGAGCACACGATGGTCAGTGCAGTAATCCCGATATTTGGCGCGTACCTGGTCGCAGGCGAACATCATGGTGATCGGCATCAAGGGCAAACGGTCGACGGCGCGGCCCGCGAGGTGTTCGAAGACTCTTTCTCGGCTTGTCATGGTTCAGAGGCCTGTGTGGCCATGAATTATTCAGCCATCCGGGATGCCGGATCGCGGCCGCAGCTTGCTCACCATAGCCGAAATGAACTCCGGGCTGGTGCCGCAACAGCCGCCGATAAAGCTCGCGCCTGCTTCAATCAATGCCGGCACGAAACTGCTGAATTCAGCCGCTGTGACGCTGTAAATCGCCTTCCCTTCAACCACGGAGGGTAGACCGGCATTTGGTTTGATCCATATTGGCCGATCGGTGGCTGAACGAAGTCTTTTGCAAATATGGATAAATCCGGCGATGCCCTGACCGCAATTGGCCCCAATGACGTCTGCCCCGGCGGCTGCCAGGGCGGTGGCGATTTGCTCCGGAGCCTGGCCCATCAACGTTCGATCCCTGGCCTTGCCCGAATCAAAAACCATGCTTGCCACCACGGGCAACCCGGTCGCCTGCGCCGCTCTTACGGCGAGCAACGCTTCATCCAAATCGGACATCGTTTCGATCACCAACCCGTGCGCCCCGGCTTGCGCCAGGGCTTCCGCCTGCTCGGCAAATGCGCTTTCGAGTTCCTTTGCGCTGGTATCTCCCGTCAGCAGCAACTTCCCGCTGGGCCCAATCGAAGCGAATACTTTGGCGCGACCTCCCGATGCTTCGCGGGAAATCTCTACCCCGCGCCGGTTGATTTCCTGGGCTTTTTCCGCAATGCCCTGCTCGGCCAAGCGCACGCCATTGGCGCCAAACGTGTTGGTCAGAATAACCTGGCTGCCCGCATCCACGTAGGAGTGCGCGACCGTGAACACCTTTTGCGGGTTGCTGATATTCCACACATCCGGACATTCGCCCAGCGACAGGCCCTCCGCTTGAAGTTGCGTGCCCCACGCTCCATCGGTAACAACAGGGCCGCTGCCCAGGAGTTCTCGAAGCAAGGCGTGCATGGCGCGGCGTCAGGATCCGCCGACGCTGCGCCTGGCCAGCGCTACGGCTCCGACCGCGTTCTCGCTGTAACCATCAGCCCCGATTTCGTCTGCATATTTCTGCGTAATCGGCGCACCACCTACCAGCACCTTCACCCTATCTCTCACCCCGGCCTGTTTCATGGCCTCAATCGTTCTCTTCATCGCGGGCATGGTGGTCGTCAATAACGCCGACATGGCGACAATGGTCGGACTTCGTTCCTGGATGGTCTGAACAAAGATTTCGGGAGCCACGTTCACACCCAGATCGATCACTTCGAAACCACCACCTTCCAACAACGACGCCACCAGGTTCTTGCCGATATCGTGAAGATCTCCGCGCACTGTTCCGATCGCGACGCAGCCGACCGGTTTGTTTCCCCGGGCAATCAACAGTGGCCGAATCAGTTCCAGGGAAGCTTTCATCGCTCGAGCCGCGATGAGCAGTTCCGGGACGAAATATTCGCAGCTCTCGAACCTCTTGCCCGCTTCATCCATGGCGGGGATAAGGCACCGGTCGACTAATTCGAGTGGATCGACCGATTCAGCCAGTGCCCGGCCGGTGATTTCGCGGGCGACATTGGCATCCCCTGAAAGGACCGCGTCGTAGAGTCTGTTTAATTCCGGCATAGCGCGGGGCAGGGGTGAATCCCGCTGGCCCGCCGCCATGTAATCTCGGGCGGGAAGCCGGGTCAACAGCGAATGAGCAGGTACAAAGAAGGCTCAACTTCTCCATGAGAATAGCTCATGGCGGTTGAGCGCCGACAACGTGATTACCGACGGCCCGTTGGCGCCAGTTGGCGTCCGGAAGGCAGCACGCGCGACGGGGCAACCGAATTGCTAAGGGGCGTGGTGCGTTGCCCGAACTGGTTTTGGTTCGCCATGAATCCGTTGGGTGCGGGCTGAGTGGTCGTCGAGGGCGCCACGAACGGTTCCGGCTGGCCAATGACAATAGCGTTCGTGCCTGGGCTCGCCGCTGGTGATGTCGGAAGGATGGCGGTTCCAACGCCTTGCTGGCCAATGGCGGTGCTCCCTTGCTGGCCGATAGCCGTCCCGGAACCCTGCTGGCCAATGCCGATCCCTTGTTGTCCAAGCCCGGATGTAGAGCCAGGTAAACCCGGGGCCGGTGCGGCCGGCGTCACATTTTGCTGGCCGATTGCCGGATTGACGCTCTGAGGATTGATCGCGGGGGTGATGTCCTGCGGGCCGATCGCTGGGGTGATGTTCGTCGGGGCGAGATTCGGTGCAACGCTTTGAACCGCCAGTGGATTGGGGAGGTTCGTTCGAACCAACGTTCCGTTGGTCAGGATAATCGACCTCCCAATCGTCGGGGTTTGGGCCATTGCAGTGGTCGACAGCACCGCTAAAATCGCAACATCTACAACACCGTTCCAGATTCTCATAAATTCCTCCTTAAAGCAGAAACTGCATCCGCTCGCCTCAACCTCAACTCCTACGGCCGGGGGTTCCATGGGGTGGACTACGGTGTGACCTGCTGTGGCGCTCTTAACTGGAGTCAACAATCGCGGGAGCTGCCCAGAGCTCCTTTGCCGAATCCGGATATGTTGCCGTCGAGCATTGAAGTGCTTTCATATGGCAACGTCTTAAGCGGCAACCGCCGGAACTGACTTAGCCCCGAGCGCGATTAAACGCACTTTAGTGATTACATCATCGCCTTCAGGCGAGCAGCCGCCTCTTCCCAGGGCCCCGCCCGGCGCGGCTGGTACGTTGTCACTTTGCTCGAATGACGCACGATTTCCCGCATCTCTGCGAGCGAGGAAAGTTCCCCGTCTGCTCGGATTTGAACGAGCAGGTTACCCATGGCGGTGGCTTCAACCGGTCCCGCGATCACGGGTCGTTGACAGGCGTCGGCGGTGAATTGATTGAGCATTTGGCTCTTCGAGCCCCCACCCACGATGTGAATGACTTCGATGCTGTTGCCGGTCAATTCCTCGAGCCAGCACAGCACCTGGCGATATTTGAGTGCAAGGCTCTCATAAGCGCAACGAACCAGTTCTCCAGGCGTTTTGGGTATGGGCTGGCGTGTTTCTCTGCAGAAACTCTGGATGGCTTTGGGCATGTCCGGCGGATTCAAAAAGCGGGCGTCGTCCGGATCCACAAGGCTGCGCAGTTCCTGCGACCTGGCGGCCAGTTTTGCGAGGCCAGCGTAGTCGTAAGGCAATCCTGCGTTGTCAAAGGACCGTTTGCACTGTTGTACGAGCCACAGCCCCATGATATTTTTCAGAAGGCGATACGTCCCGTCCAGGCCGCCTTCATTCGTTAAATTCAGTTCCTGCGCGCGGGCGGAGAGCGACGCCTTGTTGACTTCAACTCCCATGAGCGACCACGTTCCAGAGCTTAAATAGGCCCAGTTCGCCTTGCCCGTATTCCTGGTGGGCACGCCCGCCACTGCCGATGCCGTGTCATGGGATGGTGGAGCGATGACCTTTGCATTGCTCAGCCCCGTCCTCTGAGCGACCGCAGCTTGCAGGGAGCCCAACGGGGTGCCCGGCGCGACGATTTTGGGAAAGATACGGGGCGGCAGCCCGCACGTTTTCAAGAGGCTTGCCGACCATGACCTGCTCACCGGATTGAGGCATTGCGACGTCGACGCGATTGTGAATTCCGCCACTCGCGAGCCGCACAGGGCCCAGTGCACAAAATCGGGGATAAACAGAAGGCAATCGGCCTGGTCCAGCAGTTCCGGGCTTTTCTTCTTAAGGGCCAGAAGTTGGAACAGGGTATTCAACTGCATGAATTGCAGACCTGTTTGTGCGAAGATTTCACCTCGCGGCACCTTCCGGAACGCCTCCTCCATGATCCCGTCGGTTCGGGAGTCTCGATAATGGTACGGGTGGCCAAGCATTTCGTCCTTGCGCGTCAGGAGCACGAAATCCACGCCCCACGTATCGGCTCCAACGGAAACGACCGATCTTCCGTGGCGCTTGGCTGCCAGGGCCATTCCGTTTTGTATTTCGGACCACAGGTGCAGGATGTCCCACCGGAGCGTGTTGCCAATCTGGACGGGCCCATTCGCAAACCGGTGCACCTCTTCCAATTGCAACCTCCTGCCATTCCACAATCCCGCCATCACGCGGCCGCTTTCGGCGCCCAGGTCAATTGCTAAATAGACGCGATTGCTCATTTGGGGCTATGCGCGTTTGGCGAGAACGGTCCGCTCGTAAGCTTTGATTTCATCTAGCCATTGGTGGGCAACCGGCACGCCGCATTTCTCACAGTAAAAATCCCAAACCGCGCCGAACGGCAGCAGCTTGGATTCTTCCATCAGGGCGAGGCGCGAAGTGAAATCCTGCCGGGCTTCGGCTTCGCGAATCTTGGAAATCGGAGCCAGCATCGCTAAAAGCAATGCTTTGCACAGGTTCCTCGACCCGATTACCCACGCCGCAACGCGGTTGATGCTCGCGTCAAAATAGTCCAACCCGATGCGCACACGATCAATGTAATCGCCCCAGACAAGCTCCTGCGCCATTGCGTTCAAGTCGTCTGACAAGGTTACGACGTGGTCGCTGTCCCAGCGGATGCCACGGCTGACGTGCAGCGCAATTTGAGGCAGATAACAAAGCACAGCCGAGATCTTGTCCGCGATTCCTTCCGTGGGGTGATAATGTCCTGAATCGATGGTCAGCAATAGCCCGCGGCTAATGGCGTAGCCCAGGTAGAATTCGTGCGAGCCCGGCGTGTAACTCTCCGTCCCAATGCCGAAGAGTTTGGGCTCAACGGAATCAATGTTATATCGCGAGTCCAGTTTCTTCTTGAAGATCCGGTCCAGAGATTCGAGCAGCCTTTCGCGCGGACCCCGCCGGTCGGCCGGCGTATCCTTCATGCCATCAGGAATCCAAAGGTTCGTCAGGCACGCGTTGCTGAGCGCTTTTCCAATCGCCGCGCCGATCTCCCGGCAACGAATCCCGTGTTCGATCCAAAACTCACGAATGCCTTTATCCGGGCTGGTCAGCGTCAGCCCGGCCGCCGCTTTGGGATGCGAAAAGTAGGTCTGATTCAAGTCCAACCCGATTCCAAGAGAACGCGCCCACGCAATCCAGTTGCGGAAACCCTCCACAGTTTGGGCATCCCGATCCGGTCGCTTTCCTTTGGGTTCAGCATAAGACGCGTGAAGGTTGAACCGGTGTCGCCCAGGGACCAGTGAAATCGCCTTTTCAAAATCGGCGCGCAGCTCATCCGGTGTCCGCGCCTTGCCGGGATAACTGCCGGTAACGGCCAGTCCGGCCCCCAGTTGTTCCCCCCTGTTTTCAAAGCCGCCTACGTCGTCGCCTTGCCAGCAGTGGACCGAAATGGGAATGCGCTCGATCCGCTCAAGAGCCCGGTCGGTGTCCACTCCGAGTTCGCCGTAACGTTCACGGGCGAGGTGGTAAGCCCTTTCGATATGTTTGTCTGGCCGGCTGCCTTGCATCATCACTGGGATCTGGTCGACGGATTCGTAGCAGAGCCAATGCAGCCGGGCAAGTTGTCAAGTTACTCACGGGAAGGCGCTCGGCAGACCACGGCAATATGGCACCTTCCAAAAGGGTGGGTTTCGAACACCGCCACTGGATTGGACATTTGTCAATTTAATAGACAATTTCAAATCTGCTTACACTAACGAGGCCTGGTACTCGGGGTCTGGCTTCTCATGCCGCCGCTGGATCGGCAGTTGCTCTGGCAAAGCGGCCATTTGTGAAAAGGATTATTCTTCTTATTCTGGCGGCGGCCTCGACGGCATGGGCCGGGCCCACCAACTCAATTCTGTTCGTCTCGCAGGTTCCGATACCCGCTGATTTCGCCACCATCAGCTCGACCTTCGCGAATCAGTCGGCGGATCCGACGTCCTGCGGGCGCGGAGGCGACCTTTACATCCGCTACCCTGACGGCACGGTGAAAAACCTGACCCGGGCAGCGGGGTATGGCTTGTGGGGCAACCAATTTACCAATGGAATCGCTGTGAGGCAGCCTTGTGTGCATTGGAGTGGCCAAAAGGCCGTTTTCAGCATGGCTGTGGGTACGCCTCGTTACCAGTTCGACTATGCCACCGTGACTTACTGGCAATTATACGAAATCACCAACTTCACAAATCCCAAATCGATTCCCGTCATCACCAGGGTTCCGAACCAACCGGCCAATTTCAACAACGTGGCGCCAATTTACGGCTCCGACGATCGAATCATTTTCACGAGCGATCGTCCCCGCAATGGCCAGGCGCAACTCTACCCGCAGTTGGACGAATATGAAGAGCAACCCACGGTCACCGGCTTGTGGAGCCTGGATCCGGCCACAGGCGATTTGTTCATGGTCAACCACACCCCCAGCGGCGCGTTTTCACCGGTTCTCGACAGCGCAGGCCGAATTGTCTTCGCCCGTTGGGATCATCTTCAGCGGGACCAACAAGCCGACACGGATTGGGAGAACCACTCCATCACGTACGGAACCTTCAATTGGAGCGATGAGTCGCCCGCTTCGATTCCAACGACCAATCAAACAGAAGTGTTCCCCGAACCGCGCAGCGTCAGAACCGATTTGCTGGCCGGAACAGGGTTGGCCGGCCACGAGTTCAACCAGTTCTTCCCCTGGGCCATCAACCAGGACGGCACCTCGGAGGAAACACTGAACCATATAGGTCGTCACGAAATCGGAGGCAGTTATGCCAGCGCCGCGTTTACGAACGATCCCAACCTGCAGGACCTCTATTATTTCGGAAACAACTACAACACGAACACCATTGAGAATTTTCTCGAAGTTCGCGAGGACCCGGTGATTCACGGTCTGTTCTACGGCATTGATGCCCCCGAATTCGGGACCCATGGGGGCGGACAAATCGTTGCGATAACCGGGGCGACGAATTTAAACGCCTATTACATGCAAGTAAGCTACCTGACTCCGCGCTCGACTCACAGCTATGCGGCGGACTCCAATTCCATACCACCGGACCATACCGGCTTCTATCGGACCCCGCTGATGACCACGGATGGTTACCTGATTGCCTCCCACACCTCATATGCTCTTTATGCCAGCAGTGGAAACTCAACGGCCTATCCGTGGACCGCTTACGATTTCCGGCTGAAACTGCTTCAAAAGACCAACGGGTTTTATGTCCCCGGTGCTCCACTGACCACCGGGCTTACGAACCGCGCGGTCTATTGGGATCCGGATACTTTGGTCACCCAGACGAACCTTCTGTGGGAGCTTGACCCGGTGGAAGTCGTTGCGCGGCCTCGTCCGCCCGCTTTCAAGACTCCAATCCCTGCGCCTGAACTGGCGGCTTTCTCTGCCGCCGGTGTTCCGGTAAACCAATTCCAGGACTATCTACGCACACACGAGCTGGCTTTGATTGTCAGCCGGGACGTCACTACCCGCGATCGGGCCGATCATTTACAACCGTTTAACTTGCGTGTGGCCGGAACCTCGCATCAAACCGTGGGCGCAGGAGGTAAGATCTACGATGTCGCGTGGCTCCAGTTGTTTCAGGCGGACCAACTGCGGGGGCTCAACTTCGGAAACCCTGCCGCGCCAAGAGCTGGCCGTCGGGTCCTGGCCCAGCATCTGCACGAACCCGCCGTCGACAACCCGGCTGTTAGTGCTTCCCCCATCGGGAGTGTGCAGGTGGGGCCTGATGGTTCATCGGCGGCATTAGTGCCCGCCAGCCGCGCCTTGTCCTGGCAACTCACCGATACCAATGGCGTGGGTGTCGTGCGCGAGCGTTATTGGCTGACTTTTGCTCCCGGCGAAATTCGCTCCTGCACCAGCTGTCATGGCATCAACCTCACCGACCAGGCTCAGCATTCAACACCCACAAACACGCCGCTGGCTCTTATCACTCTGCTGAACTATTGGAAGACCAACTCGGCACTCCTGGAGCCGTCCATGGTGTCAGTCACCGGGACAAATTTCCCTCAGATCACCTTCACGCGCCGCCCAGCCGAGTCCGGGGTAACGTACCACGTTCAACGCTCGCTGGATTTGAAGACCTGGTCTGACATCGCCACTTATTCAGGTTCCAACATCGTGCTCAGCGCCCAGGTGGCCGAAATCGCGCGTCAGGGTGCCCCGACCGAAACCATTACCTTGCGCGACATCTCAACGCTCCAGCCCAGCGCCGTGCGCTTCCTCCGTCTCAACGTTTCCCGCCCGTAACGAAGGAGCACGTTCAAGCCTGTCCGGCTGAAACTTCTTGTTCCAATGCCCTTTGCACTTCGCGCAAAGCATTGGCCAAATCTCCGGCCGAAGCGAACCGTATCGTCGGCTCTGGGTGACAGGCCTGCAGGATAACCGAATTGAGACGCATAAACTCGGCTGGGTTGGCCGACTCCATTAAAGTGGTCTTCAGAGCGGGGAAAGACTGAGCATCGCGTCCTGTGAACATGACGTAGAGAACCATCCCCAGCGCGTAAACATCGGCTACAGGCGTGCCAGGCGGTTCGGGCGGAGGCGGCATGTATCCCGGTGTCCCTTCCCACGTATGCTTCTGATCCGCGGGGACAACGTCCCCGACCAGGCCCACGTCGGCGAGCTTGGGTTGCCCGTTGATGAAAATGATGTTCTGAGGCTTCACGTCTCCGTGCGTTAAGGATTGGTCATGCAAGAATTGCAACGCGTCGGCCAAAGCGATGCCGATCCGAACGCATTCGGGCATCGGCAATCGTCCGTTGCTGCTCAGCGTCAGGACTCGAGCCAGGTCCCGCGGTTTGTACTTGGCAGGTTGCTCCCGCCATCCTGGATCGACTCCGTCGCCGAGTTCCATAACGTAGTAAAAATAGCCTTCGCGTTTCTTTTTGCTTACGAAATCGACACGCAGCAGGCCGGGGTGCTTGTCCGATATCGGTTTATACCTCCGAATGCCGTTGAACTCGCGGTCGTACGGTTTCGTTCGTGAACCAAATTTGCTCGCGTATACGGCCTTAAGCGCCTGCCACTGGCCTATTGCATTTCGCGCGAGCCAGACTTTGCCGAAAGCTCCTTCGCCAAAGGGCGGATCGAAAATCTCGTAATCGGGGGCATCCGGCTGTCTCAACGCCGGCGAAATGTCCAGTTGCTTCTCGTCCTGCGCAGCGCTTTCAATTGCTGGACTTGCGCTGATTGCTGGGTCCTTAGACATGAATCTCGCTGAAAGCAGCGCCCACGCCGCCGCGCACGGTGCCTGGGCCCCCGCAACGACCAGCCACGGAAACCAGTAACGCGTTGACTGGGTCAACCAAATCGCGCCAAGGCCCACCAACACTGCTGACCCGCCAGCTATCATCATAGCACTCCCGGGACGAACCCGGCACACTCCTCCACCCAAGAGTATTCCCATTATGAGCAAGCCGGTTAGCTCCAACCACCAGGGCGGGCGCTCCAGCCAATCTTCGTTCAGCAGGTTAAGCAATTCCGTCGCCAGTATCTCGACGCCTCCAACCGCCTTTCCCGTCCAACTTGTGTAAGGTGTGTTGAACTTGTCCTCGTTCGGGTCTGAAGATCCATCCGCGTCGCTGGCATTCTGGCGCCGAGGGTTCGTCACCCGTGGCAAGCTGTTCTCCGGCTCATTGCCGATGAAAACAATCTTATCAGTGAAGTAGTTTGGCGGTTTATTGGTAGCCAGCGTATAACTCATTTGATCCCAGGCGCCATTCTCGCCGTAGTAGCGGAGCCAGCGCTTTGGCGGATCAACCGAAAAGGGAACACCTAGTAGTTGAACCGCAACACGTGGCAGGCTTGGGCACAGTTCAGGGCCGGGCAGGGGAAAGGGCCAGTGCTGGCGAACAACGAAATCATCAGGGTTTGCTGCTACCAATGTCACTCCCCAGTTGGAGCCAACTGCCTTTAAAAAGAGCTCCATGGGCAACACCGGATGGATGCTGTCCAAATCCGGCGTCCCCCCGTCCACATGGCTCTCGGACGCCCCAGCTGTTCTTGCCATCAGCGCAATTTTCGGCAGCCGTTGCATTGCTTCCGCCAGTTCCTGATCTGTTGACGCCTCGCGGGGGTTCCGAAAAAAAACGTCAAAAATGACCAGAGCGGGCCTGTCTTGGGCGAGACGATTCAACAACTGAGCGTGAATCCCTCGGTCCCAGATAGGGCGGGTTTGCCCGCAGGCCGCGTAGGATTCATTGTCCATTTTGATGATGACGACCCGTCGCGCGGACTTAACAAGAGATCGGTTGGCCCCGTCTCCCTTTGCACTTCGGGGCTGCTCGGGGTTTCGTTCAATGAACCTGAACAGGCAGTCGTAGCTGGCATTCACCCAGCCTACCCCAAAATGCGCGCTCCATAAAGTCAGCCCGCACAGAGCCGTGAGCGCTGCTCCGACCGCGGACCTGAACATGCGATGTTGGAACAAAGCCATTGCCTCAATCGAACCAGGGAAATCAATAACCAGTATAGTTCGATTTTCTCTTCTGTCATGGCGTTTCGTTTCATTGGAAGATTTTCCCCTAATCACTTATTTTTGATGCAACCTGAAAAAGCCCAGCTTCCCTGGCAATTGATTGGTCCAAAACAGGTTGCAACCGAAGGCCGTTGGCGCGCCCAGCACAGGTTCCCACCGGCCCGCGGCGGAAATGTCCTGCGCAGTTTCAAGAACGAAACCCGCGGCGCTGGCAGGCCATGACAGGACCAGCTGATCTCGGATGGCCCTAATGTGCAACACAGGCGGCTGCGGCGGCGCCGCCCGGATTAATCTGATGGTTTCGGCTACGGTGTCAGCGACATATAACATGCCGAGACCGTCCACCGCGACGGCGGCGGGAAAACTGAAAGTGGCGTCGCTGCATGACCCGTCTGACACGCCATTGGTGCCGGCGACTCCCGCCACCGTGCTCACCACGCCGGAGGGGTTAATTTGGCGAATCGTCGAGTTGTTGGGATCGGCTACATAAAGGATACCCGAAGCATCGACAGCCAAGCCGGCCGGAAGACTGAACCGGGCGTTGGCATTGAGTCCATCCATGAAACCCGGCGTGTGCGCGGCCCCGGCCAGAGTCGTGACACTTCCTCCTGGAACGATCCGGCGAATCGTCGAATTCCCCTGGTCGGAGACATAGACCAATCCGTCAAAGTCGACGGCGATTCCCGATGGCCGGTCGAAGCTTGCCTGACCTGTGGGTCCATCCAGGGCACCCGCAATCCCGGTAGCACCTGCCACTGTGGTAACCGTTCCATCCGCGCTAATTTCACGGATGGAATTGTTTCCTGTGTCGGCAACGTACAAATTGCCGAAGCAATCCACCGCGATTGCGCAGGGATGGTTGAAGCGGGCCAGCGCCCCATGTCCATCCTGGCTTCCGCTCTGGCCTGCAGAGCCCGCTAATGTTGTGACCAATCCATCAACCGTGATTTTTCGAATCGTGGAGTTGAGTTGATCGGCCACGTAAAGGGTTCCGGCCGCATCCACCGCAATTCCGGCCGGTGAATTAAACCGGGCAGCGTTACCCATACCGTCGTCGCTTCCTGCGCTTCCAGCCGAGCCGGCCAGCGTTGTAACGGTTCCCCCTGGTTGAATCTTACGGATCACCTGGTTGCCCGTATCGGCGACGTACACATTGCCGCCGTTGTCAACAGCTACGCCCTGAGGCGAATTGAATTGGGCCAGCTTTACTGGTCCGTCCGCCGCTCCTTGAACGCCTGCCTGGCCTGCGAGTGTGCTCACCCCAAAAGAACTGACCGCAAGATTGACGGCGCGGGAACAATTAAAGCCGCCGGCCGAATTGCTGAGCACACAGCGAAAGGCATCCCCGCCCATACCGAGCGAGACTGGATTTATCAGCAAAGTGGGTGAGCTCGAACCGCTGACACTGCCCCCATCAGTAAGTCCAACCCATTCGCCTGTCCCGCCGATCTTCCGTTGCCACAGGAAATGCGTGTCCGGCGGTACCGTTACTTGGATTGTGAACTCAGCCGGCTGGCCTTCGAGTGCGATTTGCGACTCCGGTTGTCGAACGATCATGGGTGGTGCTCCAAAAGTAATTTGCACGTCCAGGTATTCATGCGGAGCTTCGCCGCCTTGGGCTACCGGCAGGATCGTAAGATTGGCGGCGGGATCTGCGAATGCGCCGTCAATTTGCAGTCCGGGATCTCGCCTTTGGTTCACCGGGCCAAGACCCAATAGATTGCTCTGGCGCGCGTAATGGTAAC
>DATGLT010000465.1:0-6651 GCA_035294005.1 Verrucomicrobiia bacterium
TTGCCAAAAATTCGGAACACGTCGGAAAGATCAAAACGAGGGCGATACTGAACCAGATTTGCTTGCGATATGCCGGCTATCTTTTTTGCGCGGTCCACGGCTTCGTCGACCCCCCCCAGTTCGTCCACAAAGCCCAGTTTCAAAGCTTCGGTACCGGACAGGACGCGTCCATCGGCGTAATTCTGCCAATCATCGCTCAGCGCATGGCCCTTTTCGTTTGATCCTTTGTTGTTTTCGTAAGCCTGGGAGCGTCCTTCCTGGACCACGGACTTAAACTTTTCGAAAGTCTGGTTGATGAGGCCCTGGAGCATGGCTTTCTCTTCAGGAGTCACGGAGTCGGGTTCGCGGGAGCCGCTGAGCATATCCTTGAACTTTCCGCTCTTATAGACTTGCGGGAGAACCCCGACTTTGTCCATCAATCCGCGATAATTCCAGGAGCTCATAATGACCCCAATGCTGCCGGTCAACGTCAGTTCATTGGCCACAATCCATCGGCAGGGTGAGGAAATGTAGTAGCCTCCTGAAGCCGCCAGGCTGCCCATCGAAGCAATCACAGGCTTGCGCGCGCGCGTTTGAAATTCTTTGATCAGCCGATAGATATCATCCGAGGCCAGCACTTCGCCTCCCGGCGAATCCACTTTTAGCAGAACAGCTTTGACGCGGTCGTCATCCTCGGCATGGCGAAGCTGGGCCTTCACGAGGTCAACAAGGTTGAAACCGCCCTGTTCAGCCATGCCGCTGCTGATAATTCCGTTAACTTCAATCACGACGATTTTATTGGCTGCATCGTTGTCCTCGTAAACGACCTCATCGAGCCGCGGGCCGGCCGTGCGCGTGTATCTGGCGCCTTTGCTATGAAACAAGTTTCCAGCAAAGTTCCCGACGTTGTAGAGCATGCTGATGCCCAGGAAGATGAAGAGGATAAAGGCCACAACCATCCATCCTCTGCCTTTAGCCTGGCGCCTGCCGGGTGCGGGCGGCGGGGTCATTCGCGGTGGCGGAGGCAAAGGCGGCGCGGGTGGCGGATTCGGAATCAAAGGTGGCACATTCTCTTCCATAGCTCGCGGAAGCTAGCCCATGAGGATGAGACGGGCAAGCGCTTTACAGGCCCTGCGGTTGATCCTGGTTTAAGATCGAACGGCGCAGAGATTGTTACGTGCCAGTGTCTTACATTCCGAAATGACGTTGCCGCTCGGTTTTCGATTTGACCTTGCCATAGCACGTCAATTAAACACCGGCGATGCCCTGAACCCCGGAAAACCGGGATTTGCGATTGGCTGAAATTCCTGTTGATGCTTAGACTCGAAGCCAGGCGTGAAGAGAATTGCCTTTGGAATCGGATTGTTTTTGTTGTTCGCTCAGCTGGCGTCAGCGGCTGATTCTGTAAGTTTCAACAAGGATATCGCTCCGATCATTTTCGACCATTGCTCAACCTGCCATCGGCCGGGTGAGGCGGGGCCGTTCCCTTTGCTAACGTTCGAGAACGTAAAGAAACGGGCGCGTCAGATCGTGGAAGTTACGGGCAGAGGTTATATGCCACCCTGGTTGCCCGAGGGACCTAAAGGAGAATTCATCGGCGACCGCCGGTTAACCTCGGGCGAGATCGATTTGCTCAAGCGATGGTTTGACCAAGGCACATCGGAAGGGGATGCAAAGGATTTGCCACCCCTTCCGAAGTGGCCTGCTGATTGGCTCCTGGGCGAACCGGATTTGATCGTGCGAATGCCGAAATCCTACACTCTGCCCGCGGAAGGCCGTGATGTTTATCGGAACTTCGTCCTGCCTGTCACAATCGACAAGCCATGTTATGTTCGGGCGGTCGAGTTTCGCCCGGACAACCCACGCATCGTCCACCATGCCTTTATAAAAGTGGATTACAGTGGGCAAGGTTCGATTCTGGATGGTTCGGATGGTCAAACCGGGTTTGAAGGAATGAATCTGCCCGACGGCATCCGCATGCCCAGCGGCTATTTTCTGAGTTACCAGCCTGGCAAGACTCCCTCCTCAGAACCTCCCGGCTATGGATGGACTCTCAGGCCGGGGCAAAACCTTGTGCTGCAGGCTCACCTGCGCCCGTCGGGCAAGCAAGAGACTCTCCAGGCCCAAGTGGGATTGTATTTCACTCAGGCTCCCCCGACCAATGCCACTCTGATCCTTTCCCTTGGCAGTTTGAATATCGACATCCCGCCAGGGTCGAATCAATACACGGTTGAGGACAGCTTCACCCTGCCGGTTGACGTCGACTTGCTCTCGGTACTGCCTCACACACATTACCTCGGCAAGAGGCTGGAGGGTTTTGCGATTTTGCCGGATGGCACCAAACGCCAGTTGCTCTCGATCCCAAACTGGGATTTCAACTGGCAGGGCGATTACCGTTACAGTCGTTCCGTGCACCTGGCAGCGGGAAGCCAGTTGCGCATGAGTTTCCTCTACGACAATTCCGACGACAACCCGCGTAATCCAAATCATCCGCCCAAAGAGATTCTTTACGGGCCTCAATCAAAGGACGAAATGGCCGAATTGTGGTTCCAGGTGCGGCTCGGAAATACGAACGATGAGGCAGTGCTTGCAAAGGCTTACAACAATAAGAACCGTGGAATGTTTGCCAATTATGTCGATTTTCAATTGCAGCGTGACCCGCACAATGCACGAGCAAGGAGCGAATTGGGATTTCTTGAATGGACTGACGGCCAATTGGACAAAGCCATCGACTCCTTCCGGGAGGCCTGCACTGACGACCCTGCCTTTGATCAGCCGCATTATTATCTCGGAGTGCTGTATCGCACTAAGAACAGGCTGGTGGCCGCGCGAGCTGAGCTTGAGGCAGCAGTGCGCCTGAATCCAAAAAATGCCAAAGCTTACGGCAACCTCAGCTACGTTTTTATCGGGCTCGGCAGCCTGGATCGCGCCGAGCGCAGTATCAGGCAGGCTTTGAAGCTGGACCCCAAGGATCCGCTGTCTGGGGAGGCGCTGGAGGAAATCCGCCGCCTGCGCAAGTCCCAGAACCCATGATGCGGCCGCGAACAACCATAATCGCGATCTTGTGCTGCGGCCTGATCTGGGGCTGCGTCACCCGTCCCCGTGGCATTCTGGCGGAGCGTCCGGCGGATTCATTGCTTCGCGGCGCCGTTTTGGCGCGCGTCTTTATTTTTGTGAGTGATGACTGCCCGATCTCAAACAAGTATGCGCCGGAAATCCGCAGACTTCACGAGCGATACGCGCCGCAGGGCGTCGCTTTTTGGATGGTGCACAGCGATCCGTCTGAAACCCGCGCCGAAGTTGCCGATCACGATGCCCAGTATCACCTCGATTTGCCGGTTTACATGGACCCTGACCACGCAGTGGCCAGGCTGGCAGGGGCTGAATTGGTGCCCACTGCGACGGTTTTCTCGGCAGATGGACAGCTCTTGTATCGTGGAAGAATCGACGACCGATTTGCTCAAATCGGTTCAGAGCGCCCTGAACCCACGGTGCGCGATTTGCAGAACGCTCTTGAGGCGGTAGTGAATCATCGGCCGGTGCCGGTTCGGTTTACTCGCGCGGTTGGCTGCTACATCCCGAGCGCTCGCTGAGCGTCTCAACCGGGGTTCTGCCGGAATACCAGTCCGTCCTCAAAGAATTGGTTTGGGGACTCACCCTGGATCGATTCAACAAATCGCAGCAACTTCCGGCGGTCCGGTGAGAGCGAACACGCGGGGTCGGTAGCCGCAGCGTCGCCCGTGATCAAAGCTGCCTGGCACCGGCAGCCGCCGAAATCAATCTCGCGGAATTCGCACGTCCGGCACGGATCGGGCATCCAGGCCGTGCCGCGGAACCGGTTAAAAGCATCGGATTCGTTCCAGATCCATTGAAGGGTTTGGTTCCGGACGTTTTCGAAACGCAACCCAGGAATGTCTCCGGCGGTGGGGCAGGGGAGCACATCGCCCGAAGGATTAACGGTAATGAATCGGTTGCCCCAGCCGTTCATGCAAGGCTTGGGTCGGTCGCCATAGTAATCGGGAGCGATGAAAAGAATCTCGAGCCGGCCTGCGAGGCGGGCCCGGGCCTTTGCTGCGACGTCTAATGCGTAGTCGATCTGGCGCCGCGTCGGCAGCAACCGCGCGCGGTTCCGAAACGCCCAGCCGTAGTATTGGGTGTTGGCGAGTTCAAGCCGATCTGCGCCGAGTTTTTCGGCGAGCAAAATGATCTGTTCAAGTCTTTCGATGTTCGCCCGGTGAAGCACGGCGTTGATGGTCAGCGGAAAACCTGCCTCGCGCACGATCCCGGCGGCTTTCAGTTTTAATTCGTGCGCTTTTACGCCGGCGATTTTATCCGCAAGGCCGGCTTCATCGGACTGCAAACTGATTTGCACCGCGTCAAGGCCTGCCTCGCGCAAGCGTGTTGCCCGTTGGGAATCGAGCCCGATGCCGCTTGTGATGAGGTTGGAATAAAGTCCGGCGCGACGGGAGTGCGCTACCAACTGTTCCAGGTCGCGGCGTTGCAACGGTTCGCCGCCCGAGAACCCGACGTGCAGCGCGCCCAGGTCAGCCGCCTGTTCGATCACGCGCAGCCAATCGTTCGTCGGCAGCTCGTTGTTCCGTTGGAACTTCGCAGGATTGGAGCAGTAAGGGCAATGGAGCGGACACTGGTAAGTCAACTCCGCCAGGAGCAAGTACGGGCGCGGATGCATGATCAAACGACAACCAGCTTACGCTGATACAGATCGAGCACGCAGTCGAGCACATCCTTGCGCAATGTTTCCGCCTCCGCCTCGTACTCGGCGGCAAGCTCGTCAAGGATGTTTCCGATGGATTTGCGGCCGTCGCATCGGCACAGAATTTCCTGGGCGGTTTCGCTCAGGTACAGCACTCCTTCCGGGAACAACAGGATCGGATCGCCTGTTTTGGCATCCGTTTGAAGGCGCACACCCCGAGCCAATTGGGGGCAACTTGTTTCGTCAGGCGGCATCCTGGGCCGAATCTGATTTGCGCGGAAAAGCGGCCAGGTGGATCCCGTCAAGCATCGCCCAGAGCAAATCGCATTTGAATTTCAGGGCGCTGACGGCCGCTTCCTGGGCATCCCGGGTGCCGCAATAGGTTAACGTCAATTCGAGTGCTTCTCCTGAGTCCCGTCGAGCCTGCGTCAACCGGCTCCGGAAATACTCGAGTCCGCCCGGCTGAATCCATTGATAAAACTTTTCAAATGCTTCAATGCGCTTTGCCATCAGGTCCGGCGCAAATAATTCCGTCAGGGATGAAGCCACGGCGACCGGCCAGGGCTGGGTCCGGGCGAAGCTCACATAGGCGTCGACGGCGAATCTAACGGCGGGAACGACGTGCGTGCTCTTCAGCAGCGCCGGCCGTGAAAGTCCGCAAGCCTCACCCAGCCGCAGCCACGCGCCGATGCCCCCTTCGTCTTCGCGGATGCCGTCGTGGTCGACGATCCGGTGCAGCCAAATCCGGCGCACTTCCCGGACGGGGCAGTTGGAAAGGATAGCCGCGTCCTTAATCGGAATGTTCAGCTGGTAATAGAAGCGGTTGGCAACCCAGATTCTCACCGCCTCGGGCGCGAGCTTCCCCTGGTTCATCAGAACATGAAACGGGTGCTTGTCATGGTAGGCGGAAGCGCCGACTTCCCGCAGCCTCGCGGTAAAGGTATCGCGGTCCCACGGCTCGTTTTTCATAGCTCGAATTCCAATCCATCCTGCCCGACGACGATCCCCGCGGCCTCGACCGCTCGCCGCTCCGCCGAGTCGCGCGCCAGGATCGGGTTCGTGTTGTTGATGTGAATGTAGACCTTTGCCTTCGCGCGTAAACTCTGAAGCAGTTTCAGACTGCCGTCGCGGATGGTCATGTGGCCCATTTCCGACGCTCCGGGTGCGCCGGGCTTGACGAGTTGAAGCTCCTCCGCCGACCAGAACGTGCCGTCGAATAACACAATGTCCGCAGTATTGAGGACCTCCAGGAGACCCGGGTTGAGCGCGTCAACATCAGGCGCAACCACGAGCCTGGTTTGTTGGCTGTCCGTAAATTCGTAAGCCACGCTCTGTCCGGGCTCTTTGGAATGCGTGACGCCGGCAAACCTCGGCGGCCTGCTCCCGAGCTCAATGGCGCGGTACTTGAGCCCGAGGGGTTGCTCGGCACCGGACACCGGTTCGTGCCAGCGGGTCGCGCAAAAGCTGTTTAGCACGGTTTGCATGCCAAGGGATTCCTCGGCCAACTCGCGCACAGACCGGGTCGCATAGATGTCCAGCTCGGATCCTTCCCTGAGAGAAAACAAGCCCAGGAGATGGTCCAGGTCAGCGTTGGTCAGGAATACTCCTGAAATGCGCGTGTTTCGCGGCGGCTGGCTCTCCGGAGCCAAATCTGGGAAGGATTGAACCTGGACGGAAAAATCTGGAGAAGCGTTTACAAGGTACCAGTGTTGTCCATCACCGGTGACAGCCACGCAAGACTGCGTTCGGGAAGGGATGAGGCCTTTACGGGCGGCCTGGCAATTTGGGCAGGCGCAGTTCCACTGGGGCAAACCACCCCCGGCCGCCGTTCCTAGAAGACGGACACGTATGGCGGGCCTCCCTCGGGGGATCTAAAACGTTAAGCAGCCGTCTGCACGTAAGCGGTGCACTCACAGCACAGGCGCACGGCTTTGATTGCGGGCTTCTTCCACTGCTTT
>DATGLT010000466.1:0-6666 GCA_035294005.1 Verrucomicrobiia bacterium
AGCCTTCGCAATTGATTCGCGATTTCGACGTCCGGGTGAAACTCAACCTGATTGAAGGGCTGGTCAAAGGCAAACGGGTGATTGTCGTGGACGATTCAATCGTTCGGGGGACGACCTGCAAGGCGCGCGTCAATAACCTCAAAGAGGCTGGCGCCCGGGAAGTCCATGTGCTGGTCAGCTGTCCTCCCCACATGCATCCGTGCGTCTACGGCATCGATTTTCCCGATCGAACCAAACTGATGGCGGCCAATCATTCGCTCGAGGAAATTCGAAAATACCTCAGCGCGGACTCCCTGCATTATCTCTCCCAAGCCGGGATGGTCCGAGCTACAGGTCTGCCTGCTTCCTCGTTCTGCATGGCGTGTTACAACGGAGATTATCCCGTTCCTTTTGATCCTTCCGTGGACAAGCACTCAATTGAACGACGCAATGGGCACGTTCATTCCCTGGCCGATTCCCTCGCCGAAGAAAACGCGCAGATTAAACTTCTGTGAGTTGAGCGTTGAGGGTCGGGTGACCCTACTGACTCGTGACTGCCTCGCGCCGTTCTTGCGCCGTTCGCCGCAATGTCCTTATTGGATAATCGAGGTCGGTTTTAGATAACCATTTCGGTTTTAGACAATTCTTTTGGTTTGCCCCCCTTCCTGCGGTGTCCTTGATTGTTTCCAACGTTTCAAAGTCATGCCATTAAACGGCAGTCTCCTCACAGTCGAACAATGGGAGCAGGTTGCGCGCGAAGCCGACTTTAGCCCTGCGAAAATGGCGTCGCTTTGCTCGATTTCCGAGCGCCAATTACAACGGCTATTCCAGCAGCACCTCCATTGCACGCCCAGCCGTTGGCTCCGGGAACTTCAGTGTCGCCTTGCAAAAGATCTCATTATTTGCGGCTATTCAAACAAAGCGGCTGCGAACGAGTTAAAATTCGCCAATGAATCCCATTTCTGCCGCGAATTCAAAAAAATCTTCGGCATTTCACCGCAAAGTTTCTCCCCTCATAACGACGTCACCCCAAATCCCGGATGCGGGATGAAGTCGCCCTCGTAGCAAACATATGAAGTAGCAAAGATCTACAGGCGGCCCGAATCACGCTCTTCCGCGAGTCCGCAAAGATGCCATCAATGTCTCTTTCGTTGTAGAGGCTTCTGCTGTTCCGGTGTTTCAGTACAGGATTGAAAGAGCTTGATGGGAAACGGTGGGTAAACAAGCCGGATCCAGTTCGCCTTTGGAGTTTGGCGTTTTCTCAACTTGGAGTTGTGATGGTCAGCGGCATGCGTTGCTTTGGATTGGTGCTGGCTGCGGGAAGTGTTTTGTTGGAAACATCGGCGATTGGCGGCGACACGAACCTGGCCGGCGAGGTTGCCGCGACTACCCCGCCGTCCATCAGTTGGATCGGGCCGGTGGGCGGACCCACGACTCTGACCAACATGGTTAAAGTGGACCCGGCCGCTACCGCGTTCCGTTTTTCCGGAGCACGGGTCGGGCCCTGGGACAGTACTTATCCTCATGACCTGTTCTTTGTCGCTTCCGGAATTACAGGCACTTACGCCCAGTTACCGTATCGAGCCGAGTTCGAGACCGACGCTTCGCAACTAGCCATCTTCACTTTGGGCACGCTTGGCCAGTACCGGCTAAGGATCAATGGAGAGTATGTCGGGCTGCCCGCCTCGCAAGGCCCCCCTGCGGATGGAAACTTTTACTGGCTTCAGCTGAGCTTTCCCACGTCGCAAAGGCGAGCCATTCGAATGGAGTCATGGGGACAGGCGTTTGGCGGAGTTGCAACCCAGCAGGGGGACAACATCTATAGTCCCGCAAACGCTCTCGGCCCGCGTTGCATCGTGCTGGGAGATTCCTATACGGAAGGACTGCTGTGTTATGCGCAGCGGCTGGCTGATCTCATGGGGTGGGAAGTGTGGAGCTCCGGAGTGGGAGGGACGGGCTACCTGAATCCCGGCCCGGCCGGGCGAGTCAAATTCAGGGACCGTGTCCAAGCCGATGTTCTACAAAATAATCCCGACATGGTCATTATTGCCGGGGGGATTAATGACGGTTCCTACCCGCCGCGGGCTCTGCAGAACGAAGCCCAGGCGCTTTACCACATTATCATTACGAACCTGCCTTCGACGAAACTAGTCGTGGTGGGTCCGTGGTGGCCAAGAGGCAACCCGCCGCAGTCGATCTTGGACACTCGAGATGCGATCAAGTCAGCGGCCATCGGCCTCGGTGTGACTTTCATCGATCCCATCGGCTCCACAAACGTGCAACAGGTTAACGCCGGGTGGATCACCGGCACGGGAAATGTTGCTACTCCAGCAGGGGATGGGAACGCCGATAACTATATTTCTTCGGATGGCACGCACCCGACGGACTTGGGCCACCAGTACCTTGCGACCAAATTAGCGGCGGCTTTGAGGACCTTGGTGATACCCGATCCGAGTCCGAAACTCGACCTCCAGATGTTGCCCGGCTTGCAAATCAGCGGAAGAATCGGCCGAAGCTATCTCGTTCAGTGGCGCACCGATCTCGCCTCGAATTGGGTGGACGCGACGACAGTGACTTTAGCCTCAAGTCCCCAGCTTTGGGTGGACACCTCCTGCACGAACGCGTCTAAGCGGTTCTATCGCGCGCTGTTGCTCCCTTAACATCCGTGCGCGAGTTTCAAATTCACGTTTCCTGTCCAACAGGCGCTGAGAATACAGCAAGTGGTAGCTACTCCGGATCGGCTTTTACATTACTCGGAATCTTAGCTTGGCTTAGCTACGTCAGGCTGCTCGGTGCTGGAGTTTTCGCAGCGGACTGAGCCTCAGTTTCGCCGTGCGGGTTGCAGGAGCGACAGGAAATTATCAACGCCGGAAAGCTTGTCCCTCATCACCTGAAGCTCCAAGGTCTTTTGACTCACCGTTTGCCTGAGATCCTCTTGAGACACTTTCTGCGCCAATTCGTCCAGGGTCTCTGCAAACTGCCGGAGTTGCAATCGAATCACCTGAACTCGACCTCGATTCAGCTCGAGGTCCTCTTTACTCATTCCGCCAACCAGTAACATAGGTTTAAAGCACTCTTCAAAGTGTGAAGCACGGCGCAGCGCCGTCTAATGGGTTGTAACCCTACCGCCTCCGGCGGCGGTGCGCGCAAGGAGGGTGTCAACGGCATTGTTCCGGCTAAGCAACGATGAGATGTCGCCAATGGATAATCTTTGTCGGTCTTGGACAACAATGTCGGTTTTAGATAATGCTTTGCGTTTGCTGCATTAGATTTCTGAACTCTTAATGGCAATGCGTGGCGCAGCTTAGCTGGCCAACTTGGAATCTTTGATCGACTGCGTAGAGGTGCTGAGAACGCTCGGGTTATCCGATCCTGGGCTTAAAACAGAAATCTAAATATGAAGAAGCAAACAAGGAATACTCGACGATTCGGCGCATGGTTATACGGAGGCATGGCATCGGTGCTGATGTGCATGTCGGCCATGGCCCAATACACCGCGACAGGGCCGGCTATCACGATCAACGATAACGCACCTGGCTCGCCGTACCCTTCGACCATCGATCTGACCAAGTCCAATATACTGGGCCAGATTGAGAAGGTGACAGTGACCCTGAACAACGTGAAACACGGGTATGCCAATGACGTGGGGGCCCTGCTCGTTGCGCCGGATGGCAGCAGTGTCGTGCTCATGCGCAATGCCGGCGGCGGCCAGCCGATGAACGGCGCCACGCTGACCTTTGACGATTCGGGCGCGACCCTGCCGCAATTCTCCGCCATTGGGAGCGGCATGTACGCACCGGGAGATTTCGATCCGGCGTCGAACTTCTTCTCGACGGCGCCTGCCGGCCCTTATGGAGCGAAACTCTCCGGATTGGTCAACAGCACGCCCAACGGCAAATGGAACCTCTACGTTGAGGACGATTCTCCCCTCAATTCCGGCACGGTCGATTCCTGGACTTTGAACTTGTACACGACGCCTTTGCTCAGCCTGGCGACCAACTACGTGAACCTGAACGAAAACGGCAGCTCGAGCAACCTGAGTTTGACTCTCCAGAATTCCAGCACCGTCGCCCATTACAATATAAGCTTCGGCGGACAGGCCACGAATGGCCTGGTCACTGCCACGGGAAGCGTCTCCGGTTCGGCAGGGACAGTGACCTTAACTCCCGTCCTGAACGCCTTCGGTACGAACACGCTGACAATTTTCGTGAGTGACGGACTTGGCACGGTGCAAAGCAATGTCACCGTTGCGGTGCAGCACCTGGACCAGGCGCCTACAATCGCCATCACCAACTCCAGTCTGAGCGTCCTTGCTTCCACTGTCAGCCCTGTCGTCAATGTCGTTGTCGCAGACGTCGACCCTGACCAGCCCGCGAGTTCGCTTTCCATCAGCGTTTCTTCCTCGAACACCAACCTGGTCAATCCGGCCCAGGTGTTCTTCGACCCGGCGAACAGCGGCGGGTTAAGAACCTTTACGGTGGTGCCCAGTGGGAATTTCAGCGGCAGCGCGACCCTGACGTTTGTTGTGAAAGACTCGGGCAACCTGACGAGCACATCGAGTTTGCCGGTGTCAGTCGGGGCATTGACCACCCCGAATTTTTCCAGCACAAACCTGCTGGGGCTCAGCGCCTCGGGCACCACCAATTCCACTATCGTGGTTTCCAATGTTTCAGGTGCGATTGGCGCGATGTCAGTCTCGGTCTCGGGATTGAGAACCGTCAGCGGCAACAATTTGGCCCTGGCCCTTGTGCCCCCGGGCAACGGCGCCGCTCCCATAACTCTTCTGCAGGATGCCGGTGGTGCGGGCCCCAACACCTATGCCCAGCTGAATTTCTCAGCCGCCACGGGCGGCTCGGCTCTGCCGTCCAGTGACACAATTACCGCCGTGCCCATCAAAGCTGCGGGTTTGGCTGCCCTGGCCAATAGCAACCCAAACGGGACCTGGAGTTTGTGGGTAACCAACGGAGGCGCCGCCGGACAAATCGTTGGCGGGTGGACGCTCAACCTGCTGGTGGGTCCCACGATCAGCAGTTCCATCACCGGTATCACCATGCCGGAACAGGCCGTCACCAATATCAGCTTCACGATTGCAGACATCGACGGAGCGATCACCAATGCGTCTGATGTCACGGTTACCTCGGCTAACACAGCGCTACTCGGCGTATCCGGGGTCAGCTTTGATACTGTTTCGGGCAAAGGCGGCGCGACTCTGACCGCTCTTTTCGGAGGGCCGCAATTTGGCAAAACAACCGTAACGGTCAGTGCAAAAGACAACAATAACTTCACCGTTAGCCTGACTTACGACGTGACGGTGACGTTTGTCAACCATGCGCCGGGGATCAGCTTCATTGTGAAACAAGTAACCCGCGCCGGCACGCCGCTTGGCCCGGTGCCATTCACGGTGAGCGACGTCGATGCGACCGTTCCGCCCCAGACCCTGACGGTGACCGCCAGGTCCAGTGACCAGAAGGTTCTCCCGGATAGCAATATTTTGCTCCAGGGAAGCGGCAATAACTGGAGTTTCACCTTGTTCCCGCTTGGGACCAACAGCGGGGACGTGCAAGTCACGCTCACGGTTTCTGATGGACTGACAGCGACTCCGGAGACATTTACCCTTGCGGTGCTGGCGCAGGGCAATCCGTTGTTTGTGAATCTCAACTCGATTTCGGTTCCGGCCAACGCCGACGCCGCGCCTTACCCCTCGATCATCAATGTTAGCAACCTGCTGGGGACGATTTCGAAAGTCGAAGTGACGTTATTCGACGTGACCCACTCCGCCCCTGCCAACCTCAACGCGATGCTCGTAAGCCCATCCGGAACGAAGGTTGTTCTGATGGGCCATGCCGGCGGCGCCAATGGCTTGGCCAACACCACTATTGAGTTTTCCGACTCGGCCGCGAATCCGTTGCCGGCTTCCGCGCAAATCGTCTCCGGAACATACCAGCCGAGCAGTTACGGCGCTGTCGCGACTTTCGATAACGTGCCTGCCGGGCCAACCGATCTAACCCTCGCCGCCTTCAACGGGCTTACCGGGACAAATGCCAATGGGAATTGGGGCCTGTATATTACCGACGACGGCCTCGGCAAGGGCGTCATCGTCAATGGCTGGCAGTTGAGCATTCAGACTGCGCCGTTTGTGGCCAAAATTGCTGATGTCACTCTCAAGGAAAACGATAAAACCCTGCAAATCCCCGTGAGCCTCGGAGACAACCAGCCGGGCGTGAGCATTTCCGCAACTGCCACCTCCGCGGATCCGACCGTAGTGGGCGTCGCTTTCGAGCCTGGCTCAGGTGGAACCCGGATTTTGGATGTCACACCGGTGCCTTATAAGATTGGTTCCAACATTCTCGTCACGGTTACCGCACAATCCGGAACCTCGACCTCCACGACCAACTTCAACGTAACGGTTTACTCGGTGAACTTGCCTCCTGTTTTGTCGAGTATGACGGATGTGAGCACCCCGGCAACCGTGCAGTCGCCGGCCACGAGTTTGACGGCCTGGGATCCCCAGGACAAAGCGCTGAGCGTTAGCGCAAGCTCTTCGGATACCAAGCTGATTCCGAACGCGAACATCTCAATCGGCGCATCGACGGTCGTTGGGACCACCAACGGCCACAGCATCGCGCAATACGGCGTGTCGGTTCGATCGGCGGACGCCGACGTGACCGGGACAGCGGTGATCACGGT
>DATGLT010000467.1:0-10355 GCA_035294005.1 Verrucomicrobiia bacterium
CGCTTCAAATTGTCGGCTTTTCCAGAGGTCGAGCAGGTGAGCAGCGACCATCGGACCGTGCTTTACCGGATCGCCCACGAAGCCCTCGCCAACGTTGGCCGGCACGCGCAGGCCAGCCTGGTCGAGGTGGAGATTCGAAAAGTGGACGGCGCCGTCTGCATGACCGTAAAAGATAACGGAAAAGGCTTTCAGCAGGATGGTTCGCTTCGCGCGCGAAAGGATAAAAGGCTCGGACTATTGGGGATGAGAGAAAGATTGGAAATGTTGGGTGGCCAATTTGACATTGCGTCGACACCGGGCGAAGGCACCACCGTCTCTGCCCAGATACCATTGAAGCCTCGCCGCTCGTCCAAAAAGCGGACTGGTCGTGCTGTTTAGGTTGTTAAGCCCTTGGGGTAAGGGGTTTCCCCTATAGACCAATGCAAGATCTGGAACCAAACTGATCGCCTTGATCAAGCCAACTAATCTCATAAAACGAATCACTGTTCTTTTGGCCGATGATAACAAAGGTGTCCGGGATGGTTTCAGAGATTTAGTCGAACTCGAAGATGATCTTGAAGTGATTGGTGAAGCAAAGAACGGACGCCAGGCCGTTGCCATGGCGAAAAGACTTCGTCCCGCGGTTGTGCTGATGGATATAGCGATGCCGGTCCTAAGTGGTCTCCAAGCCACTCTGGAGATCCTCAAAGCCCTGCCCGACACGAAGGTGCTGATGATTTCAGCTCACACAGAGGATGTCTACGTCGAAGAGTCAACCCGATCCGGCGCAATGGGCTTTTTGGTAAAGCAAACCGCTGCCGACAGTTTATGCTGCGCTATTCGGGAACTCCAAAAGGGGAACACCTTCTTCAGCTCTTCGATTTCGAGCAGTCTCGTCTAGGGAATCGTCCACTGGAGCCGTTGCGGCTCTTTGGACCCTTGCCAGACTCCTCAGGCGAGTGAAATGCCCATGATTGAGCCGCTGCTGTTGACGACCGTGCGGGTGTCAACTTTTGACCGCGAGCGCCCGCTCACTGCAGCGAGTGGCTTCTTCTTCGAGCGCGACGGGCAACTGTTCCTCGTGACGAGCAGGCACGTTATGATGGACGCGGCGAGCAACCACTTTCCCAACCGGGTCGAGATCGAGCTCCATACCGACGAGGCTGACCTTACGCGTTCGACGCGGATGTCGGTGCTGCTTCATTTCAACGGCAAGAGTGTTTGGCGCCAGGCCAGTGATGTGGGTGGCGAAATCGACGTGGCGGTAATTGAATTGGACCGGGCGGCGATGCCCCGGTCAGTGATGCTTCGGTGCTTCACACTGGCGCATCTGCAGCAGTCGCTGCAGGAAGTGGAAGTCGGCACCTCACTGCTGATCGTCGGCTTCCCCCTCGGTTTTCACGATGCGGTTCACCATGTTCCCATAGTCCGTCAGGCCGCGATCGCCTCGTCGTTTGGCCTGCGTTTCCAGGGCCTCGGCTGCTTTGTCACCGATGCACGAATGCACCGCGGCTCGAGCGGCGCGCCGGTTGTGATGCGAAGTCAGTCCACTGACGCGCAACTGCCCTGGAAGCTCCTCGGAGTCCACTCCTCGCGCATGGACATGGGTAGCCGCGATTTGCAACTCGATGAGACCCTGGGTTTGAACTGCGCCTGGTATGCAGACGTCCTCCTGACCCTCACGAGGTGAGCCAGCCACTGGAACATCGCTCAGTTCGGTTATTCGGTATGAGGCGGTCAGGGGGGATCCCCCGATAGCGTGATTTCATTCCGACCCTTACACTGCAAACATGTCTAATGAAACTCTCCTCATTATTATAGTTGTGGTTCTCTTGCTCGGCGGCGGTGGCTTTTTTTACGGCAGACGCCGTTAGCAGCTAGTCGACATTGGGCGCGGTTACTGCTCGGCGCCCTGATGCCCGGCGTGGGACTACTAAATATCCTACCAACGCCCCGATCGCAAAGGCGATGCCGATGGCTTGATATGGATGATCGCGCAGGGCCTTATCTGTCGCTTTCGTGTAATGGATAGCCTTCTCTTGAAGACGGCCATAAACTTCCTTGCCTCTTTCGAGTGCTGCGGTCAGACGCTTGGGGCTTTCACCAGCTGCTTTAGAGGTGGTGCTCATCAATGACCAGTCGTTGCGTCAGGATCGGATGCGCCCCGCGGCTTTCGGGGCCGCAGCAATTTAAGATTGTCCAGGATGCTGTTAGATTCGCTGGTGAGCAGTTCGCTGACGGATGACATCGTCGGGATACGCTCGCAAATGACTTTGATACAAACCAGGATTGGCACCGAGAGCAGGGCGCCGGGCACACCCCAAAGCCAGGTCCAGAAGATTAGTGAAATAAAAATGACCACGGGGTTGAGCGTGAAACGGCGCCCCAGTAGAACCGGGGTAATGAAGTTTGATTCCAGGAGGTGAAGCAGCAAGTACCAGGCTGGGGGGAGCAATCCTTTCCAGAGGGTATCAAAGGTGAGCAGTCCGACGATGGCCAACAAGGAAATGCCCGCCAGGGGTCCGAAGTAGGGGACAAAGTTCAGCAAGGCAATGAGCATACCCCACATGGCGGCGTTGGGCACCCCCAGCCAATAGAGCCCGCCCCCGACCACGATTCCCAGCCCGATGTTGATGACCGAAACGGAAGCGAGATAATTGGAAATCTGCTGCTGAATCTCATGGCTGATGTCGACCGCTCGTTTCTTATCGCTAAAGGTCGGCATCACGCGGACGAGTTTCTGCAAGAACAAATCGCCCGAGGCCAGCAACAGGTAAAGCAAAACCAAAGACTCGCCCAGCCCGGCCAGGAGAGTTCCAGTCCAGTTAATGAAAGTGCTTGGGACACGGCTGGTTTTGAGTTCGACCGTTGCCGGTTTCTTTTGCCCCTCGTCTGTCGCTCCGAGGTTGTTCACCGCCTCCGCAGCCTGACTGAAACGGGTCACTCGCGGAAACATTTTCTGAACCCGCTGCCTCAGGTCCGCCATGTGAGCCGGAGCGTCGTTAAGCCAAGCCACGGCTGGGCGGCCTAGTTCGAAAAAGCCAAAGCCGAGGGCGCCCATCAGGAGGCAAAGCACAACTGCGGCGGAGAGTCCTGGAGGGATATGGCATTGCCCAAGCCAACGAATCAACGGTTTGAGAGTCATCCCGCCAACGCAGGCAAGGAAAACCGGCAAAACAACAGGACGTGCGAAATAGAGGAAGGCAACCAGGCCCAGTACAACTAAACCGAACTGCACACGTGTGGCTCTGGCCGGCCCAGAACTGATCAACACGGCGGATGTTGGTGCAGCGGCGACCGCACCAACCTGTCCATCGAGCGTCCCGGCAACGCACCCAAGCGGCTCCTGAGCCGCAGCAGGTTCACTGAGTTGGTTCATGCATGTATTTGCGTTGCACCACTAATCGGGTTGTGGTTTTCCACGCGGTCAATGACCTCTTCGAGCCTTAGGAAGGACCTTCGGTCCCGGCTTGGATGGCCTGGGCGGCCAAGCCGACGCCCGCTGCCAGGACGCCAACCAACGAGGCACATGCCGCAGTCAGTTTGGCGAGACGAGCCAAATTGCCAATTTTGAGCCTCATTGTCCGCCAGTCCGCAGACAACCGGGCGCGGTTGAGTTCGCTCTCCGCAGATAAGAGTTGTTTCCGCGATTTCAGAGCACTTACGTGAGGTGGTTTTCGAAACATACGGGCGCTCAATCGTCGTTCCGTGAGCACCCGCGAGCAGCGAGATAGCCGATCAATGCGCCGACACCCAAGGCGATGAAGACCGCTTGATAGGGGTTTGCACGGATGCCCTCGTCGGCGGCTTTGGCCTGATCGAGCGTCTTTTCACCGACGCGTCCAATCAACTCTTTGCCGCCATCCAGCGCGGCTTTGAGCCGGTTGCGAGCTTCGACGACCTTGTCGCCGGCCACGTCGACAGTGGCGGTTAACAGAGCGCGGGCGTCTTGGACGAGTGTGCTCAGGTTGTTTTCGTGTTTATGTTCTTCCATAGGCTTTGGTGTGATCTGCTGGGTTTTTCGTAAATTTCAGTTGCGGGAATCTCAAGCCACTGCTCGCGTTGCGCTAACGGTGCGGACCGAGATGCCGCTCCCGATGCCTTCGCGTCAGAAACCGGGAAAGGCAACACATTGAGAGGGGGCGCGTTGAAATCCGCCGCGTCAAAAACTGGCCCGAGAATTCGCAGGTTTAACACCTGCTCAGGTAGCAGGCCCAGGGTTGGGGATCCCGTGTTGCTCGAGAAGTCCCAAAACCAATACCGGTTTTCACCATCGCGTGCGTCGGCTCCGGGTCCATATTCCAAAGGGGTGCAGACCAGATCAATAATGTCGCTGTCGGCCCTGGAATAGAACCGGAGACAAACCTTAGTCCGCGTGATGGCTTCGATAAACTGTATGTGATTGGGTATCATAACCTGGCTGCATTTGAGTTGCCCTTTGTTCACAAGCTAGTACAGGGCCAATCTAACCCGCCGCAATCTAACCCGTTGGATCGTGCCTGATTGCAGTGTCTACGAGGCGCTTTCTGTTTACCGTAAATCGAGGCCCCGGCCTTGCAACCTGCACGATCACGCCATTCCGACATGCACTTTGCAAAACGGACGAGCCGCTTCGATCGTTCCTGCAAATCACTGGGCTGGCCATTTCGGAACACCGCTTCGGAATTCGCAATAGATATTTGTTGCCGCCAAGGAGGTTGTGGGTTCTCGAAAGAATATACCCGGAGTTGGTTTTGCGGCGCGGAGTAAGACGAAGCCTGCGTGGCACGCCACACGCTAACGTCATGGAACAAGACAAATTTCCCCGCCCTCAAGCCGCGGCATGCGTGTTTTGAGCCTGCAGTCTTCCGAGCGGCTTAAGTATCGTGCGTCGAGCGTTGAGGCCATCGGAGTTCGGTCGAACACATTTTTATGCAAATTGGAGAACAAGTAGTTTGCGTGGATGATCAATTCGCCAAACCGTTAGCTAAGTATTACGTCAACCTGCCGATAAAAAACGAGACCTATACCGTTCGCGCTGTATTTGTTGGCCGCCGGTTGATGCACCCGATTTGTGGCGCGGCTGATGCCGAAGTCGGTCTGCTCCTCCGGGAGTTACGGAACGGCACGGACCCTCGAAACAAGTACCAACAAGAACTGGGGTTCAACAGCGAACGCTTCCGCCCGCTCCGCGACCGGAATGCCAGCTCAGAGAATGAGAAGGAATTGGTAGGGATTAGGGTTGCGCCGAGGACCGAGCCACTGAAACAAATGCCGTTTCCTTATTCGCCGAAATGATGGCTGCTGGCCTGTCATCAGGTCCAGGTAAGAAAGATTTGAGCAGTTGAGAAACCTGATTTGTGGACGAGCGATTTAACTATCACAAGTACCGGTCCCATTCCGTTCTGATTGGCACGGTGACGTTCGACGGAGTGCGGCGGCCCAAGATGCGCAGAACTGACAGCAATTACCACGAACCAATCACTCCCAATCTGCTTTTTGGGCGGAACATTCGGGTTGGATCGGGGGGAAAGACCCCACGGTTGAGCCCCACGCTAGGCGAGGGCGCGACGTCGCGTATGCTTTGCGCTCCGATTTTAACGTGAAAAAAATGGTGCCGGAACTAACTAATGAAAAGACTGACAATGCCCACGAAAAGGATCCTATTAGCCAAGGACGATGAGAATGACACGCTGTTCGCAGAGCAGGCCATGCATAAAAAGGGTATGGCAACGGCCTGCCGGAATGCCCCGGCTGGACAGGAAGCCGTTTATACATCGTTTCAGTTACATCCTCGATTATCGCGCCGGAACTTTGTCAGGAGACACGGTGTTTAATCAGACGGTGGTCATTTGCTGCGGCCTCGTTCTTGCCTGTCCGGCATTTTACGCGCTGCAAGGGAGGGCCTTGACAAGGAGGACATACTTCGCATTTCGACTTCTGGACCGCCTTTCCAACCGGTTCTGGGATTCTTTTGCAAACAGCGCCGCGCAGCTCGGCGACGTGCTGGCTTCCTCGAAAATCAAACGAGGAAAGCTGCGCACCCCAAAGCCTCAAATAATTGGGTGAAGCCGGATCGTTTCGAGCTTGCACAGCCCTTTGGAATCCACGAGGTGGCCACGAGGAGAGGTCCGAGAATGAACGCGCTTCCGCCCCGAGCAAAAGCACGGCAGGCCGCAGTAGACGGCAGGGAGCCGCAGTGTCATGCCGCGGCGACAGTCGTCTGGGAAGGTGACCACTTCTGGTGGACATCCGACTGGCGGTCCCGTAATCATAGTTCAGCCTGAAAAATAATGAATTCCCACACTTACCTGGTTGCCGGCTTGGCATCCTTCGACTTGCTCCTGCTTATCGGCCTTTACCGGTATCTCCGGTCGCGTTCACACGTTGATTCCCGCGTGCTGTTTTCCGTAGCGGCCGGTTTGGTTGGGTTCGCCTTCCACGCTTTTCTGTTTTTCACCGGCGCGTTCCTTATTGTGCAGGTAATGACCATCGCAAGCATCTTCGGCATGTATTTGTTTTGCTCATTGAGACACAGAAAGACGGAGCCATGAGCTGGTGCAGTGCATGCGCCGATTTCTTGCGGGTTACATTTCGTCGCGGCGGCAAGATGCTCCCCTGCAATCCTGATCGCTCAGAAAACACGGTAAAACCGAGCGATCTTTCAAATGGAGGCGAAGGGCGGAATCGCGCCGCTAGGGTCTATATTTTTGTGCCATTTGGGAAAGTTGGTTTTCGAATCCCCGCGTATCAGCCGGTATCGGGCTACATCCGCCTGAAGTGTTCTGGTATTGATTTCGGTATTGCTGCAAAGCCTGGCACGGGCATCCGTTTGGGAGCGACCCCAACGCCTTGCACCGCTTGAGTGACGGCAGCGAAATCTTCGTGTGCTTTCCCAGCGGTTATGCATAATTTGACAACCGAATCCTGTGTTTGCCACGCACAAATCTGTCTTGGCGCTGTTGGTGCTTCTTTTTCCCGGCAACCTTTTGCTCGCCGACGACACACCCGGGCACTCCAGCCACGGCACCGCTTTCGATTCCGGGCTTCGCCAGCGCCCCTGGAAAATGGAAGGCATCGGCCACACTCATTTCCTTATCAGCACTCCCGTCCCAGAAGTGCAGGAATGGTTCGACCAGGGGAACACCCTCCTGCACTCCTTTTGGTTTGAGGAAGCCGAGCGGACGTTTCGCTGGTGCCTCAAGCTCGACACCAACTGTGCAATGGCCTATTGGGGGCTGGCGCGGACCGGCCTCACGTGGTTCACGCTCGGCGACCTCGACAAGCCGGAGTTGAAACGTTACCTCGACTTCCTCAACGAAGCCGTCCGGCGCGAGGATTCCGTTACTCCTCGCGAGCGCATGTATATCGAAGCGTGGGCCAAGACCTACCTGGGCGATCCCAAAAGAAAGGACATCCGCCGAACTCTGGCGCAGGAACTGCAAAAAATCGTCCTGAAATATCCTGACGATATCGAAGCCAAGTCATTGTTTGCGCTGTTTACGGTCGGCGACGGCAACGCTCTGGGGACCGAACTGGTGCTGCGCGAAGTGCTAGCCAAACAACCAGACCACCCCGGGGCCCATCATTACCGGATCCACAACTGGGACCACGTCGATCCGGAGCAAGCTCTTCCAAGTTGCCAGCAATACGGCATCGTCGCCCCCAATATCGGCCATGCCGATCATATGCCGGGGCACAACTACACCAAGCTGGGAATGTGGCGCGAAGCCGCCCGTTCCATGGATTCGGCCACGCGCGTCGAGCTTCGGTACATGAACGAGCGCATGGCGCTTCCCTACGAAACATGGAATTACGCGCACAATCGTAATTATCTTTGCTACATCGAGGAGCAGCTTGGCATGACCCGTTCAGCGTTGCAGGGCGCTCGGGACCTGCTCGCGGCCCCGCGTGATCCGGAGCGCAACAAGGACAACGCTTACGGCGCGTTCGACCAGGGATTGGTCGCGCTGGTTCGCGGTTTGGTGAAGTTCGAGCGCTGGGATGATATTTTGACAACGTCCAATGCCGCCTCGATCCCATGGCGCGATCTTTCCGAGGACAAAACGCTGCGGGCATTTGCTGAAACAATGGCCTTTATCGGCAAAACCAACCTCGTCAATGCCCGAGCCCGGCTGCGTGACCTCAAGCGCGAGCTCGGCATGGAAGACCCCGAGGCCAAACCCAAAGACGCCGAATGGTCGATCCCCGTCAAGGTAGCCGAGGGAGAATTGCGCTTGGCAGAAGGCGACCTCCTTGAAGCCACACGCTTGCTTACCGAAGCCGCCGCTTTGGAAAAAACCGCGCGCGACAACAACGACTACTCGGACGATCCCCCGCGAATTCCCTGGCCCGCGTGCCGCGTCCTGGGCGATGCCTATCTGAAAAGCGGCGAGTATCGCCTGGCGGTTGTGGCTTACGAACGGTCGCTCGCGCAGGAGCGCAATGATGCCTTTGCTTTGTCCGGCTTGGCCCAGGCCAGCTTTGCGCTGGGCGACCGGGACAAGGCTCAAAATTGTTACGCGCACCTGCTTTACGAATGGTCCGGCGCGGACCCGGATTTGAAGTGGCTCAAGGCCGTGGAAGCTCTCGGACTCAAAGCCGAGCCTGCCGGGGAGACAATCGCGCCCGAACGCCCTTACAATCCCGACGAACTGGCCAGACTCGGCCCGAATAACTGGGAACCCTATGCGGCGCCGGAACTAAATTGCCTCGATACCAACGGCGCGCTTGTCACTCTCAAGGATTTCAAAGGAGCAAATGTTCTCCTGGTTTTCTACCTGAGCGAAGAATGTGTTCACTGCATGGAACAATTGGGCGCCATCAACGCAAAGGCGTCGGAATGGACAGAAAATAATACTGTCGTGCTGGCCGTCAGCAACGCCAGCCCGGAGAAAAACAAGGCCTCAGCTAAACTCGGGAAACTGGAAATCCACCTGCTTTCGGACAACAATCACCAGAACGCCCGCCGCTTTGCCTCGTACGACGACTTCGAGGAAATCGAGCTGCATTCCACAATTCTGATCGACCCGAGCGGACGCGTGCATTGGAAACGCACGGGGGGCGAACCCTTCTCTGACGTCGATTTCCTCTTGAAGTCCGTCAAGCAAATGAACCAAAAAGATGCCGTTCTCCCCGTGAACGCGAGTGCCAGGCCGTAACGGCAGGCCGGGCGGACGAGCGCAAGCTTCCGGGGCAAATCAAAAGACGCTTTGGGACACTACGGGGTGATCGCCTTGACAGCGGCGCTTCTCTAATGGGAGAATCCCATTATGGCACAGTCCGTTACCATTGCAAAACACGACAAGCGCAAACGGCTCGTTCTCCCGGACGACTTTGTCGCCGAAGCGCCCTATGGGGAGTACATCATCCGCGAGGGCAAAGGACACCTCTCAATTGTTGCGATCCCGGCCCCCAAAACCAAGCGGACGTACAAGGCGACACCGGCCCTGGAACGGAAGTTGAGGGAGGCAAAGGGCGCTAAAGAGCTGGATTGCCCACCAGAGTTCTTTACCGAGGCGCTTGAGGATTGAGGGTTACTCTCACCGAAGTTGCTCGGGAAGACTGGCGAAATATCCGCCGGTATCTCCGGCGGCAATTTGGACGCCGCGTCGAAATGGCCGTTGCCGCTCAAATGAAGGCGGCACGGGTCGCGATTGGCGAAAACCCCGGGCGAGGTCACCGAATCGAATCAGCGGTTTTCCCTGACTTGCGCGGCATTGTGGTCAAGAAATCCCTCCTTTGTTACCGAATCCTCCCGGACCGCATACAGATTGTGCGAATCCTGGATGTCCGCCAGGATACCTGGACGCTTTTGAAGATGGCGAGCCAGGCCTGAATTATGTCTGCCGCGGCTTCAAGCACTACTCCGCACACTCCGTCCCCGAGGTGGAGCGCATCGTCGCTGACTTGCGCAGGCACCCGGGTCAACCCCGGAGTCGGATGTGACCAAACCAACAGGGGAAAGCCTGAAACCAAAATGATCGTCCGAATTCAACAGGAACCATCATTAGCCGGCAGCCGGGAACTTGTCTGGATCAGTCCTCCTTCGCTAAAGCTTTCGCCGCCGCTGGAGCTATGGCGAGCAGACCGCCGGACAGCCCTCCGCTGCGCTGCGGGCGAAGGATGGTGGAGCCGAGGGGGTTCGAACCCCTGACCTCCTGAATGCCATTCAAGGGTTCGCGCAGACCTGTAGGCCCGTTGGTAGGCTGCGCCTCGGTGGTGGCGGATGGTGTCACCTCCAAGTTGAGCATCCTCTTGTCCGCTCCCTACTGCGTAGCCTACCCTGATTGCTGCCGCCTTTTGATCTCCCTCAATTGGCGAACGGTGATTCGGTCGTGGTCACGGTTCATGGCTTCCTTGGCACGGATGAGACCCTCGATGTCCAGAATCCGACA
>DATGLT010000468.1:0-8351 GCA_035294005.1 Verrucomicrobiia bacterium
GATGCCGGAGTTGCACAGAATGACCGGGTCATCGAGTTGGCCCTGTGAGGCAGGTTTCGGGCAAAGCGCTGGCAAAGGCCATCGAGCGGAGGGGTGGATCTTGGTCCGGGTTAATGGCAGTCACCATATCTTCGTAATGTCGGGGCGGCGGGAGAGGATCGTCATTCCAATCCACTGCAACCGCCCGCTCAAGACAGGGTTGCTGCGCGTTTTGATGAAGATCGCGGAATTGGAAGAAAGCGATGTGTGAAAACGCCGAACGAGGCTGGCGCAGGTAACTGCGCGGTCACCTCCTCAATGCATAGCCGACGCTGTGGACGCGCAGTGGCTGGCCAGCGATGTTACGGCGCAGCATGCGAACCGCGATTGCATTGTTGCGCTCGTTGCCGGGTCGCAGCTTGGACGCGCCATTTACGCTTCAGCGTTTGCTCTCGGGGGGCGCCGTCACCCTGAACGGTCTACCGCTATCCGTCTAGCTCATGGGGGCAAACTCCGGTCTCCACAACTTCATGCGAGAATTCGAAGCCAAAAGGACGGGCAATCGACTTGAACTCCTAGCGGGATTTCAGCGGTTTTGCGGTTTTCGTGGGGTTACATGGTCTGTTGTTGGTCAGGGAGTTCCACCCGATTTGGCAGCATTCTTGCTACGTTGACCCGGTTCGCCCGTTTCACCGGTTTGCCGTTTCTTTGCATTTAGAGCTTGATCAAAGTCCTGTTGCGAGTAGGTTTTCGGCCGTTTTTTCGGCGTCTTGTGGAATCAAGGCAGGCAGAAAACCACCTGTAGAGAAACGGGTCGCCGTATTGAATTGAATTGAAAAATGAATACTACAACTGAAACAAAAGTGAATGCAGATGAATCGACGGTAAGCCTTGTGGCTTACCAATTGTGGGAACAGGCCGGACGTCCGACCGGCCGGGACCTCGAGTTCTGGCTGGCGGCCGAGACAAAGCTTCGGGAGCAAGCGCAGCCCGAGGCAGCGCCAAAATCCTCAGCCGTTCGCCCGGCTCGGGCAGGGGCTCGAAAGAGCTGGCCCAAACCTTATCCCAGCCTGCCGAAGTTTTAAGTTAGTCCAAATAGAATCGACGCCGCGAATTTGCCTCAGGAGGATCCCTCCGCAACGAGGCTTTTTCGCGGCGCGTGTTTTCCTGGTCGGCCCCATGCGCTCGAGGCGATAGACCACTCACCGGGCCATGCTTCTGTGTGGTTCAGGAGAGTCGGGCGGGAGCTTCTAACGATTTGCCGCGCCTCATCGGCTGGCGATGAGCTTTTCCCATAAAGAATCGTTTAAAAGAACCTTCTGAAGGAACTCGGTGTCGTTCTTTTGAGACTGGGCGGCCTGGCCGGGATTAGCGGGGATCCGGATTGTAAACACCGTTCCGTTGCCGTTTTCACTGCGGGCGTTGATTCGGCCGCCATGGTGGTGGACGATGAAATAGCAAGCCATCAAATGGATTCCGTATTCCATCGGGCTGTCGGTTCGCACGACAAAGGGGTCAAACACCAGCCGCAATGCTTCCTTAGGCAATCCGGGTCCATTGTCGCTAACCTCGATTTCGACGCCGGGTTGCTCGATGCCCTGCCCGTCAAAGGGCCGCGCGCTCAGAGTGATTGAACTCCCCGAAGGCAGGCTGGCAATCTCGTCTTTCAAAAGCAGTTCGAAGAGGCGGTAGAATTTCGGCTTATCGACGTTCAAGACGGGCAGGTCCTGGGGGATCTTGTTATTGACCGTGATGCTCTTCGCGTCGAAACCGTCCTTCAGTTGAGCGGAGACTTCCGAGACGGCGGCATGGAGTTGGACCTTGTCACGAAACTCGAAAGCGGGCTTTTCCGACGCGGTCCAAAGGTCCTTGAGCATGTTGTTGATCTTTTCGACCTGGCCCTGGACGTTTTGGTAGTATTCTTTCCAGAAATCCGGGTTTCGCAACCCGGCAAGTTCCATCTTCTCTTCTTCCATTTTGGCCGGGGCGAGGTCCAGGAACGTTTTCACGGCAACCAATGAGTTGCGAATGTGATGGCTCAAGCCGGCCGCCAGCAGGCCCAGGCTCACAATCCGGTCGGCGATCATCATGTTGTGGAGTACCGACAGCTTTTCTCGCAGCAACTGATCGCGTTCGCGTTGGACCATGAAGAACTCCAGTCCGCGCTTGAGAGTGTTCTCCAGTTCGGGCGGGTCCCAGGGCTTGGTCACGTACTTGTAGATGGCTCCCGTATTGACCGCGGCGATGGCGGCGTCCATATCGGCGAACGCGGTGGCCAGGATGCGAATGATGGCCGGCCTGAGTTGGCGGGCGCGCTCGAGCAGCCACACGCCTTTTTCGCCGGGCATCCGCTGGTCGGTCATCAACAACCCGATTTCGTCTTTGTGTTGTTCCAGCATTTTCAAACCATCCTGGGCGTTGGTGGCCGTGAAAATCTGGAATTGGTCGCTGAAGGCGCGGACGAAATACTTGAGCGACTTCTCCTCGTCGTCGACGTAGAGGATGGCAAATTTGCGATAATTATAGAGGTCGTTCATGGCTGGTGGCCGGTGGCCGGGGAAAGGCCGTTGCTGCCGGCCGGGCTCGCCGGAACGTGTCGAATCCCTTTCATCTTATTATCTAATCTCATCCTTTAGCAGGAAATTCCAGTGTAAATTCGCAGAACTTGCCCGGTTCGGTGCGCACCTGGATCCGCCCGTCGCAGTCCTGCACGATCCGGTAACAGATTGCCAGGCCCAAGCCCATCCCTTCGCCCACATCTTTGGTGGTGTAGAAAGGGTCAAAGATCTTATTAAGGTGTTCCTGCCCAATGCCGGTGCCGTTATCCCTGACGATGACCAGGCTTTTGCCGCCTTCCAGGCGGCCCTCAATCCAAATGGTGGGTTGTTCGCCGGAGAATGTTTTGTTCTTTAGGGCGTCGAGAGAATTCTGGAGCAGGTTGGTGATGACGTGGATGAGTTTGTTTTTATTGGCCCAAACCGTTTGGTGTTCCGGCAGGTTTTGAATGAGCTGCACCTTGTTTTTCCATTCGCTGCTGAGGAAACGCAACGAGGCGGTGACGACCTCGAGGATTTCGACCTGGTCGCGGCTTTCGGTTTCAGGGTGGGTGAACATGCGCAAGTCCGAGACGATGTTTTTGACTCGGCTGATGCCGTCTTCGACGTCTTTGAGGATCTCCTTGTATTCTTCCTGCTGCTGTGGGTCGATGTATTTGGCCTTGTTGCGCAGAGTAAACAAGCCGGTAGTGGCGAAATTCAACGGGTTGTTAATCTCATGGATAATGCCGGCGCTCATGCGCCCCAGCGAGGCGAGTTTCTCCGTTTGAACCAGCTGGGTTTCAGTTTCCTTCAGCTGTTCAATGGTCGATTCGAGGACCTGGTTTTGCTTGGAGAGTTTGCCCTGGAATTGGTGCGATTCGACGAGGTTTTTGATGCGCACATGGAGTTCGGTGATAGAAAAGGGTTTAGCCAGGAAGTCGCTCGCCCCGGCCGAAAGGGCGGTCATTTTTGTTTCCTCGTCCGCGCGAGCCGTCAACAACACGATTGGAATGGTCTGGGTGGGAGTGCGTTCGCGGATTTCGCGGCAGGCCTGCAAGCCATCCTTCTCGGGCATCATCATATCCAGCAGGATAATGTCCGGCAAAAACTGCGCCGCTTTCTCGATAGCTTGTTGGCCGTCCACAGCTTCGATGACGCGGTAATGAGTGCTGAGCTGGCTCTTGAGGAATCTCAGCATGTCGGGCTCGTCATCCGCCACCAATAGCGTCGGTTGATTGCCGTTGCGGGAGGTCTCAACGGGCCGGAGCGCTTCCTGGACCAGGGTCATTGCAGGGAACATTTCCGCGCGGCGATAAAGGTTGGCCAGCCATTCTTCCGAAGTCACGGTGCGTTCGTCGGCGCCGTTGGCGCCGTTGGGCTCCGGCAACGAGTGTTTGGGCAAGCTCGGGTTGATCTCGCCCGGACGATACGGCAGCCTCGCGGTGAAGGTGGTCCCTTTTCCTTCCGCGCTCTGCACGCTCACCTGCCCGCCCTGAACCTCAACCAGTTCCTTTACCAAGGCCAGCCCGATGCCCACGCCCTGGTACTTGCGCTTAGAGGAGTCGTCGGCTTGCCAAAACCGATCGAAAACGTGTGGCAGGTTTTTCTGGGAAATACCCATGCCGGTGTCCGCCACGCTGATCAGGTACTGGTCGCCCTGGCGTTGGGCGCTCAAGGTCACGCGCCCCCCGGAAGGTGTGAACTTCAAGGCATTAAAGACCAGGTTGAGCACGATTTTTTCCAGTTTGTCCGGGTCGGCGAGCACTACCTTTATTTCCGGGTCGATAATCGTCTCCAGCAGCAGACGCTTGTCATCGGCCACCTGGCGGGCAGCGCTGGACAGACCCTTGAGGAATTCCCCCAGATCGACCGGCTCGGCTTTTATTTCCATCCGGCCCGATTCCAGGCGCACCAGGTCGAGCAGGTCGTTAATCAACTTGAGCAGGCGCATTCCATTGGAGTGCATCGTGCCGAGCAATTCCTTGGTGTCCCGATCCAGGCTGAATCGCTGGATCAGCGATTCCAATGGGGCGATGAGCAGCGTCAGCGGGGTGCGAAGCTCGTGGCTGATGTTGGCAAAGAACCGGCTCTTGATCTGATCCAGCTCCATGAGCTTTTGGTTGGTTTCTTCGAGTTTGACACGGTTTTTGTCCAATTCGTAGCGAAGCGCAAATTCACGAAAGCGCAGGCGGCTGTGAGCCATGCTTCCCGCCACAACCACGACGCTGGTCAGAAGGAGGAAATAAATGTTGTTGAAGAAATAGCTGAAGTTCAGGTGGCTGTGCTGGAGAAAACACGCTGCCAAATACATCATCAGCACGAGCGACACAGCGAGCAGATTTTCTTTGTAAGTCCACGGCAATATCAGGCCTACGGCCAGCACTACCAGGTTCAACCCCGCGTAGTACGGCGATACCGGGTCGTCGACGTAGTAAATCATGCAGGCGATGAAAAAGGCAGGGAGCATGTACCACGTCATGCCCAGGATCCGGTAATGCTTTTGGCCAAAGGGGGTCAGAAACAACGCCCAGACGATCGCCACAAGGAGCGAACACAGGAGCCGCAGCTTCAAGAAGGGCCAGACCTGGGACGGCCCGTAAACGAAGTAGTCCAAGGAAGCGCCCGCCGGCATCATGATCACCGCCAGCACGGCTCCAAGTTTGGAATTGCTGATTCGGGCCTGGCGGTCGTATTCCGCGAAGGCGTTTTGAAGTTCTCGGTTCATTTGGAAGTGAGAGGTTTTCTGACTTCGAGAAACAAGTTCCCACTACTTGTGTCGGCAGTAAGTGAAACAAACTCGGGAACCGCCTCGGGCGGGGCGAGTGTAATGAAATCAGACCCCGACCTGTAAACGAGGTGCCATTCGAACATGTACTCCATTATATTGCGGATGGGATTGGTGCTCTCGACGTTTGTGGAGAGCAAAAGTCCCCCGGGCGCCAGCAGGTTGTAAAAATAGCCAAGCAACCCCTGGCAAGCGCGGTCGTTGAGATAATCAAACAGGCCTGCGCAGTAGATCAAATCATAGGGCCGCAGATTGGTATTCGGCTTGGCCGCGTTCTTAAGAACCTGGTGCACGGACTTCTTGGCGATCACCACCCCGGTGCGCCGCGAGTGCAGCCGTTTCAGTTCGCTGAGCTTCTGCTGAACATGCGCAAGGGTTTCCTGATCGAAATCCAGCAACTCAAACTCGGCGTGGTTCGAAAGATCATACTGAACCAAGAAGTCCTGGATTTCCCGAGCCGGGCCGCATCCCAAGTTGAGAATCTTGATGCTGCGCCCGAGCGAACGTAGCCGCGAAGTCTCCTGGACCAGGACTTTGGTCATGTAGCTGACCCGATTGCGGTGGGCCACGGCGGGAACCTGGCTTAGGATAAAGACGTTGAGCAGCTTGGCAAACAGCGAACCGCCTTCGCACGGATCGCGCAGGATCATGTTCACCATTTCGTAATCACCGGCGTACCCGAGTGGTTTGGCGTAAATCCGGTGCATAAATGGCGAAGCCATTAACAGCGGATGGAGGTGTCTCCGGCAAAAAGCAGCGTTCGCCGCCTTCAGTTCCGGTTCAATCTCCGCGGCCGCCCGTTCGAATTTCTCGAAAAAGAAAGCCAAAGCCGGTGTTGTCGACGCCGACAGTTCCTGCACGACCGCATGTTCGGCGTTCATCCGGTTGCCTGAAGGAAGGGACCGAATTCCCAGTTCCAGCTGCTCCAACCACAACCTCAGGTCGGTCAGAAAACATTGTAAGTCCGAGATGATTATTTTGAATTCCGGGCGAATTTTGTAGCTCTTCTCCCAGTGCCGCATGAACGCCGCGAATTCGCCGCGCAGTTCGCTTGGCTGGTGCGCCATTGAGGGAAGTTCGGACCCAAGCCACGCATCCTGGAGGTTAGCCTCGCAAACCAGGATGTTCCCGGTGTTTACGATGCTGGTGATGACGGCCCGGCCCGAATAGGCAACTCTGTTCCTGAGAACGATTGAAAAGTTGTCGAGCGCTTCCGAAACGCGCAACACCGGTGAAGGACTGTAAATTTCAAAAACTACGTCGTGAGCGCCGAGACGCAGTATCGTTGCATGAAGCTCGAGACCCTGGCTTGTCTCGCAGGTGACGTGTGCGTCCGCGCCCTGTGACCGAGGGTCTTGTGTTAGTGTCTCCATGCCCGCCTCTGCTGGGAAAGATTCGTGAAAAGCTGCATATCAGCTCGTTCTTCGCTTAAAAATCGTGGCCTGCGCCCGTTCATGAGTCCAGTGTACGATCAGTGATAGCGGCACAACAGAGCAAATAGCTGGCCATCCGCTCGCTCATCCTCTTTGTACCTCGAACTTTATGTTTGCGATGGTGGCATCGTCCTTGCTCTGCATCCCTTGCCCCTCACCTTGGTGATGTATGCAGGCTGGCGGGTGCGGGTCTCCAGCTTTGTCCGGATGTGAGACAGTTGAGACTCAACGCGGGGCCGCGGTGCAGCACGACCGTGGCGTCAAAACGGTAAGAACGAACTGACCGAACCATTAATGACAATGAACAAGACTATTAATCAATTGAGGACCCGAGGGCCCGCCTTGCTCTTAACGGCTTACCTGGGTACCGCGGTGGTGTCTTCCGCTCTCGGTGAAGGCTTACGCAACCCCCCACCTGGAGCCTTTGATCTGGACCGCGCCGGCGGACGAATCGCCCAGGTTGATGATTCCTCGGCCGTCCAGCAAAACCCAGCCAACCTGGTGGACATCGATGGTCGCCAGTTCCAGTTTACCCCCACCATCGTCTATATCAGCGTCGACTACAAATCCCCGAGCGGGCAGGAAGGAAATACTCAAAAGCCCTGGAAACTTTTGCCTAACGTGTTCGGATCTTTGCCGCTATTTGATGGAAAAGCGGCAATTGGGGTCGGGGTAACCGTCCCCTATGGCCTGAGCACCGAATGGGACCCTAACTCCCCGGCCTTTGCCCCGGGGGGCAACCTGCGGTACCAGGCTCCTCATTTTGCCAACCTGCTCACGATGAACCTAAATCCCAGTTTTTCGATAAGGCTCAGCGATCGTTTGCAGGCCGGAGCTGGTTTTGACGTGATGTGGTCTCAGCTTACCATGAAACAGTTCTACCCGTGGCTGGCTTTCCCGGGCAGTGCGATCACGGCTCCCGACGGCAATCTGGAAGCGAAAGGCTCCGGCTTCGGTTTCGGCGGGAACGTCGGATTGACTTTCAAAATTACGGAGCACCAGCGTATCGCGGTTACGTATCGTTCGCCGATGAACGTGCATTACACTGGCGACTTCACCATCGACAACATCACCCCGACGGCCGCAAGCGCGGGGGTAACCCCAAGGAGTGATTTCCATTCAAAGATCGATTATCCCGCCATCGTGGCCCTGGGTTACGGAATCGAGCTCAGCGACAAGGTCCGGGTAGAGGCCGACGGCGAATGGGTGCAGTTTTCCCGGATCAAGGAATTGCCCTTGGGGGCGGGCAACAATGGCATTCTGTTGCCTACCTCATCTCTGCCGTTAAAATGGAAGGACACTTTCACCGCAGGAATCAGCGCCGATTGGCGCTTTGCCACCAATTGGGTGGTGCGCGGTGGCTACCAGTTTTACCAAAGCCCGGAACCTGATTCGACTTTTCTGCCAATCATCCCCGATGCCGATCAAAACGTGCTGACAGCCGGGATCAGCTATACGCATAATCGCCACTCACTGGAACTGGCTTACGGTGCGGATTTCTACGCTTCGAGGAACGTGGCCAACAACCAAAATCCCGCTCTCAACGGCAGCTACAACATTACGCTGCACATGATCTCACTCGCCTGGCGATACACATTTTGAGCGCCGGCTGAACGG
>DATGLT010000469.1:0-3729 GCA_035294005.1 Verrucomicrobiia bacterium
ACATTTTTTGGTCTGTATTTAGGAACCAATTCATGTAACCGTAGCCAGGGTTGGGTCCGGTGGGAGTTCGTGCCATCTTGACCCATTGTTCGGAGAGAATTTGTTTGCCGTCCCAATTGCCGTTGTGGAGGCCCAGCAATCCAATCCGCGCCAGATCACGCGCGCCGATGAACATCCCACCGCCCCAATGTCCTCCACCCGGTGGGACCGGGATTCGTTCGCCGTTGATTGTCACCCACGCGTTACTGTAGTTTTCCCAGTGCCAGGTGCGGGATGCGCCAATCGGGTCCATAACATATTGCTTGAGCACGTCGGGCAAGGGGCGCTTCCACAAATAGGTGAGCGCGAGCGCCAAGGCATTGACTCGCACATCGGAGTATTTCCACTCCTTGCCGACGGGCGGCGGTCCCTTTGCGAGTTGGTCCCACGGGTTCTTGCCCGGACGGTCTGCCCACCATGGCTTGCCCCACATCGTGCCGACCCAGCCGGAGGTCTGTCGAAGCATTTCGTCCCAAGTGATCGGTTGATTGTGATCCAGCATGAAATCCGGCGTCGGCTGCACATAATCGATTACGCGGTCGTTGACACTGCGAATCAAATGCTGGTCAAACGCCACACCCGCAACGGACGACAGAAAAGTCTTCGTCACCGAATGCGTCATATCTACCGCGTGCGTGTCTCCCCATTCCTCGACAATGTAGCCGTGGCGAAGGATGATGCCGTTCGCTGGGGCGTGCGGTGTGAGTGGGCCTATGGGGCCGGAAAATGGCTCCTTAGCGAATGCGAGCGGAATCGTGATACGTTGATCGCGTGAATCAATGACCTTGGCAAGTTCAGGCGCGACGGTGCTTTCATGGTCGACCGCGAAATCAATGGCAACCTTCAACTTGGCAGAATCGAATCCTTCCTGTTCGGGCGTATGTGTCGACCACGCGTCTCCCGGCGGTGGAAAATAGTCAGCAGGGCGTGCAGAGTGGACATTTCCAAAGATCAAAGCAGCAAACCAAATCCACACTCGCACTCTTGTGTTAAGTTGAAATTCCTTTTGCACCCAGTTCATCTCTTAGAGTGTTCGTCCGAGCGAGCAGATGTCAACGAGGTAGAATGAGAGCCTAATCACGCGTAAAGTTTCGTCCTTGGCCTTGCGGCTGATTTCGCCGGACAATCGCTTCGTCGGCGACGCAGAAAGCGGCGACGATCGGGCTATTGGGCAACCTCGCGTTTCGGAAGAGCGTTTTGGGCGCGCGGGCAATTGCAAATGCGATAGGCGACCCGAAGTCTCAGTCGAAGTTGCGTTCCTGGGTTTCGGACAGGTAGACAGAAGCTGAAACCCGGGCGACTCTCCTGGGGTGAATTCGGCTCCGCCGAGCTATACTCCGCACGCTCAAGCTGCCTTGGCTATCGCCAGAACCGAAGCTGAGAGCGACGGAACCACGGCCATGTTTCCAGAACACCTGCTGCGAGCACTGCTCAACTTACCGTATTGTGGTGCGGTTGGAGTGCTCATGCGTTGTGGCCTTTCGTCGGAGACCATTGGGCGCGAGTTGCAGGGAGACGCAGGGCGGGGAAAAACGGACCCGGACGGTTCACTCACATATGGGGCCCGGAAAGTTCTCGCGTTGGCTGAACAGGCCACTAGCAAAACGGGGCCGCTCCGCACCTGCGTCAGGACTGAACACATTTTGCTTGGGCTGTTGCTCGAAGGCGACAGCCTGCCTGCGCAGGTGCTTCGAAAGCACGGTCTAACACCCCAGGTTGTGCTGGAGGCGATTGCGTCGGCAGACGTTTAGCAACCCGGTCCTGCCTCTTGCGAAGAATTGCAGCCAGTTGGCCGACGAGGACTGCTTTTGTTTCACGTGCCGACGGAGGCGCGTCTGGCTCAGTTCAACTCCCGCGTTACATCCGGCGACTGCGCCTGGTGCAGCCAGTGCTCGTTCAGGGTTTTCATGATCTGAACGAGCCGGTCCAACTCCACCGGTTTCGTAATGAAAATGTTTGCGCCCAGGTCATGTGCCGTTTTTATTTCGCCCGGCATTTCTGAAGAGGTCAACATCGCAACTCGCAACGCTTTGAGCCCGGGCCGCTGTCGAACCCATCTCAGAACGTCAAAGCCATCCATTCCCGGCATTTTCAAATCGAGCAGGACGAGCGACGGCAGCGGGAAGTGTTGCCAGTCGGAATAGCCGTGGGTGCCGGCGAGGTATTGAAGCGCCTGCTCTCCGCTTGTGACGACTTCAAGCCGGCTGGTAATCCCGGCTTTCTGCACGGCGTGCCGGACCAGGAAGACGTTGTCTTCGCTGTCCTCCACCAGGAGAATCGGTGTCGTTCTGATCATTGACCTTTTGCTTCCGCGATTTTTCCTCCCTGTAATAGACTAAAAATCTTCAATAAAGGAATTTCACAGTGCGTGGCTCCAAGTCAAGTGAGCAACATTCCTCCAACGAGGAGTCGGGCACTCATCGCGCTTCGCCGGCTCTTAACGACCGCGCCGCTGCGTCCGGTCCTGCCTGTTTTGGCAGTCGGAAGGGTTGCGGACCAGCCGCAAGCGTCCCGGCACCTCGTGGGGAGAAGTCACCGGCGACCCTCGGCGGGTTGTCCGGTCGTTGGCGAAGCGCGGGTGTCGGAGCCCTGGGCGACAACAGCGGGAAGTCGAGAAGTTTCAAGATATAAGCGAGGATCGTTGGTAGTCGGTCGCCACGAGACTTGAGGGCTACGGGTTGACACTGTTCGGCGTAGTTAAAGTTGAACAAGCGCGTTTTTCGACGTAAGCTCGTGGCACGAACCGATTGAACGCGAGAGAACAGGATTTGGACCAGCGAACGGCTGTTCGTGGATCCAGTGGCTAGCCATGAAACCGCGCTGGTCGGTATGAACAAGCTGTTTGCAATCCTCTTTTTGCTGGGTGCTCTGGGTTCCTTTGGCCTTTCACAGCGGGCCACGCTTAAGGCTCAGGAAACCGGAACCCGTGGAACCGCGCATGGTGCCCGCGACAAGGGCGGACAAGATCTTCTTTGTCGGTTTTGGCGCAGCCTGCATGGTTGGCTGTGTGTTCTTCGTAGCAAAAATTCGCAAGGACGACTTATCATAATGCTAGAAGATGAACCCTTACGACATCCAGAGGCAGGTTGACCACGTCGTGACTGCATTCTGCCATGCGGGACCGCGCTAAGATGATGTGCGGGGAAGTTGAGTCTTGTCTTTTCGTGTAGCACAATGCCGAATAAAATCACTGGAGCGAAAGCGGGCGGGCTGCGTCAGCCGCCGATACGAACCCGCCGGGCCCGCTTCGGTCGTTCGGCGTGATCATCCGAATGAGCGAATGAGTGCATCAGACCACATCATCGTGCCCGGTAGCGAAGCTTCGACCTACGATGCCGCTACCCGCTTCTTTATTGGTATCCCCGTTTGGATTTCAATCTCGTTTTTAGTGGATGCCCTTGGACGTGGCGCCGAGGGAATGACAGGGGGCAGCGACCAGAGAATGATCACGACACTGCCATCGCATCTCATTCTTGGTTACTTTGTCTTCAGCTTTCTTTGCGCCACCATGACGGACACTCGCAAATGGCGGCTACGACTCGGTTGCTTCGCCCATCTGTTCCTGGTTGGCAGCTTTGCTTCGAGCGTGATCCCAGACCTTCGACACACACCTTCGAGCGACGTTGCGGACTCTATCGCGATAGTGGTTTTACTTTACTCTTTGATTTTCCTGCCTTGGGTTATCGTGTG
>DATGLT010000470.1:0-9852 GCA_035294005.1 Verrucomicrobiia bacterium
GCCCGAACCCGAAATCGCCTGGCCGATCGAAACCGGCCGCGTCAGGACCGTGCAATCAAAAGGCGCGCGGACCTCGGTTTTCGTGAGCCGTTCATCGGTGATGGCCAGGTCTCTCTGGCTGCGTTCCAAGGCGTTCCGGGCGATGTCATACGCGGTTTTGGTGTCGTCGTAAACCTCCTGGGAGATCAGTTTGTCGCGCAACAACTGTTCGGCTCTCTTGTAATCGCGTTCGGCTTTATCAACGCCGAGTTTGCATTTTTCGATATCTGTCAGGTTCGACGCCTTGGTCTGTTGCAGTTCCGAGTCGTCCAGTTTGAAGAGCAGGTCGTCCTTCTTGACATGATCCCCAACGTCGACCGGCAGTTTTTCAAGCAGACCATTGATTTCCGGCCGCACGGAGACCTGCTCCGCGGGCGCAATTTCGCCGGCGGCATTAACCGCAAATGTGATATCGCGCAACTCGGCGACTGCTGTGGTCGCCCGGCCGGGAACATCAGCGGCGGCTTTGTTTTTTTGCCAGGTAATCCACCCGTAGTAACCGCCGGCACCCAACCCGACTAACACCACCAGGATGATCCATTTTTTCATTTGCGCGCGAAGACCCGGATAACCGACACAACCGCCTTGGCCCACGATAGCAATCGGAGCTTGCCAGTGCAGCCGCAAGTCGTTTTGTTCTGCCGTATTAGACGCATATGCGCCCGTCGTATTTAATAATTCTGCTGGTCATGAACTTTTTCTGGGCGGCGGTCTATTCCGTTTACAAGATCATCGGGCAAGCTCTTCCGACCGGCGCGATTGTAACCCTTCGGTTCGGGTTGGCTGCACTTTGTTTGCTATTTGTTTGGCCTTGGTTGCCAGGGAAAGCCCCGCGCGGCCGCGACCTGGCCCTGACCTGCTTTATGGGCGTGTTGCTGTTCGTGTTGGGCCAGCGCCTGCAGGTTTACGGGAATCACCTGGGCAGGGCGGGGGACTCATCGGTGCTGATGGCCTTTGAACCGCTCATTACTTCGGTCATCGCAGGAATATTTTTGAGAGAACAGATAGGGCCGCGCCGGTGGGCGGGTTTCGGGCTCGGCCTGGTTGGCGTCGCCGTTTTGCATGGCGTCTGGCGGGCTGACTTCCAGTGGGCTGGACTCGGTGCCAGCCTCATTTTCGTATCGTCGTTCGTCTGTGAAGGGGCTTATTCGGTCATGGGCAAGCCGATCGTGGCTCGTTTCAGCGTAATGAAGATGCTCGCCATTTCACTTGCCTCCGGCACGTTGTGCAATCTTCTGATCGACGGTCGTTCGACACTTGCAGCTTCGCGCTCGTTGACCGTCCAGTCCTGGGTTCTTTTGATTTGCCTTGCAACCGTATGCACCGCGATCGGTTATTCGCTTTGGTTCATGGTGATTCGCGAATGCCCGGTCAACGTCGCGGCGTTAACCGTCTTTGCCCAGTCGGTTTTCGGAGTTGCCATTGCGGTGACTTGGTTGCATGAAGAGTTGCATTGGGGACAAGTGTTGGGATGTTTCACGATCGTGGCTGGCCTGGCATTGGGGCTGTCGCGCCAAATCCAGGGCCCGCCGAGTGCCAATGCAACCTGAGACGGCATGACCAAATCGCGCATTCGCTTCGCCGTTGCGGCGTTCCTGTTGCTTGTCGGCGTGGTGTTGGTCTGTTTGCCAAGAGCTGAACCAAGTTACAACGGGATCCAACTCAGCCAATGGTTGGATAAAGGCGGCCCCATGGCGGCCTTCAGCTTGAGGATTTCACCCGAGCAGGAAACTGCCATCCGCCACATGGGACCGGATGCGTTGCCCTGGTTGGTGAATTTCATTGATGCAGAGCCGTGGTTCAACTCCCGCCGTTTGCTTAAGATCCTGAGGTTCTCCCCGAAATGGGCTCAAACGCGATGGGGCGGGCGGCTGATGCAAAAGGCACAGGAGAATGAATTTCGATCTCAGGCGCGGGCCGCGGCCGCCGCAAACGCCCTGCGGGCCCTGGGCGCGGCAGCGCGCCCCGCTCTTCCGAGATTACTTGAGATTTATCGCACCCGGCCGGACTGGATCGGCGCCTACCGCGTCCCGGAAGTGCTGGCAGAGTTCGGGCCGGACGTCTTGCCACCGGTGCTGGCGATGATGTCGGACCCTGGGTTCAGCAACAAGGTTTCGGCCATCCAGTTGATTGGCCGAATGCGTCACCTCGGCACAGCTGCGGCTTCCGCCGTTCCGATCGTTTGCGACTGCCTTGCGCAATCAGACCTGAGCCTGCAAACGGCCTCGATCGACACGCTCGGCGCGCTGCATGCCCGCGCGGATATTTCCGTGCCGGCCCTCGTAAGCGCTCTCACCAACGCCGTCGAAAGCTCCAACGTGGTTGTTTCGAGAAAGTGCGCGGAATCACTTGGTCAATTCGACTCCGCCGCGTCCAATAGTGTTCCTGATTTGTGCTACGCGCTCAGGTGTTCAGACGGTATAACCAGCGAGGAAGCCGCGCGCTCTCTAGGCCGAATCCGCGGCCTCCCCGATATCGCTGTTCCAGCGCTAATCGAATACTTCAATGCCGAGAACCGGCGGCATTGCAAATACGCGCTGGAAGGTTTGAATGGTTATGGCGTTGTTGCCAGTCCCGCTGCGCCGCTGGCGCGCCAGGCGCTGGCGGACCCGGACCACGACACGCGGGCATTGGCAGCCAGCTTTCTCCAGATGCTGCGGCAAACCAATACGGCCGGCGTCATTCCTGACGCAGCGGCCGGTTTCGATCGGTAGAAGCCTGTCCTGCTTAGAATGGCCAGGGCTTCAAAGTGGTGAAAGTGGCATTGCAGACCAGCGTGTTGGTGTGAGTGGAATCGGTGGTGACGATCCACTGCATTTGCCCAAGCACGTAAGTGGCATTTGTGTTGCCGTTGTTATCCAGGAAGAAGTAATCCGTCAGGAGCGCGCTTCCCAGGGAGTGACTGTTTTGGTCCGTGTAGATGTATTCGAGGCGCCGCATTTGGCGGTGGCTGGCGCTGAGGAGTGATTGTCGGCCGAACGACTCGCCGAAGTACAAACCGTACAGGGTTGCCAGGGTGGTCCCGTTGGTCCGATTAATTACTTCAATGGTATCGCCTAGAGCATTTCCGTTGATGTGGTAGGCAAGACCGAGGGTTGAAGTATCGCTGAGACCTCCCGCCGCAGCCGCTGCTTGCAACAATGTCTGATTATTGATCGGTTGAGAAACAATGTGGCCCTGCGCGTCCAGGGTGGCGCAGCTTCCCGAAAGGGTCATTTGCAGTTTCTGGGCGTGCGCGGTAGCGCCCAAAACAAAGAGGCTTCCCGAGAGAATCGTCAAGAATCGTCTTTTCATGACCCAAGCTAGGTGGGGCGGCCTGATTTGCCATGGGGTCGAACGTCTAGAACGAATTTAAAAAGCACGCACCTTTAAGCCCACTTGCCGGCGAAAACTGTCCATACCAAGGCTCAAACGGCCTGCCGGAGGGGATGCTGGAGGTGGGCAGTTTACCCTATTCCACCACTTGGGCCGCGGTCATACTCTAGTCACGCAAAAACCTTATGAAGAAAATTGGCGTATTGCTGGTTGACGACCACACCGTTGTGCGGCAGGGCCTGCGCGCCCTGCTCGCGTCAGAAGAAGACATCGAGGTCATCGGTGAAGCCGAGAACGGACGCCAAGCGGTGATGCTGGCAAGGAAGACTCCGCCCGACGTGGTGGTGATGGATGTCGCCATGCCGCTTCTAAACGGACTGGAAGCTACCCGCCAGATCCTTAAAATGTCGCCCGCTCCCAAGGTCCTGGTCCTGACTTCTTACGGCGATGACGAATGCGTTGAGCAGTTGATGCAGGCAGGAGCTGCCGGGTACCTGATCAAGCAAACCGCCGCCAACGACCTGCTGAAAGCCATTCGCGAAGTCCAGAGAGGCAACGCGTTCTTCAGTCCAGCCATTGCCAAACGTTTGCGCGACCAGTGCAGAGATGCATTCACCAGCGGACGAGCCACCAAGAAAGCGGGAGAACTGACCACGCGCGAAGCGGAAGTCCTGCAACTGATCGCGGAAGGCTTCTCCAACAAACAGATTGCCGGCGAATTGACCATCAGCATCAAAACGGTTGAAAAACACCGGCAACAGGTCATGAACAAGCTCAATATTCATGACGTAGCGGGTTTGACTCGGTACGCCATCTCCAAGGGGATGGTTGAACGCTCCCTGCCGGCTGCGGTCTGATGCTGCGTGCGCGCTTGCGCTGGATCGGTTTCGATATGAGCGCAAGCTTGGCGATCGGCCCCGGTTTCGGTTTTGCGGGATTCCCACCTAACGTTCCCAGCGTTAAAGCCGCTTGAGCAAGCTGTTGCCTGGCCCTAAAATTGGCCACGTGAAACAGAGTCTCTTCGCCCGATGGCAGGCGAATTTTTGGGCCGGCCTGGCCATTGTTCTGCCTGCCGTGGTGTCGGTCGCCGCCTTGATTTGGCTGTTCGGCACGGTGGCGACTATTACCGACACGCTCCTGATTTTCTTGCCCCGCCGCTGGACGCACCACGATCAGGGGGCAGGGCCGCTTTATTGGTACTGGAGCCTAACAGCCCTTTGCCTCGCGGTAATGCTGATCGGCCTCGTCGGTTTGCTTGCCCGAAATTACTTCGGAAAACGCATCATTCAGTGGGTTGACTCGGCCCTTCTACGGATTCCTTTGTTGAACAAAATCTACGGCGCCACCAAACAGGTTAACGACGCGTTCTCCTCCAACAATAAAACGTCTTTTCGCACCGTGGTGCTCGTCGAGTTCCCCAAAGCGGGAGTTTACTCGATCGGCTTCATCACGAGCGAACCCGACCTGGAAGTTCAGTCAAAGTTCAATTCAAAGGTCGTGTGCGTGTTTGTCCCGGCAACTCCAAACCCGACCTCCGGGTTTCTCTTGGTTGTGCCTGAGGAAAAGGTGACGAAACTCGAAATGTCCGTCGCCGATGGGATAAAGTACATCATCAGCCTTGGCTCGATTCTGCCGGATACCAGCCGCATCGCGGGCCTTGGCGACCCGAGGCCAGCCCCGGCGATCCTTACGCCAATCGGCCATGATTGAGCGTGCCGCTGGTTTGATCCTGCGCCTGCGGCCACTCACAGAAACCAGCCTTATCGTTCATTGGTTGACGCCCGATCTCGGCAGGGTTTCTACCGCAGCAAAAGGAGCACTAAGACCCAAATCTCCTTTCCGCGGCCGGCTGGACTTCCTGTACCTCGCCCAATTCAGTTTCACCCGAAGCCGCGCTTCGGACTTGCATGCGCTTCGCGAAGTGTATGTGCAGGAAACGCACGGCTTTCTCCGAACAGACCTCGGGCTGCTCAGGCAGGCCTCTTACTTCGTCAAGCTCGTCGAGCAGGCTACTGAAACCGAGACTCCGTTGCCGGGGCTTTTTGAAATGCTCAAAGACCTGTTGGCATCCATGTGTGGGCAGGGTGTGCTCCCACAGCGGGTCTTTGGTTTTGAGCTGAAGCTTCTGAGGGAATTGGGGCTGCAGCCCGATCTGGCTCAAACCCGCCTTACCGCTGGCGCAAAAGCGCTCGTAGGACAGTTGACGAAAATGGATTGGCAGCAAATAGAGCGCTTGCGTCCAAACCAAGCGCAAGAAATTGAGATACGGGATTTCCTCCACGGATTCCTGATATTCCATCTCGGCCGAATCCCGAAGGGCCGCGATGTGGCCTTGCACCCCGAGCAACCCGCTGGGCAGGGGATTGCCCGCACGCGGTAAGTTTTAGATTGCTGCCAGCTCCGTCTCCGGTTCGGGATCCGGGTCAATCCACTTACCGTGTTCCTTGATTAGATCGACGAGCCGGTCCACCGCTTCTGCCTCCGGGATATTGAATTTGATCGCGGTCTTGCCGACGTAAAGATTGATTTTGTTTGGAGCCCCACCCACATACCCGAAATCCGCGTCCGCCATTTCGCCCGGCCCGTTGACGATGCATCCCATGACGGCGATTTTTACCCCTTTCAAATGCTCGGTCCGCTTTTTGATCTTTGCCGTTACCGTCTGCAGATTGAACAGTGTTCGCCCGCAGGAGGGGCACGCTACGTAGTCGGTTTTGAACGAACGGCAACCGGCCGCCTGCAAAATGTTATAGGCAAGCCGCAGTGATTGGCCGGCGCCCGTTTCGGCTCGCAGGAGGATCGCGTCTCCGATCCCATCGGCCAGCAGCGATCCGATCACCACGGAGGCCCGCAGCAGGGCCGCTTTTGGCTCCAAAGGGGCAGGCCCGAACTCGAGACAGTCCTTCAACAGGATTGGGTTGTTGCGCCCGAGTCTCTTCAAGCCCGCGGCCAACAACCGAAACGCCGCCACAGCAGGCAAAGCGACCCCGTCTTTAACCGTGACCAACTGCGAATCGCACGGGACCTGGAAATCCCTGCTGGGATCGACCTCCATCACGTTCAGCTCTTCGTAAATCGCTTCAGGTTTTACATCCGCTTTCGGGCTGATCTTCGGCGCCAGTTTTTCGTGCGCGGCACGGGTCACAACCACTCGTACCGTGTTGCTCCCGCCGCACTTCGCTCCCCCCGCCAATTCGATTTCGGGCGTGACCCGCCGGGTATACGCAAACGGGTTGAACGGCCAACTTTCGGAGAGTTCCTTTACCCTCGGCTCGGCCGCCGCAGCCGCCGGCTTCGCGCAGGTCAGGAACGGGATCTGCCCCAGCAGATCATTGCAGACCTCGATTTCCCGAGGAGAATCCTCCGTCAGCGACACGCGGATGGTGTCCCCCAGCCCGTCACAAAGCAGCGATCCAATCCCGATGGCGCTCTTGATGCGCGCATCCTCGCCGTCGCCCGCTTCGGTCACGCCAAGGTGAATCGGATAATTCCAATCAGGTCCTTCCTGTTCCAGGCGCGCGACCAGCAGCCGGTAACATTCGATCATGATCTTCGGGTTGCTCGATTTCATCGAGAACTTGAAGTTATGAAACTCGTTCTTGCGCGCGATCCTGGCAAACTCAAGCGCGCTTTCGACCATTCCCAAGGGCGAATCGCCGAAACGATTCATGATGCGATCGCTCAATGAGCCGTGGTTGGTTCCGATTCGCATCGCGCGTCCCAGTTGCTTGCACAACTTGACCAGGGGAGTGAACCGCTCTTCGATCCTCGCCAACTCCGCCGCGTATTGCTCGTCAGTGTATTCCTTGATCGCGAATTTTTTCGAGTCAGCGTAGTTCCCGGGGTTAATGCGAACAACCTCGACCCACTTGGCCGCCTCCATGGCCGCGTCGGGCTTGAAATGGATGTCGGCGACGATCGGCACCTTGCAACCGCGCCCGCGCAGTTCCTCGACAATGTTTTTGAGATTGGCGGCGTCCTTAACGGTCGGTGCGGTAATGCGCACCATCTGACAACCAACCGCAACCAGTTCGAGCGTCTGCCGGACACATTCCGCAGTGTCCATCGTGTCGCAGGTCAGCATCGACTGCACGGCCACAGGATGATCCCCGCCAATGATCAGCCCTCCGTTAGACGGGTCCCCCACGACGATTTCGCGGGTGCGTCGGCGTTTGAAAAACAGCGGCGACTCGCAGTAGCGCATCTCAGTTCTTTTCGGTTGTTTTCGGGGCGAACTTGGCTTCCTTGGGACGTTTCCAAGGCAAGTCCTGAACGTCGTAGAAGGCGATGTAGAGCATGAAGCCAATCAGCAGGACGGCGCAGCTGGTTTGAATGACATTGATGACTCGCGCGCTGATCGGCTTTTTCCGAATGCCTTCCACCAGCGCCAGCAGGATGTGGCCCCCGTCGAGCACAGGTATGGGCAGCATGTTCAACACCGCCAGGTTCACATTCATCAGCACGCTGAACCAAATCGCCAGACGCCAACCCTGGTCCGCGTTGAACAACCGGTAATAGACATCCATGATCTTCACGGCTCCGCCCAGGTGTTGCGGCTTGATATCGGTGTGGCGGGACAAAAGTGCGCCAAAAGTTTCGAACATTGCGGCAACGCTGGCATCCACCTGCTCGATGGGGCCCGGGTGGGACAACGTTGTCCTTCCGTCCCCCCACGCAATTCCGACCAGCGCCTTTTGATTGGGCGGGCTGACGGGCACCTCGGGTTTGAGATTGACGTCAAATTGCTTTCCGTCCCGCTCAATGACGAAACGCATCTGGTTGGTTGGATGTTGTTCGATGTACTCGCCGACATCGCCCACGTAATGAATGGGGTTGCCATCCACTTTGAGCACCACATCACCGTGCCTCAAACCGGCTGCTGCCGCAGGGCTGTTCGGAGAAACCTTTGCGATCACGGCCGATTCCGCCGGCAAAATCCGGATCTGCCTCAGGCTCTTTCTTTGCCAGAATTTCGTCTCTTCTTTCATCGGCACCGGATTGAACGTCAGCATTTGGCCGTTCCGCTCGACCTTGATCTGAACGGAGTCTCCAGTACTGCTGACGATGCGCCACATGACGCTGTCGCCCATGCCAATGAATTTGGTCACCGGCTGCCCGTCGACTTCAACGATTTTATCGCCGGGCCGGAGACCTGCTTTGTCGGCTGGGCCGTCCTTTTCGACGTAACCAATGGTGGTCGTCATTTCGGCCTCGCTGACCGGACGTCCCACCAGCCAAACTACAAAGGCAAACGCTATCGCCAGCAAAAAGCTGAACAAAGGGCCCGCAAATGCCACGATAATCTTGTCCGGCGCGGAAATCGGAGGCAACGATTGGCCCGAACTGTCACCCTTGCCCTCTATGGTTTCCATGGTTGCCATTTGCGGCAGCGACACGTAACCGCCGGCCGGGATGGTTCCTAGGGCGTACTCGACTCCGTTGATTTTGGTCTTCCAGATGGGCTTGCCGAACCAGATCGCGAAGCGATCGATTTTGAGCCCTCGCCAGCGCGCGGCCAGGAAATGCCCCAGCTCATGCACAAAGATGAGCAGGTTGAACAGCAATAAGACTTCGAAAAAAATGAAAATAAACTTCAAAATCGACATAATCTCAACGGAATACCCAACAGAGTTCGCTCGGTGAAATATAGCAGTGATTGTGCCAGTAGCAATGTTTCGGTAGCCCCCTAAAGGGCACTGATTGTGGCATTAACGCGTTATTGAATCTTTTGCACGGCATTTTATATCCCCGCCTCCTTGCGCGCCCATGCATCGGCCTCGAGAATTTGGTCCAGGGTAGGGCGCCGCACCACGTGATGTCGGTCAAGCGTCCTAGCCACCGTTTCAGGGATTTGGCAAAACCCGATGCGTTTGTTGACGAACGCATCCACCGCGACCTCGTTGGCGGCATTAAACACCGCCGGCATCGTGCCCCCCGCTTCGGCTGCTTTCCGCGCCAGGTTAAGCGCAGGAAAGCGTTCAGTGTCGGGTTCTTCAAAGGTCAGTGTCCCGAGCTTTGCCAGGTTGGTTTGGACACGCTCGCTGCGTGCCCGGTCGGGATACGTCAAGGCGTACTGGATCGGCAGGCACATGTCGGGGGTTGAAAGCTGGGCCATCATGGAGCCATCGACGAATTCAACCATGGAATGCACGACGCTTTGCGGGTGCACCACCACGCCGACCCGGTCCATCTCGATGTCAAACAGCCACCGGGCTTCGATCATTTCCAGCCCTTTGTTGAACAGCGTTGCCGAGTCGATCGTGATTTTTCGCCCCATGACCCAGGACGGATGCTTGAGCGCGCGCTCGACTGTAATGGTTGCGAATTCTTCAATGGGCGTGCGCCGGAACGGGCCGCCAGAAGCCGTCAGCCAAAGCTTCCTCACAGAGTCTGACGGTTTGCCGTCGAGGCATTGAAAAATCGCCGAATGCTCGCTGTCGACTGCAAGCACACGCACCCCCTGACGCCGCGCTTCGTTCATGACAATTTCCCCCGCCA
>DATGLT010000471.1:0-3290 GCA_035294005.1 Verrucomicrobiia bacterium
TTTCATTTCGCACTTCACCACCGCCGATCAGACTCCGCCTGTGCTCATTTCCTTTACACCATCGGATGGCGCTGTCCAGGTCGACCCGCGGTCAGTGATTCGGCTTACATTCAACAAACCCATTCGCAATACGAACTTCACCCTGACAGTGGCCGGTCCTTCCGGGGCGGTCGCCGGAACAACGACCGTGGCATTAAACGCGCAGGCAATCATTTTCACCCCCGCCGCTACGCTGAACGTGAACGCCACCTACACGGTTTCTGTTGATGGCATCACGGACCTGGCAGGCAATTTGGCCGCCAATCTGCCCTTTGTTGTCCGGTTCGCCACGCTGGATACAATTGGACCCGACATCGCTCAACTGCGGATTGCTGATGGCGTCGCGCCAATTGCCGGTTCAACCGTGGCCATTGAAGCTCTCCTGGTCGTGAATGAACCCGGCGCCTCCGTCCGCTTCACTCAGGATTTCGTCCCAGTCGCAGTCGCGACTCAAGGCCCCTCCTACCGAGCCTCACTCACTTTGCCTGCAAGCGGCACGACCATCATTCGCGCCATTGCCACAGACCGCTACGGTAATGATGGCAACGTAAAGCAATTGACCCTTAGCGTCACTCCGCCCGAAGCCCCGACTGTTTCACTTGTCGAACTCAACCCCACGAACGGCTGGGTGAATTCGGGGCAAACCTTTTCGGTCGCGGTCAATGCGAGCGGCGATTTGCTGATAACGAATTTGACCGTGATTGGCGTTGGGGCCCTGACGATCAGCACCAACTTTTTCGGCGGCGGCAGCAACGTCATGACCTTTCTGCTCCCAGCCGCTACCATCCCAAATACCCCGTTTGAATTGCGCGCCCAGGCCGTTGACGCACTCGGACTAAAATCCAGTATTGCAGTCCTCGATTTGAATGTGGCTGACACAACCGCGCCAACGGTGGCCGTTCTCAGTCCCGCTGTCGGCACGGTGCTGGATCCAACTCGGCCATTGAACGTGACTGTGGTCTCCTCCGACAACGCGGGCAATCACACGCTGCAAGTAGAATTAGCCGGCTCGGTGGCCACGACTCAAACCGTGTCCGTTGCGGCAATGCCCAACACCCCGATTACCAACTCACTGTTATTTTCATTGACTACTGCGCAACCGGACGGGTCGCAGCTTCAAATCACGGTGCGCGGGACCGACGCGTCCAACAATACTACCTCGGTCACGCAAACGTATTTCCTGTTGGATACCATCGGACCGAAACTTCTCTCGCTCAGTCCGGGCAATGGCATGAGCAATGTTTCGATATGGCTCGACGCGGTCGCATTTCAATTCAGCGAGCCTATTGCCGCCGCTTCGGCAAATTCAACCAACGTGGTTTCGACAAATAACGCCGGTTTGGTCCAACCATACGAGTTGGCTCAGAGTTCGCCCTCGACGATTCTACTCACACCTACCACGCTGCCCCTCGTTCCTGGAGTGACTTACACCAATCGGCTCCTGCCTGGAATCACGGACGCACATACGAATGCCCTGACCCAGAGCGACGGTTCGGCCCTGGCCGCACCAGGCCTGCCGACCACGTTCACCACTGCCCGAATCCTCAGCGTCGCCCCAACGAACAATTCCCAGGTGCTTTCCGGGCAAACTCTGAACGTCGCGGTAGCATTTGAAAGCGGTTTGGGCGCCGATCGATTCCGGTTCGTGCTCGATGGAGGGGTTCCGTTCGACGCTCCCGTAATTCCGGGGGCTGCAAGCGCGTTAACGTCCGTTCCCGTTCCAGCGTATGCGTCCCCCACGAATGTGCTGCTGGCGATTACCGCTATGAAAGCAGGCTCGCCTCCTTATAATTTGCCGCCCGTCCCGCTGAGCATCATTACTTCTCTGCCGGATACCAATACCGTCAACATCTCAGGTATCAACCATGTCACAGTAGTAGCGGGGCAGACCACGAACATCCTTCTCGTCATGACTGCTCCAGGTTCAGCGCTCTCGCTGGCCGATTACGCTCCAACCAATCCGGCTCCGGCCTTTGTTTCCCTCAGCTCGCTGCAGATAACCAACGGGCCGCTCGGCGGGACTGGAAGTGTGCAGGTCAATTTCAACCCGCTCCACGACGCCGTAGGCGATCGTATTATTACGATTCGCGCGGCGTCCAGAAAGGGAAAGGTCGCCACATTTGATATCGCGCTGACGATCCTGAGCGATGGGGGGTTGCAGGTAACCCACTGGACTGCGCCCCTCAGCGGCAACTGGAGCGATCCTTCCAAATGGAGCGCGGGGGTGCCAGGTCCCAATACCATCGCTGTCATCGACGCGGAGGGAAGCTATACTGTAACAGTGGACGTCCAACCGGCAATGCGTGGACTGGTGCTCAACCAAACCAATGCCGTGCTTTACCTGGCCGGAAGCTATGATTTCGCAGCGCCGGTGGAATTGCGGGCGGGCCAGCTCACGCTGGGCTACGATCGATCCATTGCCATGAACAACGCCTGGGTCAACGAAGGCGTGATGCAGTTCTACAGCGGGGACGTCAATACATATGTCAACGGTGGCGGTTGGATTGAGAATCGCGGGCTAATCGAGTCATCGTTGGTGGGTTCACAACACGGACAGACGCAAATCCGAGTGGCGTCGAGCATAACCTCCTCAGGCCGCATGCTGGTGGATTCCAACAGCGCGGTAGGTATGTATGGGGGCGGCAGCCTGGTTACTGCTGGTACGGTTGAGGCACAGGGCGGCGCAAGTTTGTACTTCTTCAATGATGGTCCCCCGCATGACCTGACGGTACTAACGGGCGGCCAACTGGCCGGCACCGGACTGATCCAATTTAGTGGCAGCAATCGACTGATCCTCCAGCAGGACGTGGCGACCGGCCTGCAATTGGCGTTGAACGAGAACTGCTCGGTTACAGGACCCGGCACCCTGACTTTCCTGACCAGCCAGGCCTTGCGAGGGTTGTATGAAACACCGCTCGTCGTGCCGTCCGGTATAACATTGGAGGCCGATGCTGCGACCTTGACCAATTGGGTGAGCATCCAACGCAATGCCCTCTTCTATATCAATAATAACCAAACCCTGACACTCAACGGTGCTCTGACCAATTTTGGAACTTTTGAAATGTTCAGTCGCGATGTAAGCACGTACCTTGGCGGCAGCGGGACGGTGGAGAACAGGGGGGCGGCCGTAGTCTATCCGGTTGGCAATGGCGGCGGCGTTGGTCAGATCCGTTTACGGTTCGAAAACGCAGCCGACGGCACCTTGCGGGTGGCGACGAACGCTTCCATGGGCTTTTATGGAAACAGCGCCG
>DATGLT010000472.1:0-10242 GCA_035294005.1 Verrucomicrobiia bacterium
CATCTTGGCCAGGACCTCTTTCCTCGTAATTTCACTCATTTCAGGGTGCATAGCTCGGGTAACACCCTTTTTGAGGCAACGAAGGGTTTACTCAACCCTTTTCACCATCCCCGGGTAACAATCTTTTTGAGGCAATTCGCAACCTGCCGCAGAACGCCACACGCAACGGGCCCGTAACTAATGGCAAAGACGATCTGCGGGTGATTGACAATTCCGAAATCAACCGCAGCGGCGGAGCAAACGTCCAACAGAGCCTGCAGCAGTTGGGAGTTCATTGAGCCGGAACCTGCGTGAGTTCGGGAGCTAACCGTTGCGGCAAGCTGACACGCTCGACTGGAAGCTGCTGCGCCGTTATGCTGTCGTTATGAGTTCGATTGCTACGGCTACGGTCCCGGACGGTTCCGGGCATTTTGGAGAGTACGGAGGCCGGTACGTCCCGGAAACCCTGATGCATCCGCTGCACGAATTGCAGGAGGAATACGCGCGGGCGCAGGCGGATCCTGAATTTCAAAAGGAATTGGACTATTATCTTCGGGAGTTTTGCGGCCGTCCTACGCCACTTTATTTCGCCGAACGTCTCACAAAAAAGCTGGGCGGTGCCCGGATTTATCTGAAACGCGAGGACCTGCTGCATACCGGGGCGCATAAGATAAACAACTGCATCGGCCAGGTCTTGCTGGCGCGGCGCATGGGCAAAAGCCGGATCATTGCTGAAACCGGCGCCGGACAGCACGGGGTCGCCACCGCAACGGTTGCGGCCATGTTCGGCTTCAAGTGCGTTGTTTACATGGGCGCCGTGGATTGCGAGCGCCAGGAATTGAACGTTTTCCGCATGAAAATGCTCGGGGCGGAAGTTGTGTCCGTCAAAGCCGGACAGCAAACACTCAAGGAAGCGATAAATGAAGCCATGCGCGATTGGGTCACGCACATCCGCTCGACACATTACATTTTGGGGACAGCCTATGGGGCGCACCCGTATCCTGTGATGGTTCGGAACTTTCAACGGGTGATAGGAGACGAAGCGCGGCGTCAAATTCTCGAAAAGGAAAATCGGCTGCCTGACATGCTGATTGCCTGTGTCGGCGGAGGTTCGAACGCGATTGGCCTTTTTTACCCGTTCCTCGGTGACAAAACGGTCCGGATGATCGGCGTTGAAGCCGGAGGCGAAGGGATCCGTCCCGGCAAACACGCGGCGCGATTCCAGGGAGGCTCGTTGGGAGTTCTGCAAGGTACGCGCTCCTACTTGCTGCAGGATGAGTTTGGCCAGGTTCAACTGACACATAGTGTTTCGGCTGGGTTGGATTACGCGGCTGTGGGTCCCGAACACGCCTGGCTGCGCGATCAGCGGCGTGTGGAGTACACCTACGCCACCGACGACCGGGCGTTGGAAGGATTCCGAACGCTCGCCCGGCTTGAAGGCATCATCCCCGCGCTGGAAAGCGCTCACGCCGTGGCCGAGACTATGCAACGGGCCCCGAGTATGAAGCCCAATGAGATCATCATTATGAACCTCAGCGGCCGCGGTGACAAAGACGTGGCCCAGGTGGCCACCAAAACAGGCTTGCAGATGCCAGCTTAATTCAACATTCGACACGCTACTGCTGGATTGATAGCTTCCTTCCGATGAAATCGATGACGGGTTATGGGCGCGGCGAATGCGCCCAAAATGGCTTCAAAGTCACCGTCGAACTGAGCTCCGTCAACCGCAAGCAAACCGAGATTTCTGTCGCGCTCCCGCGAGAAATGGAACTTCTCGAAGCCCAAATTCGCGACCTCATCAACCAGCATATCTCCCGAGGCCGTCTGACCGTTCGCGTTTCGCTGCACGCCGGCGCCAGCAGACTCTCCGCCCGCATGCACCTGAACGTCCCGCTGGCCAAAGCGTACGCCCGGGAACTGACCCGCCTTTCGCACCAGCTCAAGCTGCCCGGGCCGGTGACTCTGGACCAGTTGGCGCGCGCTCCTGGCGTGTTCCAAACCGACGAAGAAATTGTCGAAGAAGCCAACTTTTGGCCTGCTGTCCAGAAGGCCTTGAAACGAGCGCTTGGGATGCTGGTCAAAATGAGAGCGCGGGAAGGGACGCACCTGGCGCGGGACCTTGCCGAACGCGTAGCTCTCATGCGCAAAGCCGCGGCGCGGGTGCAAAAGCAAGCGCCAAGAGTGGCGCGGCGTTATCGCGAACAGCTGTTGGGCCGCATCAAGGAAGCCGGGCTGGAAGCTCCCGCGGCCGACGACGAGCGGTTGCTCAAAGAAGTGGTTTATTTCGCCGACCGCTCGGATATTTCGGAGGAATTGACGCGGCTGCAGAGCCATTTCCAGCAATTCCAGGATTGCGTCAAATCAGCCGAGCCGGTTGGGCGCACTCTGGATTTTTTGGCCCAGGAAATGAATCGTGAGATCAACACGATCGGGTCGAAAGCCAACGATAGCGTCATCTCGCGGGAGGTCGTGATATTAAAAGCGGAACTGGAAAAATTTCGTGAACAGGCCCAGAATGTCGAATGATGAACAGCTTGACCCGGGAACAGCCCGTGGCCCCGGCTAAAGCCATGGCGACGGCGAGCCCGTTGTTAATCCTTATTTCAGCGCCCTCCGGCGGAGGCAAAACAACGCTCTGCCAGAAGCTTTTGGCGGCCCGGCCGAACATGAGCAGGGCCATTACCTGCACCACCCGCGCGCCCCGCCAGGGTGAATCCGATGGCGTTGATTATTACTTCCTGAATGCCGAATCGTTTCTCAAGCGGGTGCAAGCCGGGAATTTCCTCGAGCACGCCACCGTGTATGGCAACAGCTATGGAACCCTGAAATCGGAGGTTCTAGGGCGGATGCGCCAGGGCCAGGACGTTTTGCTGACCGTGGATGTGCAAGGGGCGGCAACGATTCGGCAAAAAGCTGCCGAAGAGCCGGAGTTGGGGAAGGCGTTGGTTTCGGTTTTCCTAACCCCTCCTTCCATGGCAGTCCTCGAGGAGAGGTTGCGGCGGCGCGGGACAGATGCTCCGGCCGTGATCCAAAAACGACTGGGCGTCGCTCGTCAGGAAATCGTCCAATGGAAGCACTTCGATTACCTCATTTTAAGCGGGAGCATCGAGGAGGACCTGCGAAGAATGCTTTCCATTGTTGAAGCCGAAAAGCTGCGCAGTTCGCGAATGCCGCCTCCTGAATTGTGAGGGTCCAATCGCCGCGAGGCCCGGCGACTCCTGGGAATCTATCATGAGCAAAAACATCGTCCTGGGAGTTACCGGCTCCATTGCCGCTTACAAGGCGGCGGACCTCGCGAGCCAATTGGTTAAACAAGGCTGCGAGGTGCGCGTGATACTCACGACTGACGCCCTCCGGTTTATCACTGCGCTCCCTTTTAAGACCTTGTCCCGTCACCCGGTCACCACCGACCTTTATGACGAGGAAGAAGGCTGGAAACCGGCCCACATACAGTTGGCGGACGAGGCGGATCTCCTTCTGATTGCCCCTGCCACAGCCAATACAATCGCGAAACTGGCACTGGGCCTGGCCAACGACGCGCTAGGCTGTGTCGCGCTGGCTTTGAACCCGGCAGCACGCATACTGATTGCTCCGGCGATGAACGGGAAGATGTGGCTACATCCTGCCACTCAACAACATGTGACTACATTGAAATCCCGAGGCGTCGAATTCATTGGCCCGGAGGAAGGACTGCTCTCATGCGGGTATGACGGACTGGGCCGGTTATGGCCGGTCGATAAAGTCGCTGCTCGCGCAGTAGAACTGGCGGGCGTGAAACCCAAAGGTTAAGCTTCAATTAGCAGCTCCGGGCGGCTATTCTCCGGGCTGTCGCAAGTAAATGAATGTATCGAACACAACCGACGTGCCGAGACATTCAAAGGATGGTGTCGACTCCCAATTGACCCCCCCGGCGCCGTTCTGGCGCCGTAAATCAGCCCACCCGTTCTGGCGGTTGCTCAACGGGTTCATTCGCGAGGCCAACAAGCTGATTGAATTGTTCCGGATCGCCCCGCCGGTTACTTCGCAGGTTCTGCGTCGAATCGAGTTGATGGAGCAGCATATTATCCTGCCGATCAAAGCCGCGTGGATCGCAATCCTGCTGCGCCCGGCCAATTATTCGTGGATAGGCGAACAGGCGACCAATCTTGAGGTCAACCCCAGGTCGGCTTACGCGGTTTTCTGGGTTTACGTCGCGATCAGCATCGTAGCCGGAATTGTTATTTTGTTTCTCAGACGCCTCCCGCCGCGGGTCAGCGAGGGCACGGTTTTCGCCACGACGTTAGTCGACGGCATTTTCCTCGGGGTCCTGACCGTGGTGACCGGGGGTTACAGCAGTCCGCTGTATTACATCTTCCTGGCGTTGATTGTTCGGACGGCTGTGAATGTCCCGCGGCCAACGTCCCAATTGCTGTTAAACCTGACACTGAGCACATGCTTCGTGCTGGCGGGTGTGATTGACTCGTATGTGGCGCAGAACCTCGTTTCCGAGACGGACAAACGGGTGATTGAGCTCTATGCGGATAACCCGGGAGAACCGTTGCTGCTGAGGCTGGTGTTGCTGTTGTTGATGACGCTTTGTTGTTACGCCCTGCAGGTCCTGCTCGAGCGGCATCGGCAGGCCCTGGAAGAAGCGCGCGAATTTGCGTTGCGTGAGGGCCAGTTACGGTCCGCGGGGCGGTTGGCCGCCGAGTTTGCCCACCAAATCAAGAACCCGCTGGCGATCATCAATACTGCGGCGTTCTCACTTCAGCGCGCGCTTCGCGATGCGAAAGGCGATGCGGTGGACCAGATCCAGATGATCCAGGAGGAAGTCGAGCGCGCCGACCGGATTATCACCCAGGTGATGGGCTACAGCCAGTTAAGCGAAGGACACGTGGAAAAACTGAACGTGGTCGAAGAATTGGACCGGGCGATCGAACGGGTCTTTCCGCCAGCCGCTCATTTTCCTTTGCAGGTCCACCGGTCTTATCAAGGGTCCTTCCCGCCGCTGCTGATGTTGCGCCGCCATGTGTCCGAGACGTTTATCAACGTGCTTCAAAACGCCCGCGAAGCCCTCGAATCCCGCGGCGCAAACATTTATGTCGACGCCCGGTTGCGCGAAGATGAATCCATCGAGGTAACGATTCGAGATGACGGCCCGGGGATCGCCCCGGACAAGCTTGGGCGAATTTTCGAGGCTTATTACACCACCAAGGAGAAAGGTTCGGGCCTGGGATTGGCCACGGTAAAACACAATCTTGAGCTCTACGGAGGTGGTGTGCGGGTCGAATCTGAGCTTGGAAAAGGAGCTCGATTCGTTCTACTATTTCCGGCCAGGACGCTCATGAAGATGGCGCAAACCAACCGATGAATCTGTCGCTTCCACCCGTGCTCGTGGTTGATGACGAGAAGAACATGCGCGCGTCGCTCAAGACGGTGCTATCGGATGACGGCTACAGCGTGCGCGCCGTTGAATCGGCCGAGGAAGCCTTGAACGTGCTGGCCCATGAGGAGTTCTTCATGGTGATCACCGACGCTCGGTTGGGCGGGATGACCGGGTACGAGTTTCTGTCCAAAGCGCGCAACCAATGGCCGGACCTGCCGATCCTGATGATCACCGCCTATGCCACGCCGAAGCTGGCGGTCGAAGCCATTAAAGCCGGCGCGATTGATTACCTGGCAAAGCCTTTTGCGCCTGAGGAATTGCTCCACGCGGTGGCCGGGTGTGTGGAACGGTACAAGTTGCTGCAGGAAAACGCGCGGTTGCGCGCCCGCGCCAGCGAGACCTACCAGCTCGATCATATCGTGGGCGAGTGCGAAAAAATCCGCGAGTTGCGCCAGCAAATTCAGACCTTCGCCCCGACGGATGCGCGTGTTTTGATCCTGGGCGAAAGCGGCACCGGCAAGGAACTGGTGGCAGGCGCTTTGCACAGCCTGGGCCGGCGCAGCCGCGCCGGTTACGTTCGAATCAATTGCGCGGCGATTCCGGAGACCCTGCTCGAGAGCGAACTCTTCGGACACGAAAAAGGCGCGTTCACCGGCGCGCTCAAGCAGAAGCTGGGAAGGGTTGAGGAAGCGGACGGCGGCACGATTTTCCTGGATGAGATTGCCGATATGAGCCGGCCATTGCAGGCGAAACTGCTTCGGTTCCTTGAAGACGGCACCTTCACGCGAGTCGGCGGCACGCAGGAACTGCGGGTCAACGTCCGCTTGATAGCGGCCACCAATCGCGACATCATCCAGGCCATCGCCGAGGATCAATTTCGAGAGGACTTGTTTCACAGGCTCAATGTGGTTCAGGTCCGGCTTCCTCCTCTGCGGGATCGGGGAGAGGATGTGTTGTTGCTGGCGGATCATTTTCTCAAGAGCTTCGGCGTCTCACTGAACAAGGCCACGCGCCGCCTTTCACGCGCCGCGCGCCAGAAGCTGATGTCCTACCATTGGCCGGGCAACGTGCGCGAGTTGCGCAACGTGATCGAGCGCGCATTGATTCTGGAAAAGACCGCTGAAATACAGCCGACCAGCCTGCCCGATTTCCAGCTGGAAGCCCGGCTCCACAAGCACGCGGCGAACAAGCAGGTCCCGTCCGGGTCATTGGACGAAATCATGGCTCGCCACGAACGGGAGTTGATTACGGCTTTGCTTGAGCAAAATCATTTCAACCTCGCCAAGACGTCTGATCAGCTCAAAATCAGCCGCCATGCGCTCCGTTACCGGATGCAGCGCCTGAACATTGCCGAACCGGCTGGCGATACGGAAGAGCCCGCCGCTTCGGCCGCCAAATTTGACTCTCCATGAACCTACCCAGGCCGTTTTTAGCTCAGACTGTTATCCCGACGGATGTCCTGCCCGGCGCCTGGCACTGGATGGGGCTTACCCTGTCCGAACTGCTGGTTCTTCTCGGCGCCGTTGCATTGGTCACCCTCGGATTAATTGTTTGGGCCGTTTACATTCGCAAGCCACCCCGCCAACATTCGCATCGTTACCGCTATCCGACAGGGCAGCCCACGCCTGCGGATGCAAATGCCGTCTCCGAAACAGAGGACGGCAGCGGCAAACGTTACCGGCGCAAACGGCGTCGTCGTCGCGAACATCGCCCGCGCAATCCGACGCTGGCCGAAACCGGGGGACTCCCTCCGTTGCGGGCCGAACAGCCCCAGGATCCGCTTCCCTGAACATGGAGCAAAGCCGCGCCATTACGCGGAAGAGCGCGTCCAACTTGTCTCCGGCGTTTGTGCTCCTGCCGAAAGCAAAACGTGACGGCATGTCCGCTTTGTACGCGTTTTGCCGCGAGGTGGATGATGTGGCGGATGAGGAGACCGTCGCCCCCGAGACGCGGCGGGAACGCTTGGCCGGGTGGCGCACAGATATCCAACTGGCCTGCAGCGGCGGCCAACCTCAATACGCGGTCAACGCGGAACTTCAGCCCATTATCGAGCGCTACAGGTTGCCCTTTGAATACTTTGACGAGCTCATCAAGGGCGTTGAAATGGATCTCGATATCCACCGTTATGGCGATTACGCGCAACTCGAACTCTACTGCTACCGAGTGGCTTCGGTTGTCGGCCTGCTCAGCATCGAGATCTTTGGCTATACCCATCCGGCTTCGAAGGATTACGCGGTCTTTCTTGGAAAAGCGCTGCAACTGACAAACATCCTCCGGGATGTCCGAACCGATGCCGAGCGCGGGCGCATCTATTTGCCCTTGGACGAACTTGCCCGGTTCAGAGTCACTCCGGAGGAGGTCCTTGCGTTGAAGTACTCTGATCGCTTTTACGCGGCGGCGCAAGCTGTGGCCGGTCGTGCGCGTTCATTCTACCAACTGGCTCGCCAATCACTCCCCCCGGAGGATCGCCGGTCCATGGTGGCTGCCGAACTCATGGGGTCCGTTTATTGGCGGCTTTTGCGCAAACTCGAAAGCCGCAAGTTCGATGTGTTTGGCCCCCGGCCGACCCGGCTCAACAAAGGCCAAAAGCTCCTGCTCATTCTCCGTGCCTGGTATCGCCTCGCCTCGGGCGGGATGTCCCCAAGCTATGGAGCCTGACGCGCCGGGTGCCTTGCCCGGCCGCCGTCTGGTCGTTAATGCCGACGATTTCGGGCGTTCCTCCTCAATCAATCACGCCGTCCAGCGCGCGCACCGGGAGGGAATTCTTTCCACCGCCAGCCTGATGGTCAACGAACCGGCATGCGCGGAAGCCGTTGAGATGGCGCGTGCGAATCCGCAGCTCGGCGTGGGACTGCACCTCACTTTGCTCTGCGGGCATTCCGCGCTTGAACACTCGCGCATCCCGGGTCTTGTTAATCCGCGCCAGGAGTTCACCAACAATCCGCCGGCAGCCGGTTGGCGGTATTTCTTTAATCGTTCCTTGCGCGCTCAGTTGCGTGATGAACTCCACGCCCAGTTCGCCCGGTTCCGCCGAACAGGGCTGATTCTCGACCACGTGAACGGCCATTTGCACCTGCATTTGCATCCCGTGGTTTTTTCCATCCTTATGCAGGACGCTGACCTCCTGGGAATCCAGCGTGTCCGGTGGACTTTCGATCCGTTCTGGTTCAACGTGCGGCTTGTTTCGGGGAACATCGGCTACCGGCTGAGTCACGCCCTCATTTTTCATGCGCTGGCAGCCCGCGCCCGACCAATCCTTGACCGCAAAGGGCTCAAACATACGAACCGCGTTTTTGGACTGCTTCAGAACGCGCGCGTGGACGAGAATTTCGTGTTTGCCCTGCTGCGGCGTTTGCCGGCCGGCGACTCCGAGCTTTACTCTCATCCCTCGCTGGATGATTTTAAACACGAGTTCGATGCGCTCATCAGCCCGCGCGTCAGGCAGGAACTCAAGGCGCAGAACATCCAACTCATCCGCTACCAGGATCTTTAAAATGGCAAAGTTATTGGCAATTCTACTCATTGGTTTGGTTTTCGAGAGCACAGGAGTGGTGCTGCTCAAAAAGGGAATGACCCAGGTAGGTGAGTTCAAGCAGGTAAATCGGCGGGAGATTGTGCGGATGGTCAAAGCCGGAGCAACCAATGTGATGATCCTGGGCGGTGTGTTTTTTGAGGCTCTTTTTTTCGGATGCCTGCTGATCCTGATGGCGCGCAGCGATATCAGTTTTCTATGGCCGCTCACCGGGCTGAGCTTTGTTTTTGCGACTTTCGCCGCGACGCTGTTCCTTCACGAACAGGTTTCCGCCACGCGCTGGGCGGGCGTCGTCTTGATCATGATCGGGGCTGTGCTCATTAGTTACAGTGAGAAAAAGAAAGAGGAATTGCCGGCCACTGCATCCCCCGCGCAGGCAAGGTTCATACCGTAGGGACGCTTCTTCCGAGTGCCGGGGAGAGCCGCACCTCAGTAAATCACCCTATTGAAACAAGGCGGCGGACCTTCTTAAGGTAAACAGTGCGGCGCACGTGCTGTGTCGCTCCTGTAGAGAAAGGACCTATGCCCGAGAAAGAAACTCTGGAACGCGCCCGCCGGGACAAGCGGCAGGGCAAGGCGGCCTCGACCCAGGCGGGGGAATTCGTGCGCGAAGAAATGCATCACATCCGTGAAGGCAAACACGGAGCGCGCTCGGCCAGGCAGGCGATCGCGATCGGGCTTTCGAAAGCGCGCCGTGCCGGCGTTGATCTGCCGCCGCCTCCCAAGGGTAAAACTTCCGAGAAAACCCGCAGGAGCGCAGCCGCTGCCTTACCGGAAAGGCCGCCGGGGCGAAGCCAAATCTCCGCGACGATCCCGCGGCCGTTTGCAGGCGTTGAGGAAAGAGAGCCGTAGCGCCGCTTCACACCAGGCGTTGTCGCGCCAGGCCAAAGCGGCGGCACGTCGGCGGGGCGGGGCGAACCGCAGGGCCGCGGCGCGCAAGGCAGCCCGCACCCGATCGCAGGAACGTTGGAGTTAGCCTTCTTCGCGAGCTTGGAACGTTGGAATTGCGCCCTGACCCCCTCCCGGTTCGTGGCGTGCCGGGTTGATTTTTACGACGCTTTGTAAGGTTGACCCCGAATTTCTTTCCATTACTCTTCGTCAATAATAGTAGTGATACGGTAATTGAAATAAATTGTTATGGAACAACCATCCACCTCTTCGGCCGGCGGGGTCCCGCGCCGGGATTTCATAAAGAAAGCAGCGACTGCCGCGGCTGCGCTGGCTGCCACCTCGGTCATTAAAACACCTGTTTATGGCCAAAACCAGGCGCCTTCGGCAAACGTCACCGGCGCCAACAATCGCATCGCCGTCGCGGTCATTGGTGTCGGGTTCGGCATTGGACAGAATCATCTCGTGGGAATTCACG
>DATGLT010000473.1:0-14447 GCA_035294005.1 Verrucomicrobiia bacterium
ACTATGCTCACGTCTGTAGGAGGCTCCGTCCGCATGGTGTCCCTCACCCATTGGCCGTCCGGCCCCAATTCTTGAATGACAGCGTTCGGAATTGGCGGACGTTCGTTGTAAAAGGAAAGATGTATGTTCGATGTGTTGCTCAACGCACCCCACACGCCGTCCGCGTGAATCGCGCGAAAGTACCCAGCGCGCTGGTGTTGAAATCTCACCGGCACATTTGCCGGCGTGGCTGTCTCTTTCTTGGCCTCGCTCATATATTGGAGATGATTTGGTAATTGGCACGGGGTATTAAACTGGCTCGCTCGGCTTAATTGGTCAAGGACTTGCGAGCGGAAGCACGCGACACCCTTTTGAATGCGATTTACCTTTTGACGAGTGGTGAAGCGGAACTGAATCAGTTTTGAATCACGCCTGGCCAAAAATCCGGGGTTTTGCTTTTCGGCTTGTGATTCGTGCGTGGCTAACCAAACTCGCCCTTATGCCTGCAACTTGGATCGATGTCGCAGACAACGCCGTTAAGATCGGATCCGGTTCCCTGATCGCGGGTTTCTTTGCTTGGCTGGTTGCTAGGCACGCGAGCAAGAGCGCAATCATTAAATTGCGAATAGAGCAACGATCTCAAATACTTTTGGACGTCAGTAGCGCCTACGAAGGATTGTTCCAAGCGTGGCTAAGGCTGGCGGGGCAAATAGAGGGGTTGGCAGCCGGTCTTTCTATGGCGAAGGAACGCGGAGCCGAAGATCATCCACGCGTCAAAGAATTGGAAGCGGAGCAAGTTGAACTCTACACGGCGTTTTCAGATAAGTTTGACCAGATATTTTCCTCCCACGCGAAACTGCTATTGCTCGGGGAGGATCAAGCGGCTCCGGTGGGGGGTGTGTTCGCAAAAACAATGTCTGATGCGCTAGATGAAGTGGCTAAAGCTAAAAGCCAAACTTCCCGAGACCAAGCCATTGATGCCGTAGAGAGCATGCGCAAAACGATGTTTAAAGAGTTGAGTTTAGCATTTTATCGAAATTCATAAGACGGATCCTCATCATTTGCCCCAGGACGCATCTTGTCGATGGGGTCCGCTGTGCTGACACCCGGGCCGGCTCTTTCGTTGCGTGTGCCTTGAACAGCGCATAGCTGGCTATGTTCCCGTATGTCGACGCTCTGAAAACCCCAGGCTCTTTTTGCCGATTTGAGGAAGTGCCTTAAGCGGATGATTTCCGGAGTCTGCCAATTGCCAGGAATCTCGCGGATGACGATTGTGAACATGGCTCCTTAATTATGGTTTTTCTTTCGAGTGAGTGAGGCTTCGGACTTGAACCGGCGGCTTGCGGCCCCGGCCGGTCGAGCTCGGCCTCGGCATCCATCTTTAAAATTAGCGCCTTGAGCCAACGCCGGGAGAGCGTCTCGGTTGCGATGCCGCGCGCATTTCGGATCTGCTGGACGGGTTCCGGGTGGGCGGATTCAACCACCAAAATTCCGCTAGCGTTCGGGGCTGGCCTGTGATAAATACACCGTCCGCTTCCAACCTGGGGCGGGTCAACTGTCAACCAGAACGATTTATGTCACAGCATCGGAGTTTGCGCGCCGCCGCCACTTTGGGCGGCAAACGAAATGTGCTCAAGCGATTTGAGCGAATCGAGCTTTTGAAAAAGCGCGGGCAATGGAAAGAGGGCGACCGGATTACCGGTTTGCGCAAGACAAAAGGCGAAGCCTAACGCCCCGCTGTACCTGTCGAGCGCGGAGTGGAAGCCGTCCTGGCCATGCCGGCCAGGGTATCCACTCCGCGCTTGAGTTTTAACCCGTGGCTTGAAAGAGCGACTCCAAAAATTCCTCGCCGAAGCCGGGGTTGCTTCGCGCCGTTCCGGAGAGCAACTCATCCTGGAGGGCAGGGTGAGTGTGAACGGCCGGATTATCCAGGAACTGGGCGCCAAGGTGGACCCCGCGCACGACCACGTGAGCCTGGACGGGAAGCCTGTCCGCGCCAAACGCAAGTTGTATCTTGCGCTGAACAAGCCTCGGGGGCTCGTCTGTTCGCGCAAGGATGAGCATGACCGCCCCACCATTTACGAACTGCTTCCCAAAGAATGGACGCACCTGCACTCGGTCGGCAGGCTCGATTTCAACAGCGAAGGCCTGCTCTTCCTCACCAATGACGGCCAATTCAGTCTTCACCTGACTCACCCCCGCTACGGTGTTCGAAAGAAATACGTTGCCACCGTCGAAGGCCGCGTCGAGCCCGAGATCCTCAAGCGATTTGTCCAGGGCCTCTGGTATGAAGGCGAGCGGTTTAAGGCCGAGAAAGCCCGCCTGGTTTCCGCTACCTCTTCCCAAAGCGTGGTCGAACTCGAATTGGCCGAAGGCAAGTACCGCGAAGTGAGGCGCTTGTTTGAGTCCCAGGGCCGCCAGGTCAAGCGCTTGCAACGGATCCAAATAGGTCCTATCAAACTCGGTGAGTTGCGCCTTGGGAAATGGCGGACATTGACACCGGCTGAGATTAAATCTCTACTGTCGTGAATTATGAGAATGAACTCTTATTTGCTTTTTGCAGTGCTGCTTTCAGGAAGCCTGTTTGCGCAGCAGGCTACCAACAGTTCGCCGCCGCCCATTGAAACTCCGGCGGCAGCTCCCGCGGTGACCAATGCGCCCACGGCCCCGGGCATGGAGTCGACCGGCACAAATGCTGTTCCCAAGAAAAAGGCGGTGGGTAAAAAGCGCTCAAAAAAGTCGGTCGTCAAAAAGAAGAACCCCGCCGCCGAGCTCAAGTCAGTGCCCCTGGTGGCCGGTCCCGCGACGGTCGATGCCAACCACGTGAATGTGCGGGGCCAGCCCAGGCTCAACAGCGAGGTTGTTGCACGGCTGGCCAAGGGCCAAAACGTGACGGTGCTCGAGGAAATTACCCACAACAATTCCGGACCCGATGAGCCTTCCGCCTGGGCCAAAATCGCGCTCCCTTCCGATGTTCACGTTTGGGTTAACAACGGCTTCATTGATACCAACAAAACGGTCAAACCCAAGAAGCTCAATGTCCGCGGCGGGCCGGGAGAAAATTTCAGCGTCCTGGGACGCCTTGAGCACGGGGAAACAGTCACCCAGGTCAACGCCAAAGGAGATTGGATTGAGATCGAAGCTCCCACAAACGCCTACGCCTTTGTCGCCGCGCAGTACTTGAAACAGGAACCCGCTGCCCCGGCCACGCCCACGACGGCCGAGCCGATCGCTTCGGCCACTGTGACAAACGAGCCCGCCATTGCAGCCGCTCCCGCGGATACCACCGCCACCGCCACCGCTCCGGTGACCGCACCGGAAACCAATGCGGCGCCCGAGACTGCCGCCGCTACTCCGGCCCCATCCGCGCCCGCCGCCGATGAACCTCCGCCCGTGCGCATTGTCGAACGCGAAGGCATTGTTCGTGGCACCACCAGCATCCAGGCGCCAACTCATTTCGCTCTCATCAGCCCCGAAAACAAGCGGACGATCGATTACCTCTATACCACCTCGCCTAACCTGGATTTGCGCCGCTATAAGGGACTGCACATCGTCGTCAGCGGCGAGGAAGGGCTCGAAGAACGTTGGGGCAACACGCCCGTTCTTACCATCCAGAAGATCCAGGTTATCGAGTAAATGGCTTTGGCCAACCTCATCGACGGACGGGCGATAGCCAAACAACTGCAAGGCGAGTTGACCGACCGCATTGGCGGCCTCAAAGCCCGTGGTTGCCAACCCGGGCTGGCTTTCGTGCGGGTCGGCGAAGACCCCGCCTCGAAAGTGTATGTCGGCCGCAAGGAAAAGGCCTGCCAGGAGCTTGGCATTTTTTCCGAGACGTTCGTGCTGCCTGAAGCGGCGACGCAAGACGAGTTGCTTTCGCTGATTGCGCGCTTGAACGACGATCGCCGGCTCCATGGCATTTTGGTTCAGGCGCCGCTGCCGGCGCATATCGACTCGGCCAGGATTTATTCGAGCGTTTCGCCACAAAAAGACGTCGATGGTTTTCACCCTGTCAACATCGGCAAACTGGTGCTCAATGATCCCAGCGGTTTCCGCCCGTGCACACCTGCCGGCGTTATCGAATTGCTGGCTCGCTCGGGGATCAGCACCCGGGGCGTGGAAGTCGTTGTTCTCGGGCGGGGCAACATCGTGGGCAAGCCGATGGCCGTCATGTTGTGTCAGAAAGACGCGCGCGCGAACGCCACGGTCACGATTTGTCATGCCTCGACCCGCGACATCGCGGGGCATTGCAGGCGGGCCGACATTCTCATCGCGGCCATGGGCGTCGCCAGGTTCGTCAAAGCGGACATGGTCAAGCCAGGCGCGGCGGTCATCGACGTCGGCGTCAATCGTGTGAGCGATGCGTCGTCCCAGAGCGGTTCGCGGCTCGTTGGAGACGTCGACTTCGACGCTGTCCAGCCGTTGGCCGGCAAAATCACGCCCAACCCCGGCGGCGTGGGCCCGATGACGATCGCCATGCTCATGCACAACACTGTCTGGGCTGCGGAAAAAAGCGTGCTCTGATTCTCAACCTCTCCACCATTTATCAATCAAGGATCCATGCAACCAACTCGAATTTTGCCCGACCTGCAATGCTCTCTCCTATGCGAAGAAATCCGACAAGAGGTTACCGGTAACTTCTTTCTGATCGGCGTGGTTAATTTTATCCGCGTTCCGCAATTGCCGGTCGTGGCGTTTAAATTAAGCCTGTTCAACCGCTGGACCGCCGGTGTTGGCCAATTTACCGAAAGTGTTCGGTTCATCGGTCCGGACCAAACCACGGTTTTGCGCAAAGGCGAAGTGAAGTTCGCCCTGCAGGACGCGGCGCTGCACGCCACCAACGTCACTGTTTTTGCCCAGGTCGAATTCAAAGTGCCCGGAACGTACTACGTCGAGGTGCTCGTCGACGACGTCATGAAGCTGCGTTACCCGGTCCCGGTCATTGTCGCGCCCCCGCAGACCCCTGGACAACCGCCCCCGGCTGCGCCGCAACCCCCTCCTGCCGCATAGTCGGACCTCGGACGGAACCGGTTTTTTGAGAAAAGCTCAAGCGCTTGCGGCATTGTCGGTCTGCGCTTGATCCGTGTTTATGCGCGGTTATCCGCGGGCTCAATCATGGAAGCCATCAACCAACCCCGCCCGTTTGCCTGGTGTCCGCTGACACCCAAAGGTGTCGCGGCTTTCGCCTCCGCCACGTTCGGCAGGTTGTGGTTGGTGCAGTTGATTGTCGCGCTGGGGACCGGCGGAATCTGCGCGTGGCTGTTGAGCTCAACATCGTTTCCGATCATCGCCGCCGCAATCGAGCGCTTGCCGCAGGAAGGAGAAATCAATAACGGCCGGCTCACCTGGACCGCGGATTCGCCGCAGTTGCTCGCCGAAGGACGTTCCCTCGCGATTGCCGTTGACCTGGACCACAGCGCACAAACCCGCTCCCCCGCCCATGTCCAGGCCGAGTTCGGCCTGGGCGATTTGCGTTTCTATTCGTTGTTCGGATTTGTTCAATGGAATTACCCACACGCGCAATCTTTTCCGTTTAATTACCGGGAGCTAAAACCCTGGTTTGGGGCCTGGGCCCCGATCCTGCTCGCGATAACCGTGTTTGCTACGATCCTTTGGTTGCTGTTCAGTTGGACCGCGCTTTCGACGCTTTACTGCGTTGTCGCCTGGCTGCTGGCACTCTATGCCAATCGCGAGTTGACGCTGCGCGGCGGTTGGCGACTGTCCGGCGCCGCCCTCATGCCAGGGGCTTTGGTGATGGCCGCCGCCCTGGCGTTTTATGGATTTGCGCAGCTGGATCTCATTCGCCTTGGCGCCGCATTCGCGCTTCACTTTCTGCTCGGATGGGTTTACCTCGTGCTCGGTGTTCTCGCCTGTCCTGTCATTCCAGAGTCAGCGGTTCCAAAGAAAAATCCGTTCACTACGCCCGCCCCGCCTTCCGCGCCTTCCACCCCGGCTGAGCCTGGCGAAATCTCCCGTCCCAACCCGTTTCGCCCAAGCGATGGTTGAATCCACGCATTCCTTTGATTAGCTTCGGCGGATGATGTTTCAGGCCCGTTCGCTTTATGCCATTGCCTTGGCGCTGACCTGCCTGGCCTTGGCCGGGTGCAACCCGTCGGGCCCGGGACAGCAGGACGAAGAAAAGGAGCCGCATTTTCTGGCGGGGAAAAATCGAGCCAACGCCTACGACTTTAAGGGAGCGGTTCAATGTTTCGAAAAGGCCCTGCAGGTCAATCCGCAGTCGTCTGCCGCACATTTCGAGTTGGCCTGGATTTATGACCAGCGCGAATCAGATCCCGCAGCCGCCATTTATCATTACCAGCATTACCTCAACTTGCAGCCGAAAGCTCAAAATTCAGACCTGGCCCGGCAGCGAATCATGAGCTGCAAACAAGCCCTGGCGGAAACAGTCACGCTCGGCCCCGTCACGGAAAAGCTTCAAAAACAGTTCGAGCAACTAAGCCAGGAAAACAAGCGACTGACCGATGACAACAAACGATTGAAAGAGGATTTGGAAAAGTGGGCCGGGTACGCCGCTCGATTGCAGGCGCTGACCAATCAGCCCGCGCCGGTAGCGAGCAGCCCTCAGCCCATCCTTCCGGTGCGCCAGGACTCAACGCCGATTCTGGTGATGAGCAAGCCCTCCCCCGCCGCTTCGCAGCCAACCTCCCCCGCAACCAACCGGACTCACACGATCAAAGCCGGAGAAACACCCAGTCTTATCGCGCGCAAGTACGGCCTTAAAGTGGATGCGCTTATGTCCGCCAATCCCGGGCTCGATGCCAGGCGCTTGCGCGTCGGCCAAGTGTTGCGCATCCCGGGCTCCTGAAAGCATGGCCGCGCGTATCTGGCTCCTGGCGCTCACGGCCTTCTGGGTGACCATGAATGTGCTGTTGTGGCGCGCCGAATACGGCGGACGTGCCGGCCTGGGCAGTGCCGTCCCGCCGCGAGTGGTTTGGGAAAAAATCCTCACCGCGCCCGACAGCTCCTCGCTCACGGTTTTTCGGCAGGGCAAAAAGATCGGGTTCTGTCATTGGATCACCAGCGTCGGCGAGGACCTGAACAAGTTGAGCGCCGCCGAGGCGCCGCCCGAAGGGATGGTCCCCAGGATCGTAAACTATCGCCTCGAGCTGGATGGGAATGTTTTGTGGGATAATCCTGGTGATCGAGTTCGATTCGACAGTCACCTGACTCTCGGCCGCAATGAGCAATGGCAAGAGTTCGATATCCGCCTGAACCTGCGGCCTTCGACCCTGGACTTGCGTTCCGTTGCCGCCCAGAAAACGCTGAAATTCAGCTGGCAGGATGACTCAGGCAAAACCGAGCGCGTGATCAAATTTTCCGAATTGGAACATCCCGAGGCGTTGTTGCAGGAGTTTGGAGGGCCCGCCGCCGCGGCACTTTTCGGCAGCCTGGGCGCCTCGTTGGGTGGAGAAACGAAAGCTTTGAAAGCCCCCGCGCTCGAATGGCAAGCCCGGGACGAATCCCTCCGCCTCGGTCATTCTACAACTCGGGTCTATCGGCTCCAATCGCGAATTCTGGACCGGTTTTCCGTGGTCATCTTCGTCAGCAGAGTTGGCGAAATCTTAAGAGCGGAACTTCCCGGCGACATCGTTTTAACCAACGACCAGCTCGGCGGCAATTAAGCCCTTGCCATGATTGAGCTGGAACATGTCGTGAAAAAATTCGGCGATTTGCTCGCCGTTGACGATCTCAGCCTGAAGGTCGGCCGCAACGAGTTCTTCGCCGTGCTCGGCCCCAATGCCGCCGGCAAGACCACCACGATGAAAATTCTTGCCGGGCTCATGAAACCCACTTCGGGCCGCGTCAGGATCGCCGGGTTTGATATCCAGGAACAACCTCTCCAGGCCCGACGCCGAATGGCCTTCGTTCCGGATTTCCCTTTTCTTTACGAAAAACTCACTCCACGCGAATTTTTCCGCTTCATCGGCCAGTTGTTTCACATGACCGAAGCGCAGCTGCAAACGAACGTGGGCGAGTTGATTGCCCGGTTCAACCTTGAGCCGTTTGCCGACAAAGCGATTGACGGCCTGTCTCACGGAACGCGTCAGCGTGTTGCCATCGTTTCGGCCCTCCTGCATGACCCGGAAGTCTTCATTATCGATGAGCCAATGGTTGGTCTGGACCCCCAGCACGCCCGTGTCGTCAAGGACATCCTCAAAGAGCGCGCCCGCGCCGGAATGGCCGTGCTCCTGTCCACTCACCAACTGAGCGTGGCCGAGGAAATGGCCGATCGCATCGGAATCATGCACCACGGCCGGCTCATTGCAGTCGGTACGCGCGATGAACTCCGTCGCAAAAGTGGCGAGGCCGGCCCGCTGGAGGATGTCTTCCTTGCCCTAACAAAGAACGGCTAGCAAGTGTTGGCTTAAGCCTCCGCTCCCCGCTTCCGAGCAGGTTACGAGGCCGACTCCCAATCCTGGTTTGCGCGCTTTGCCACCTTTCCAGCTGATCCACGCATTTTAATCTGAACAAACTGAAGGAATCCGGCGTCAGATTAACACCCCAGTGACCCCTCGACCGGGTTGCTCCTGGAACTTTGGCCAGCCGGGGTGACGGGGCTGGCCACTTCCCCTCTCCAACGGTGTCAATCCGCTCAACCAGCGGGCTCCACACTCCGCTTCGTGTGCGGGAAAGTAGTCGCCTAAAACCTCGAATAGTGCCAACCCTCGCGATATTTCCGTTGTAAAAATCGATTTGCTTCCCTGCTGTTCGTGACTTTCATGCCAGGTGCGTCCCAGCTCAGATCCACTCCAGGCACTCGAATGGCCACGGTCCCCAGCAGAATCGCCTCCGTCATGGGCCCGGTTTGGCCGAAGTTCGATTCGGTCTTCTCGCCCCCAAGGCAGGCGTCGACGAAATGATGATAATGGTTGCGCTGCGGCAAGTCCGGTGGCCGCACATCTTTAAACTTGGTCTCTGGAAATAGTTGCGGCGGATACCCATGCGGAATGAGAAGCGATCCCTCAGTGCCAATCAGGAGCGAGCATTCCGGCGGATACTCTTTCACGTTCGGTGACACCAACTTGCGAATATGGACAGGCGGATAATACTCCCCGTCGAACCACTCAACTACAAGCTCCCGTCCCTCTATCCTGTCATTCCCCGGAAAGATCCATCTGATATAGTCTCCTTGCGGCCAATTATCGGCCCGTCGTTCCGGCGATGCCTGCCATGACTCCTGAACCTCAGCAATGACCTTGGACGGGGCCTCCAACTCAAGTCCTTTCCACACAGGATCATATATATGACATCCGATATCCCCCGCCCAACCCGTGCCGAAGTCCTGCCATGCCCTCCATTTTGTAGGATGATAAATGTCCGGCACGTAGGGCCTTTCGGGGGCTGTGCCCAGCCAGAGGCCCCAACTGAGGGTTGGCGGAGCCGGGCTGCCGCCAGGAGGCCTGGGGCCTTTTAAGCGATACGCCTCGACTGCTCCCGGTCTGTTCGAGCACAGGTATGCATGCGTGATCTTGCCAATCCGTCCTTCACGAAGCCAACGCACCGCCGTGCGCTCATGGACGGAAGAGGCCACTTGCGTTCCCAGCTGGGTTACCACGCTCCGGCGAACCGCGATCTCCGTCAGGGCCCTGACCTCGGCCACGTCGTGGCAAAGCGGCTTTTGGCAGTAAACGTGTTTGCCCTTCAGGATCGCGCTGTAGGCAATCGCAAAATGCATGTGGTCGGGCACCGAAACGCTAATCGAGTCAATATCGGATTCTTTTTGAAGCAACTCCCGCCAGTCCGCGTAAAGCCTCGCGCGCGGGGCCGCCTTGGACGCCTTCTCGAGGTTCACCGAGTCCACGTCGCATAACGCGGCAATCTCCACCTTCGGATGCTGGAGAAAATTCTGCAGGTCTCCCCAACCCATCCCGCCCACCCCGATGCAGGCATGGTTCAAACGGCCGTTCGGCGAAGCCGCTTTGGGCTCGGGAACCTCCTTTTTCGTCTGGCATGAAATCAGGAGAGGCGACGATAGGGCCGCGCAAAACCCTGCGCGCAGAAATGCCCGCCGCGGGAGAAGGGTGTCAGGAGGGTGCGCCGAGGGAACTGGCTTCGAAACAGGAGTTTGGGTACTCGGTTTCACGAGGGCAGATTGCGGAGACGGTTGGAACAATGCAAGCCTTTGCCATAGCGTCAACTCAAAGGGTTGCTCTCTCAAACACCTTCACTGCGACGAGCTGTTTAACTGACGTGCGAGGGTCGGGCTCTAATGTTTGAAGCTGTTGTAAAGCAGGGTCAAGGTGAGCGCGAAAACAACCGCCAGAAAAACCGGCCTCACGAATTTTGTTCCTCGCGCGATGACCATCCGCGAACCTATGCGCGCCCCGAGAAGCTGTCCAAGCCCCATCGTGAGACCGACCATGAAACGCGCTTTGCCGTTCAAGAGGAAGAAGATCAACGAACTCAAATTGCTTGCGAAGTTCATCACCTTGGTATGTCCGGTCGCTCGCGCCAGGTTGAATCCGAGTCCCAGAACGTAGGCCATGGCCCAAAATGTGCCGGTGCCAGGACCGAAGAATCCGTCGTAGAAACCAAGGCCCAATCCGAAAATCAAATCGAACCGGTTCCTGCTCAGTCGCGGCCTCGTGTCCGATTGTCCCAAATCGGGTTTGAGGAGAACACAAACGGTCACTGCCATTAGCAGAACGGGAATGATGCGACGGAGTAATGTAGGCTCAAGTCGCTGCACCGCGAATGTTCCAATTGCGGCTCCGAGAAAGGTGAGGGCGAATCCCCTTGAGCACTCTTTGACAGACACGGTTTTGGCGGCCGCGTAATGGGCGGCCGCGCTGGCTGACCCGAACGTTGCCTGGAGCTTGTTCGTGCCCAGGGCTTCTTTGGGTTCGAGTCCGGAACTGATCAGAACCGGCAACGTTATCAGGCCGCCCCCGCCGGCAATGGAATCGACGAATCCTGCGGACAGCCCGGTTGCGAACCAAAGTGGCCATTGAAGATACGCGGTCACCGCGCGAGCTTAGGTTGCGGCCGCCGAAATGCCCAGCGATGTTTCCTCGCCCCATGGGACAGGTGCATCAATGGCAAGGGCCTGGTCCAGCCTGGAGACAAGCTTCAGGATCAGCGTGTGTTCTCAGGTTCCCTGCAGGCAGTTGGGTCACTTGCCTTGGCAGTTGAGTTAAGGGATAATGGCCGGGTGCAGTTGACAGTAACCCAATTAACCGAGCGCCTGCTGGATTCATATCACCACACGGGCGGAATCAACCATCTGGATGGAAAGAACCTTCCCTCCAAGCGCGCCATTGCCCTGATCACGCATGACCTGCTCAGGCTCTTGTTTCCTGGGTTCTTCGACGAGCAACTCATCCATTCCTCGGGATTGAAAGCAGAAACAAGTCAACTGCTGGAGTCAGTGCTCTCGAGCCTTGAAGCCGAGGTCGCCAAAAGCATCGAGTACAATCCTCCCCCCGAGTTGCAGGTTCCCAAACGGGATTTGCGGCCTATTGCCAGGACATACACTCTCGAATTCCTTGGCAGCTTGCCGAGGATTCGCGATCTGCTCCAGACCGACACGCAGGCGGCTTACAACGGGGACCCCGCGGCGCTGAGCAAAGAAGAGGTGATTGTCGCCTATCCGTTCATCGAGGCGATCGCTGTCCAAAGGCTGGCACACGAACTTTATCTCAAGAACGTCCCTCTGATTCCCCGCATCATGACCGAATGGGCCCACACTCGCACGGGGATGGATTTGCATCCCGGCGCGCGCATCGGCTCACACTTTTTCGTGGACCATTGCACTGGCACAGTGGTTGGCGAGACGACCATTATCGGCGATCATGTGAAGATGTATCAAGGCGTGGGCCTCGTCGCGCGGTCGTTAGCTGCTGGACAAGCCCTGAGGGGCAAACAACGTCATCCTACAATCGAGGATCACGTGACGATTTACGCTGGCGCCACAATCATGGGAGGCGATACCGTCATCGGCGAGCATAGCACTATTGGGGCAAACGTCTTTCTCACCTCAAGCGTGCCGGCGCATTCCCTGGTTGTGCAGGAGGAAGCGAACGTGAAGGTCATGAGCAAGAAAGACCGTGACAAGGGCTCCCCCGATTTCACGGTCTAAAAATTCAGCCACAAAGCCGCCACCGATAGATCCGCCCGCCTAAAACCGCGTCAATTTTTCCAGCTCCCTGACGCGCTGATCGATTTGCGAGCGTTTTACCTTTGTGGTTCGCGTCAGGCCGAATCCTTCGCAGCAAAAGGAGGCGACGACACTGCCGTAAATCATTGCCCGGCGAATGTTCTGGTCGATTCCGCCTTTCGCCGAGGCGAGGTATCCCATCATCCCGCCGACGAACGAATCACCGGCCCCGGTGGGGTCGACTACCTGATGCAGCGGGTACGCAGGACAGATAAAATAACCCTTTGGACTCGAAAGCAGCGATCCGTGCGAACCCTTCTTGATAATGACGTATTTGGGGCCGAGCTTGTGGATCTTTTTCAATGCCGAGAACACGTTGTCTTCCTTCGTGAGCTGATGAGCTTCGCTGTCGTTGAGCACAAAGGCATCCAGCCTTTTGAGAAGCTTGAGGAGATCGGGTAGGGCGATGTTCAACCAGAGGTCCATGGTGTCGGCCGCAACGAATTTAGGCCGCCGCATCTGGTCCAGCACGTGGCTTTGCAAGGATGGCGCGATGTTGGCCAGGAGCACGAACGGCGAATCCTGGTGCGAACTCGGGAGGGTGGGTGTGAAGGTCTCGAAGACTCCCAGCTCCGTCAGGAGTGTTCTCCGATTATTCATGTTCTCCTCGTATTCACCTGACCAATGGAAGGTTTTGCCGTTCCGTACCTGCAATCCTTCCAAGTCAATTCGGTGCCGGCGATACAGTTGGATGTACCGCTTCGGGAAATCGTCTCCGACAACACCGACTAAGCTTACCGGCCCAAAAAAGCTCGCCGCCACGGCCGCATGGCTTGCTGAGCCGCCCAGGAGCCTGGGGTTTTCGGCTTTTGGAGTTTTGATGGAATCCAGCGCCGTGGAACCTACAATCAACACGCTCATAAATGTTTCTGCCAACCGTTCCGGTTGTTTGGACGGCGGGAAAGTAGGAAACGAGCCGGGCTGTCGCAATCTCAAATGCCCTGCGGGTGATTTCTTTCGTGGTGATTGGCGTGTTCAGGTTAAGGCGACACGGTCGAGCCTGGAACGAAACTCGCCGCAAGCGCGCGCAATGTCCGCGGCTCCGAGGATCGCCGAGACTACGCAGATGCGCCGCGCTCCGGCATTCAACACATCATCAATATTTTTCATGTTGATGCCGCCAATCGCGAACCATGGCACCGAAACCGTCGCTGCTGCCCAGCGCACGTAATCGAGCGTCACGGGGCTGGCGGTCGGTTTGGTTGCAGTGGCGTACACGGGCCCAATGGCAATGTAGTCGGCGCCGGCCGCAACGGCACGTTGTGCGTCATCCGGCCGGTGTGTGCTAAGGCCGATGCCAAGGCGTGAACCGGGAGGCCGGATATCCTGCACATGTTTGTAGCCCCCACCGAAGAAGTCCTCCTGGCCGAGGTGGCAGAATTCGGAGCCCAATTCGAGTGCCAGGCTGGGAAAATCGTTTATGACGAGACCGACGTTTGCCCGGCGCGTGATTGGAATGATGCGTTCCGCCAGTGCCCGGACCTCCGGCTGTGTCATTCCTTTAGCGCGCAGCTGGATTAAGTCGGCACCTCCATTGCAAAGCTCCGCCGCAACGCGATCCGGCGCGCGTCCACCCAGGTAAGCTGTGTCCACGAATGCGTATAACCGGCAGTCCGACAGTGCCTTCATTTGGTCTAAGCGGTACCAATGCGGAGCGCTAAAAGCAATGAACCACCGCGCCTTTTAACGCGTCCGGCTGAAAATAGCGCGCCACAACAGTTCCGAACGGAGCACCCAGTTTCCAACCGGCCCGCGCATGACGGGGCAAAACATCAGGGCTTGAAGGCGATGGGCCCAGCGCAACCTTTGCCGGAACGCGCGATCGCAATTGGCCGCGGCAATTCCGCACGCGTCGCTCCAGGACAAATCCCCATTCGCATACATGAAGAGCGGTTGGACCAGAATCTCCGCCGCTTCGAATGCCATCGACATTCCGTTGCCGGTCACCGGCGGGATCATAGTTAAACAATCGCCGAGGCGACACTCGCGCTGGCCGGCGGCTAGTTGAGGTTCGAGGCAAAGTCCGGCAACGGAGCAGAACGAATTCTCGTCCAGGCTCGCGCCGACCAGGCGCTCTCGAAGTTGGGTACCCTCTGACCCGAGCAGCCATTCACGCGGTTTGGACAGCTTAACTCCGCTGCCTGCTGCAAACAGCCCGCAGATATTCACCTCGCCGTCAGGGAGTTTGCACAGGCCCACGTAATGATGGTTCGAACCGTGCATCTCCAGGTCCGCATCGAGCTCTACGTTTCGAACATGCATTTTTATCCCAAACCAACGTCGGTCCTTG